>NZ_JAVRCS010000033.1:0-58328 GCF_034530635.1 Nostoc sp. EspVER01
TAGAGTTAGTGTAACTAGATATGTAAAGTTTTGTATTAGGATTCAACATTTCTGCGTCCACCTTGATGTTCTTTTAGATAAGAGTCATTCCAAACTGTATTTTTTCCTAATGTCTCTACATCATCCCATCCAGTCTCTGCAAACTCAAAGTCACTGACAAATTCTCCACCCCAGTTTTCATAGAAACGATAAACGGCAATCCGTTCGACTCGGAGTAACTTGCAAGTTTCTTTAGTGGCTGTACGAAAAATTGTTTCTAATTCAAGAGAAGCTCGAATTTTGCTAATAACTCGGTAAAGCGCCCTTTCTTGCTCTTCTAGCTGCTGAATCTGAACTTGTTTATCATAGAGTTGAGTTTCTAAATTACTAACACTAGGCTGTCCTAAAAGCTTACAGAGTAGATTAGCAGATGCTCTCGTAATAATACGTAAACTTGTGTACAACATTATAAGTATAATTTCAGTAATATTTTCAAGATGAAAAGATACAGCTACAACGATATAAAAACGTAGTTTTTCTTAGTTTATAACCATTATCGCGAAACTTTGTTACGCGATCGCTTCTCTTCATCTGACTTTTGCCATTAAGTCTTAAAAAGCGTTCTCACAAATAATTTTGGATAAAGTACTGTAAATACAGTACAGTAATTATCATTATCGCCAAAGTATCTGATAACTGAAAATATGAGATAAAAAAGTATTGTAAAGATAGAAGAAATTTGTAAAAAGTAAAGCTCAATTCTTAGATAAATTCAGTTATCAAACAAGATAATCAAATTCAGTAGACCGAAAAATTCTGCGATTGACAAAGATCAAGCAGATGACCCAATTAAATATTTTTCTGCAAAAGATAATCAAAATTTAGAGTAGTCAAGGGCAAAAGATCGCCAGTCCTCAAGCTTGATTTGTCGCCTTACCCCGCAACCACTTTTCAAACATCCTTTTAAGCTCTTACGGATGGACTGTTACCAAAACTGAGCTGCAAATTACTCAATCCATGATGATGTCCGCATCAGAGAGAACATCTTGGATCTGGTAAGCTGTTCCACATTTAAATTGCATAAACTGGGCGGGCAAGATGCCCACCCCACAAGAGTTATAGCAGTTGCCAAAGCCGTTAGGACAGTTTGCGGGAAATGCGTCTTCAACAGCGTACTTTGTGATTTTATTGCTGTCCTAAGCTCCCTGTCCGTTGCTATATATTTAATTCGATTATGCAAATGAGATGTTTTTTAGCTTATTATCCTAAAAGAATATGAAAAAGCACCCCAAATAGCCAAATCACTACCATCCCAAAGGCGCGATCGCTATATTGAGCCACTTAGCTTGCAGAGTCTTAAAGCTTAATCAGTCACACTATCCGCAGGTAGAAAGTCTTTGAGCGTTTCTGCCTCACCAGCTTTCAGCACTGGGATCGAAAGGGGTACTGAACTAGCGATCGCAAATAACTGTTCTAGTTGACTCAAACCTGTCAAGCCACCACATAATAATACTTGGTCGCCGACTCGCAAATCCATGCCGCCATCAGGATAGCGGATAAATTTACCATCTCGCCGGATCGCCTGTACCTGTACTCCAAATTGCTTGGCGATATCTAAATCTGCAAGGGTTTTACCTAGTGTTGGTGCATCTGCATTGACTGTAACCCACTGACAAGCACTATTTTCTCCGGGAACAGCCGCTTGTCCCTTGGCAAATTCTGCCAAAGCTGCTAGTTCTTCATCAGCCCCTACTACTAACAAGCGATCGCCTTCTGCCAATTTGGTTTGATTGTTGGGATAATCAATTTCTTCGCCGTTAGCGCGGCGAATCGCCATCAAACTCACTCCTGTTAAATAGCGCATATCCGCTTCTTCTATGCTCATACCAATTAAGGGCGAATTGGATGGTAAAGGATACCAGCGCTGATTTAAATCGCGCGTAGCTTGGCGCAAATCACGAGCAACTTCAGTTGCAGAGCGCTCTGGGCGCAAATCTAAGTAATGATCGTTGCGGATTTGCTGCATTTCTCGTTGTACGACAGGTGGCGACAACAAGCCTAAGCCAGTTAATAAATAGGTTGCCATTTCTAAGCTGGCTTCAAACTCTGGTTGCACAACTTCCCTGGCTCCCAATTGATACAGCACCTCAATATTTTTATCCTGGGTAGCACGGACAACCAAATCTAATTCTGGGCACAATTCCAAAGCGCGTTTCAAACAAAGACGGGTACTCATAGGGTCAGGAAGTGCGATCGCCATTCCTTTGGCGTGATTCACCCCGGCGGTTTCCAGAACGTGTAAACTGACGCAATTGCCATAAACATAAGATACCCCAGCCTCACGCAACTGCTGAATTCTACTCTCTGATTGGTCGATAACTACCACAGGTAGGTCATGTTGCTGCAACAACTTCACCAAATTCTTGCCGACTCGCCCATAGCCACAAACAACTACATGGTCTTTGAAGGGCAAATCTTCCGATACATCCCGCGCCTCATCTTCTTCTAAGTACGGTTTCAACCAGGGCATTGATTCGGCAAAGTTAAATAAAAATGGCACTAACCGCAATACAAAGGGAGTAAGCATCAGAGTAACTGCGGTGGTTCCCAAAATTAATAAGTATATTTGTCGAGACACCAGCCCCAAAGACTGCCCTTCACTAGCGAGAACAAAGGAAAATTCCCCAATTTGCGCCAATCCTAAACCGGCAATTATGGCTGTTTTCAAAGGATAGCGGAACAGTTTCACTAAGGGCGTGATAATCAAAAATTTACCCAAGAAAACTAGTGTCACCAATCCCAAAATTAATTCCAGGTTGTTCCACAAAAACACTGGGTCAATTAACATCCCAATGGCGGCAAAAAACAAACTGGCAAAGATATCTCGCAGTGGTTCGACATAAGTCAGGGTTTGGTCGGCGTACTCTACCTCAGAAATCATCAAACCCGCGACAAATGCCCCCATTTCAATGGACAGTCCCAAATGCTCTGTCAACAGGGCAATGCCCAAACACAGGGCTACAACCCCTAATAAAAATAGTTCTTTACTTTCGGTACGGGCTAGCAGTTGTAACAAAGGCGGTATCAGCCAAATCCCCACAGCTACAGCCCCAGCAGCAAATAAAGCAATCGAACCCAACGCTGTTAGGACAGCAATGCCAATAGTTTCTGCTGGTTGGTTGAGGGCTGGTAAGACTGCTAACATTAGTCCCAGTGCCAAGTCCTGGACAACTAAAATTCCGAGCATCACTTGCCCGTGGGGCGTTTCTGTTTCATTGCGCTCCATCAAGCACTTGAGGACAACTGCTGTGGAAGACAGGGACAGAATACACCCCAAAAACATCCCCTTCGCAGGTAAGGCTCCCCAGGCTCCGCTTAACCCGCAGACTAAAACTGTCACTAAAATCGTCAAAGCAATCTGGAGTCCACCTCCACCAAGAGCGATCGCTTTTACCTTCTTGAGTTCCGCAAAGGAAAATTCCACACCCAAGGCGAATAACAAAAAGGCTACCCCGAACTGTGCCAGAGTCTCTACTTGAATCAGTTCTTTAATCAATCCCAGTCCCGTTGGCCCAATGACTATCCCGCCAATAAGATACCCCAGCAGCACGGGTTGTTGCAAAAGTGCCGCCAATAGTCCGCCACAGGCTGCAACGCCTAGAACTAAAACTAAATCAACAATTAACCGAAAATCTTCTTGCACCAGTTTTAAAAGAACTATTAAGACCTATTAATTCAGGATACAAAGTTTTACGATCTCAAACAGCTTGTTTGCTAAAGGGGTGACAAAATTTGCATATTGGGCATTAAATTTTAGGCGAACCGAGGGCATTCAATAATAGCAGCGACCACGGCAGTTTAATATCAGGTATGAGCCATGAGTACTTTCTCAGTAGAGGCAATGCAGCCGGCAGCACAAAACGCAGAGAGCGTAGGGATGCGGGCTGATAGCCATTTTCATCTACAAGATTATATTTCTTAGCCAGTTCAGCAACAATCTGTACACGCCCTGTACGGCGGATTATATTTGGCTCACCAGCAAGTGCAGCGATCGCTCGTCCAGTAAATAAGGGAGTTTCCCAGTTGTAGCGATCGCTTAAAAATGAGAAATTATTTTCAGTAGCATTGGTTTGATTCATTTCCGAAGCAAAACGGGAAAAAAGCTCAGTACCAACAATACCTGGCCAAATTGAAACAGAAGTGACATTATAGGGCTTTAACTCAACAGCCATATTAGCAGCTAGGCGATCGCAAGCTGCTTTACCAACACCATAAGCTGTATCAAAGATATAAGACATCCCACCCCATGAGGAAATGGTGCAAATGAGTCCAGAGTTACGCTTAGTCATCATCCGAGCCGCAAAAACACTCGCAACATAGTGGCTGCGAAGCCCAACGTTGTTGCTAGCATCCCAAAGACTTGGTTCAGAATCCCAAAAGGGCTGTCCCTGAGCGTCTTTTAATGCCTGAACTCCTGAGTAAGCATTATTTACCAGTAGGTCGAGTTGGCCATTTTGCTCATCTTGAATGCGATCGAAAAGCAAACGCACCTGCTCATCCTCGCTGTGGTCGACTTGGACGGGAATGCATACACCACCGACTTCCTCAATGGCTGATTTCGTTTCACTAAGACTTCCTGAAACCCCATCATTAGAGGAGTTGAGGCTGCGACCAGTGATGTATACAGTTGCACCTGCTTCACCAAGGCCAATGGCAATTCCCCTACCAATTCCCCGCGTAGCACCTGTTACTAAAGCCACTTTACCTTCAAGATGTTTCATGAGCGCTCATTTCTAATCTTTTAGCGTTAAATATTGATTATTACAATATTCTTTCGTAGCTGTGACTGAAACAACTTCTATTTCTATCGGTTTTTCTTTAGTTCCGTCGATCAGAAACTCACTAGCCCCTTCACGAGGTTTTTTCGGATTTCCCCAATCATAGGTGTAACCTAAACCTGTCCAAGGATAATTTTCTTGACTAGCAACGGCATAAGAACTTGTGTATATCTCTTGCAAAATCGGATAACTAGCAGGAATCGGTATATTAAAAACATTACAACTAGAATCATTAATTTCTGGATCGACACATGGTCTACTTAAATCCTCAGCTTTCACCCACATTTCGACAAAATGCGTCTTATTTGAATTTCTATTTAAAATTAAGCCTAAATACTGCTGTAACCTCAGAGAAAGCATAATATTACCGGGAATATCTATACCGATCCCCTTACAATTTTGACAAAATTCCTTAACTTGAGGAACGGCTGTTAACCAAGTCCGTGCTTCTATACTTTTTTTTGTACCTACTTTCCAATCCTCGGTTGGGTTTTTGACATATTTCCAACTCGCCATCAGATATTCAATTTTGCCGTTATTTGCTCTCCACTTTATTTGAGGATTAGTTTTTGACAATGACCAAAGATTTTTTATTACTTTCTCTTCACTGGGTCTTTTTGCATCCTCAATAGCTGTATCTAACTGCCTTTTTAGAGCTTGATAACTTTCTGGTTTATTTTTCTCCAGATACTCATTGACATTTGGATTAGTTTCTAATTGCGCTAATAAATCATTTCTGAGGTTTGATGTACTCTGTATGGGAATTTCTGTAGCTAGCAAACTGGAATATCCGACTGCCAAAAATGCGCCTGTCAAGCCTAAAAATACTTGAGTCTTTAATTTTCTCATTAAAATAATCCTGTGGATTTCAATCGGGTGAATATTACATCCTGGGTTAAACCCAAAGATTGAATCTGATTTTATATTTATGTTTGGCTGAAATGCTATTGTGCTTAATATTTTTAATTAACTTTATCTGTATAAAATTAATATCTATAGGAATCCTAAATCATTTGCGATCAACAAGATCCCCGACTTCTCAAAGAAGTCGGGGATCTGCGGGTTCAGTATTTGTTACTCAGCACTTTTTTTTCAGGCTGACATATCTGCGACAGGAAGCGATCGCAGTTGAATATAAGATTACGTATAATTACTTACGAAACACAGCCATTTTCAAAGAAATCGACTATACTCTACGGATACACCAATGCTCATTAGTGTTACCTTGCAAAATCTTACAACGCAACACTAACAATCAATCTCCTGCAGAAAACATTGTTTTCTCGTTTACATGAGGGGTCTAACCCTCTATTTATCATCTGTATTCACCACTGGGAAGGGGTTTTGGTCAAGCCATGCTTGTTGGTAATCAGCTTGAGCGTTTATTCACAGGATGACGCTGGCTAAACAAGCGATTAAACTATGGATAATGTCGAGCAATTGTTGCTTTTAACACCACTTACATAAATTTAATCTCATTGTTAAATCTAAAACCTCATTCTGTTATATAAAATACCAGTTATGTCAGCGTATCAAGGAAGTTGTGGGGAGACCACTGATGTGATTATTAGTGTTCACAACCAAGAAAACCTCGAATTACCAGCAAAATCTGCTCCTGTGGGTGCTCTTGCCACAAGACAAGGAACTTTTTCTACGTTTCTTGCTCCCCTGACTCAGGATACTTTTAAACAGGTGGTTCAGGATGTTGAGCAAAAATTACAGATTGTTCATCAAACCCTATCAATGCTCGATTCTCAGGGGTTTGAAACCATTCTGCAAGAAATGTTGCATTCGATTACCTTGAAAACCGGGGAATTACTGGGGGCAGACCGGACGACGATATTTTTATTGGATGAAGAAAAGCAAGAACTTTGGTCAATTTTAGCTGAGGGTGAGGGCGGTCGCTCTTTAGAAATTCGCATCCCGGCTAATAAAGGCATTGGTGGTGAAGTTGCCACTTTTAAAGAAGTTATTAATATCCCCTTTGATTTCTATAACGATCCGCGATCGCATTTTGCCCAAGAACAAGAAAAGAGAACTGGCTATCGCACCTACACCATGCTAGCTTTGCCACTCTTAAATGAACATGGGCAATTAGTTGCAGTAGTACAATTACTGAATAAATTAAAATCTAAAAATAATCACGATGCTCCACTTGCAGAGCGCATTGATACTAAAGGTTTCACCAGTGCTGACGAACAATTATTTCAAGAATTTGCCCCTTCGATTTGCCTGATTTTAGAGTCCTCGCGCTCTTTTTATGTAGCTACCCAAAAACAAAGAGCAGTGGCGGCGCTGATGAAGGCGATTAAGTCTCTCTCTCAAAGTAGTCTCGACTTAGAAGATACCCTGAAACGGGTGATGGATGAAGCCAAAGAACTGATGAATGCCGATCGCAGTACACTATGGTTGATAGACCGCGATCGTCATGAATTGTGGACGAAAATTACTCAAGATGATGGTTCAACGAAAGAGTTGCGAGTCCCCGTAGGTAAAGGTTTTGCTGGCATAGTCGCGGCTTCTGGCAAAAAGTTAAATATTGGCTTTGATTTGTACTACGATCCTGACTCAGAGACAGCCCAAAAACTAGATCAGCAAAATGGCTATCGCACCTGTAGCTTACTTTGTATGCCAGTATTTAATGCCGATCAACAACTGATTGGCGTTACCCAACTCGTAAATAAAAAGAAATCCGGGGATTTTCCACCTTATAATCCAGCTGATTGGCCCAAAGCTCCCGACTGCTTCCAAGCTAGCTTTGACCGCAACGATGAAGAGTTCATGGAAGCTTTTAATATTCAAGCGGGAGTCGCGCTGCAAAATGCTCAGTTATTTGCCACAGTCAAGCAACAAGAACAAATGCAACGGGATATTCTGCGTAGTCTTTCCAATGGCGTGGTTTCCACTGATAAAACTGGCTTAATTATCGCCGCCAATGAAAGCGCCCAACGTTTGCTAGGGCTGGGAGTAGATGACCGTTTAGAAGGTAAATTAGTTACTGACGCGATCGGCATCAAAGAAGGCGACTTTAGCAAGTGGTATCAGGATGCTTTACATGCAGTTGACTTAAAAGGCCGGCAGCAATATTACCCAGATCGCACACTTTTAAGCACTGGTACAGAACAGCATAGTATTAATTTATCGATTAATACAATAGCCGATGCTAGCGACCAAGAGCAAGTCCGGGGGGCGCTGGTGGTGATGGAAGACATCAGTGATGAAAAGCGGCTCAAGAGTACAATGTACCGCTACATGACCCAGGAATTAGCCGAAGAATTGCTGAAATTAGATGATGCTAAACTAGGAGGCGATCGCAAAGAAGTTTCAATATTATTTTCCGATATTCGCGGCTACACCACATTAACAGAAAACTTGGAAGCAGAAGAAGTGGTGAGTATGCTCAATGAATATTTTGAATCAATGGTGGAGGCAGTCTTTAAACATAAAGGCACTCTTGATAAATACATCGGCGACGCCATCATGGCTGTGTTTGGTTCTCCTCTACCATTAGAAGAACACGCTTGGATGGCAGTACAAACATCCTTAGAAATGCGCCATCGCCTACACGAATTTAATCAACGTCGCCATACAGATGATAAGCCCAGAATTAAAATTGGCATTGGCATCAACTCAGATACCGTGATTAGCGGGAATATTGGCTCTAGTAAACGGATGGAATTTACGGCCATTGGCGATGGCGTTAATCTTGGCTCCCGATTAGAAAGTGTTAGTAAACAGTATGGTTGCGATATTATTATTAGCCATAACACTTTTAAACCATGCCAAGAAAACATTTGGGCTAGGGAACTAGATTACATTCGTGTCAAGGGTAGAAACGAACCAGTAGCCATATACGAATTACTGGGTTTGCGTTCAAATCCGATTGAAAGCGAAAAATTGCAAGTGATTGAACACTATCATAAAGGGCGTGAGTATTACCTCCAGCGGCAGTTTTCTCGTGCCAGGGCTGAATTTGCTAATGTTTTGGCAGCAGACAGCCAGGACAAAGCTGCTATGTTGCATCTGTTGCGTTGTCAGCATTGGTTACAATCACCCCCAACAGAATCAGATTGGGATGAAGGAGTCTGGACATTTCAGGAAAAATAACCCTACTGACTTTTAGGTTAGGGCTTGTAACTAATACCAATTTTAAAAAAGATGTACATTAGGGACTTATATCATGTCCGCATAATTAGTTATGCTAACCACAGTCATTGCACCCCACCCCTTAATCCCCTCCCCGCAAGCGGGGAGGGGAGACAAAGCGTAGCTTTGGCGGGGGTGGGGTTCTTCGGGTTTAATAAGCAATCAAGCGGACATGATATTACAAGAAATAATAGCAATTCAATTAATTATTGCAATACATGCTTGGCTAAAGATGCGATTCATCGCGTCTCTACAAATGGTCTATTTGTCGCATTCTTTTTTCAAATTGGTATAAATTATCCAATCTTGTGGGGTGGGCATCTTGCCCGCCTTTGACTATGGGCTATCGTGTCGCCCACCCCACAATAAATAGTTGTATATTTTTTTATTTGGGAATCCCTTAACTGATTATTTGTCACTGTTAACAACTTGTGTAGCAGATTTCAAGTTTGTGAGGTACACAAGCTAAATCTTTTACCCAGGTATAAAGCGTATTTTTCTCCTGAATTCAGAATTATGCTGTATTAATCTGCCTTTATAAGAGAATGATTAATTCTCACTCACTCAGACAATATTCTATAACTATAATGATAGTGACGCAGATAATATTCAACCTTAAATATCTAAAATAATAGGCTGTTTAAATGGAGTGACTTGCTATATTAGGAAATTAAACAATATGTTGAAAAATGACTTTTAGTAAATCTCCTTGTTTAAAAGGCTTAGTTAAATAGCCTGATGCTCTCACCATCTTAGCTTTAGCTCTATCTAGGAATCCTACTTTTTCTGACACCATAATCACAGGTGTATTTTTAAAATATGAGTGTTTACGCAGCAAAGAGCAGAGTTCATATCCATCGAGATTAGGCATTGATATATCCAACAAAATTATGTCGGGTTTTATACGGATAATCTGCATTAAAGCTTTTAAAGAATCAGTGACTCCGATAACGGAAAAGGTTTGCTCATCTAAATAACTTTTAATAGCATTCAATACTGTAGGACTGTCATCAATACACAAGATTGTGTAGATTTTTCTGTCAGCAGGCGGTTGGATGATTTGCTGACCTCTGTGTTCATTAGTATTAATCGAGTAGGTTGCTGGCTTATAGCCGTTTATTTTAGGTAACTTTGGCGTAGTTTTGGCTTTAGATTGTAGCTCATTTATTTGGAAAAATTGTGAGGTATGCGATTGATAATTTGGCGATGTTTGACGATAACCCGCTTCTCTTTCAGAGACGCTAACGCGAACATTTTGGGGCGTTAAACATCGTTCAACTAATAAACGAACATTTAGATGACAAAATTTTGGCATATCATCCAGAAAACTCTCAGGAATAAATTCATAGCTTCCCTCCTCTAAATTCAGAAATGACTCTAGAACTTCTAGCGCCAATTGCTCTATTAGCATTGCTGCTTGAGAAGAACTGATATATTTCTGATTGACTAACCAACAAATAGCCAGATAATCTGGGTTCGGTATTGCCTGATTTTCAATACCAGTTTCAAATATCGCCCGCACCTGATCTTTGATTCCGTCAGGGAGAGTAGAAATTTGCTCGCTCAAGCGTTGCAAATTTCTGTAAAGCGGCTCAAACATTTTCTCTGAGTAGCTGGCATAAATTAGTTTCCCCTCATCTACATATATTGACCAAGAGCCTGATGTGCTAAACACTTGTAAACAACCAGTAACCGACTTACCAGTGATTTTTTTCAACAAAGGTAGGGGCTGGAGCTTTTGGAAAAATCTGTATCTACTAATCGGAAGTGTCTTCATTGCGATCGCTCTGAAATAAAATTAACATTTGCAGGCAAAATTAGTGAATTACCTTTTCGGAATTCACCGTGACTTTGTTGGAAGCACTTTTTAGATAAATATAGCGGTCATATTTGAGTTAGTACAGAGATTCCACACCCCCCAACTCTTAATTCACCAATCTCTGTTAAGCTATAATCCACAACTTACAACTAAACCAATTAATGCTACTGACCAATAGCAAAATTGCCCGACTAGTTGTCAGGATATAGTATTTCAAAAATTAGATTGGTTTTCTGTATCTTTAGCTAATCTAGCCAATCTAACAGTAACTCAAGTGCCACACAAAGACCATTGGCTCTCGCCCATCAGTCACAAAAGTATCATTGTTATCCGTATTTTGTAGCCTAAAATTATAGATACTTTAGTTCTCTTGCAAAAGTTTTTTGTCCCTAATCCTGAATTCTGGAGCGACCAAAATCTACTTTAATGTAAATGTAAATGTTTCTCCATCAAGGTTTATAGGCATTAAGTCCGCGCGGAGGAAGTATGTTTTTATATCCGTGACAAAAGTCGTCGGGTACTTTTTCAAGAAGTTTATTCTTGAGGGTAACTTCACAAGAGAAAAAGTATTATTCAAAACTAAGCATTCCAAAAGTTCAATATCTTACTTAAGTTTGTGATTGTAGAGCAACTCTTAGTCTTGGGATTCGGCAAAATTATCACTTGCACAACAATAATGGTAAACCTCCGGCCAAGAATGAGTTTGCTGATAATTGCCGCCATGATGGTGTGTGGTGAGATGCAGAGGCGACTAAATCAGCAGAAGGGAATCTCTTCATAAGTACTGGAAACGGGTTCTAATGTTGTGTGGGCCTAAATAGTCACCCTGCACAAATTGGAGTGACAAATTCAAGAACTTACAGGAAAATTCTTGATTAGTAGTAGATACCTTGCAAAATAGCTGTTTTCAGCTAGATGGTAGATAACAAGTAACATACTCACTAAAACTTAGGTTACTATAATTTTCAAAAAAAAATAGCAGGAATATATAAACTTCATGATAAATCAGTAAAGTAAACATGAAAACTAATTAATATCATCTTCCAGAAAATTGTTAGAAATATTTATTTTTTTAGATGTCCGGGAAAGCTGAAAATGTACAGTAAAAGATAATTATATGTCTACTGATTGAATCACACTTATAAAAAACTGAATCATTTTATAGTAGCAATTGATCCGAAAAATCCCAAGTTTTAAAAATCACAAATATAAATACAAAATTGTACGCTTAGGCGTAGCCCGTCGTAAACATTACATTTATTAACCCATAAGATTATATGTAGCGAAAAGACGCAAAGAAATTCTTTGCGTCTTTGGCGTGAGATTTATAAGTGGAAATTCTCACCGTTATACTTCTCCATCTACTTAAAACTGCTCCCGCCAGCACCAGCTTAGAAGTGTACCACCAGCTACCAGCTTCACTACTTCCAGTACCCAATAGCTAGCGTGTAATAAATTCATTGTCGACGGAATAGCAGTAGCAGCTTCAAATAGGTTGAGTTGAACTCCTATAGCACACATCTGCGGAGTTAAGAAATAGGTGTCAAGTACAGCTATAGTTAGCAGCAGCACAGATAAAACAATACTACCAATACTCCAGTGATATCGGGTTTTGCTCAAAGCTAGTGCCCCAGTCAGGACTACAGCAGCTGATAATAATTCCATCCGATTAAAGTTCCAAAAAATCGTATAGCCTGCTGTCGTAAAACCAGCTTGACTCATCATCCCAGAAAGATAAAGGCTAGGCATAATTACCCAGTCTAAAACTAGACTAGCACTGAGCCAAAAGCCCAAGGTCAATACGATCGCGGTTTGCCAAATTGGTCGTTTGAATTCTAGGTTAGAAATAGCAGTCATATAAATAATTGCGTGTGTTGTATTTCTTTAGTTTCTAACTTCACCAGCAGTTTGACAACTAATATCAACTAACCTTTACAAAGCGATCGCTCTTATATTCTGAAGTCAATACCAAGATTTTTTAAACTAAGTTAAGAAATCTTAAGTTTTTATAAAAAGTAATTTAAATAGATTTTGTCTGCTTAGAAATATTCAATTTTTTTCTATCGAAATTAACTTGTCAAGCAATATCCGATGTTGAAGCAGACACTTGAGTTATTTTGTACCTCATCTACTTGAAAACTGCTGTATGAAAATTCTTATTTGATTAACTTCATATTGGCTGATAGAGTAACCCAGAATATTCATCCATGAATTATCTCTGGTCCAAGGATAATCCTACCATCACCAACAATCGTATTTTGGAACAAGGCATTGTTAATGTAACCGAAATCACTAAGGTAAGACCCTTTGAGATTGGCATTTTCAAATGTGGCACCAATTATGTCAGCATCAGTCACATTAGCACCCTCTAAATTAGTACCAATGAACCTAGCCAGGCTCAATCTGGCATAACTGAGATTAGCCCCACTTAAATTAGCATCACTCAAATTAGCTGCCAATAGATTAGCTCGACTTAAGTTAGCCCCGCTCAGATTAGCTCCACTCAAGTCAGCCTCTTCCAAATTAATCCCACTAAAATCTCTCTCTCCAGCAGCATAAAGCTTGAGCAACTCTTTAGCATCCATAGCTAACCTAGATTATGCACATTTAAGATAGTAAGCTTCATCAAAACTTAAAAAATTCAAGACACAAATAACTTGAATATTTTTTTGCTGTATGAAATAATCTAAACCTGTTGCTTTTGTTTTGTTAACCTTATCTTAATTCTATACTCTTGCAAATCAAGTGTTTGACATTTAACTTCTTAACCAAATCATCATCAAAGTTAAAAATGATACTCTTTACTGCCCAACGAATACTGAAATATGTTTAGTAAATATCTGGTTGATGCCTAAATGTATGCCTATCAGTCACACACCCCATTTGTCCTTACTAGTAATTTTTACACGAGCAGCAAAATCATACTTTCATAGCAGATATTCAGTTATCCAACAACAATACTTAAAAATCTGCAAGAAGGGTCTTAGATAATCAAGGTAGAAACCCATGACAAACTTAGTTCTTCAAAAATCAAGCTATATTAATCAAATCAAAATTTTATTATTAACATTTTTAATAACAATCATTCCATTTTCTTTAATTTCAATATTCCTGCAATTAAAAGCTAAAGTACCTACAGAAGATTTGACAAGAGATCCATCTGCCATCATGAGTATGCCTTTTTATCTGGGATTTTTCTCAAATATTGGTATATTGCTTTGGTGTTCTTCGGCATCAATATGTCTCTTTAGTTACATGCTACTGAAAAAAGATATTAGAGCTAAAGAATATTCATCATTCTTTTTGTTTTCTGGGCTAATAACCTGTTTGTTACTCTTTGATGACTTTTTCTTAATTCATGATAGTGTTTTTCCTGATTATTTAAATATTAATGAAAGCGCATTTTACTTAATCTACATTGCAATCACCTCAATCTTTTTCCTTAAATTCAAAACAATATTGAAGAAAACTGAATTTCTAATTTTGTTATCTGCTATTTTCTTTTTTGGATTATCAATTGTTTGTGACAATATATTTCCTGACATCCATATTGCCATAGAAGACACGTTTAAGCTACTAGGAATTAGTACTTGGTTTACATATTTTACAAGGATATGCCTACAACGGGTAAGCAGACTTATAAGTTTATCACGCTAATTTTTTTTCACCAATTGTATGTTAGCTTTTGGAATTTATAAATATTAAGATTGTTTAAATTACTTTTTAAATAAATTTTGCCTGTTAGAAATACTCAACTTTTTATATTGTAAAGTAACTAAGCGATCGCACTGGCAAATTCCTTCGTTTGACAGCTATCTAGCACAACAGTAGCGTTGTAATTTTTTAACGCAGATATGATATAAAAACAGCGTGTGTTCCATAATTTCTTAGACTACACCAGTTGCGATCGCATATAGTGGCAATATTTTGCTATATATGTGAATTAGTGTACTGTTGAGTTCATCCGGTAAATCGCGATCTTTTACCCGTGAACCATACACGCAAAAGTGAAACATTAGACTTCTTGCAGAAGTGGGGAAAAGGATAAGGGGTAAAGGGTAAAGGTATAGAATTTTCTCTTACCCTTTAATCTTCCCCCAAAATCTTGGCATTTGTTACTTTTGCAAGATATGGCAACGGACAGGGAGCTTAGGACAGCAATAAAATCATAAAGTACGCTGTTGAAGACGCGTTTACCGCAAACTGTCCTAACGGCTTTGGCAACTGCTATATCTATTGTATGTATGTGCATCTAGAACCAACAAAGCGATGGATTTCGGGCAACGCAACGCATAATTAAATTCGCCAGATGTCTCTTAGATATAGCTACTGCCCAAAATATCTTGTTGTATAAAATATCTATCTTTAGACATATTTTATTGTAGATATGTGGTTATTCAGTACACTTCGCATGGTGGATTGACTGAAATATATTTACAAATGTTATGATTTGTATTACTGTAATGTTATGATTTGTGTTGAACTTTTCAGTAACCTACTAGTAAAATCTTTGCTGGTTCAGCTTGAAAAGCCTTTATTTAGGACTAAGAAAGCAATTTAAGCAAACTTAGAAACCTTTAACACACACAACCGTTCCTTAAAAAAGTTAAATTTTTGTTGCCAGTAACTCAGATATTTAAATTCTGAATTTTCAGGGGTTGCTGAAGTATGTATATTAAATACTGAGCATTAAATTGACTGGAAAAGGAGGTATTTTACTGATGTTATGAACAGAATGCAGTGAGTCATCTTTGTTTTGAGCCATTTTATGGTTTGAGACTAATGCAAAAAACGGCGAGATGAGGATTAATCATGACTGTAATATCAAATGTCAGCCTGGAGATAGACAATGATAAACAATATCAGTAGTTTACTTAGATATGAGTTTTGCAAGGTCTAACGATTGGAAAGTTGTTAGAGACAAATATAGTGGAGTTAATAAAAATTCAGATAAACTTCCTAAAAGTCCACTGTTATTCTGAAGCAAAGAGAGTGTAACGAGTTTAGTAATATAAGGTTTGACACTAATGCTCATAAACAGCGAACTAACGGTTAATCAAGGTTCTAATCTAAAATTGAAGCTGGGAGATCAACGATACAATCATTTATCTCGGTTAGAATTTTTGCGGAATCTTACAGTTGGAAAGCCACTATATTTAGATATAGTGGAATCAATCTGAATTCAGATGAGTTTCCCAAAACAAAAGTCAATAATCCACAGAATAAGAAGGCAAGTATTATTCCAATATATTGCTAGTGTGTATACTTGACTTGTTTGAGGTTATGCCGAATTAAAGGTTAACCCATCTACAGAATTTACTCAAATGAATGGTGTTGTTTAAAAACATTGCCAGTCAGTAATAAGCGTTAGCTTTTGATTGAAAGCTAATTTTGTCCTGTCTTTTATCTGAAAGGGTGAAAAACATGATTGCTTGCTGGCATTCATTAGGGTAAATCGCGATTATTACCGAAATCTCACAATCTTTATAATTGGAATAAGGGCAACACAATGAATAAGGTTCAAGCATCATTTGAAGCTACCGAAACTGCGTTTCACGTGCAAGGTTACGAAAAAATCGATTTTAGCCTTGTCTATGTGAACGGTGCATTTAATATTGAAAACAGAGAAATTGCAGATAGCTACGCAAAATTTGGTCGCTGTCTGACTGTAATTGATGCCAATGTTCATGAACTGTATGGCGATCAGATCAGGTCATATTTTAGACACTATGACATTGAACTGACAGTATTTCCGATCATCATTACAGAGCCAGCTAAAACCCTGGCAACCTTTGAAAAAATCGTTGACGCTTTTTCAGATTTTGGCTTAGTTCGTAAAGAACCAGTCTTAGTTGTTGGTGGTGGTCTAGTTACTGATGTGGCTGGATTTGCTTGTGCTTCTTACCGTCGCAAGAGCAACTATATTCGCATTCCTACCACATTGATTGGTTTAATCGATGCAGGTGTAGCGATTAAGGTAGCAGTTAATCATCGCAAGTTAAAAAATCGCTTGGGAGCATATCATGCACCCTTGAAAGTGATCCTGGACTTCTCATTCTTGAAAACCTTGCCAACGGCTCAAGTTCGTAATGGGATGGCAGAGTTAGTGAAAATTGCGGTAGTTTCTAACTCGGAAGTCTTTGAACTGCTATACGAATATGGCGAAGAACTGCTTTCGACTCACTTTGGACATGTGAACGCGACACCGGAAATTAAAGAGATTGCTCATAAAGTCAACTACGAGGCAATCAAAACTATGTTGGAGTTAGAGACTCCTAACTTGCATGAACTAGACCTCGATCGCGTCATCGCTTACGGTCATACTTGGAGTCCTACCCTAGAATTAGCACCTCAGATACCCCTATATCATGGTCATGCGGTCAATATAGATATGGCTTTGTCTGCAACCATTGCAGCACAACGCGGCTATATT
The DNA here is from genome assembly GCF_034530635.1 of Nostoc sp. EspVER01. Lineage (NCBI taxonomy): Bacteria > Bacillati > Cyanobacteriota > Cyanophyceae > Nostocales > Nostocaceae > Nostoc > Nostoc sp. EspVER01. The sequence goes on from NZ_JAVRCS010000033.1 coordinate 17,216, forward strand.
CCCACAGGAGAGCGCGATCGCATCCTAGACTTGATGAGTCGTATCGGTTTATCACTCGATCATCCTCTACTAGATGGAGATTTACTCTGGGATGCTACCCAATCGATAAGCTTGACACGAGATGGCAAACTACGTGCAGCTATGCCTTGTCCGATTGGTGAGTGCTTCTTTGCCAACGATCTAACTCGTGAAGAACTTGATGTTGCTCTGGCTGAACACAAACGTCTTTGTGCTAAATACCCTCGTGGCGGAAAAGGTGTTGACGCATACATTGAAAGTCAAGAAGCCAAGCTAGTGGGGGTGTGAAAATATGACGAGTGTTTTAGGACGAGAAACAGCTAGACCGATAACGCCACACAGTATTTTAGTAGCCCAGTTACAGCAAACCCTCAAATTAGCAGAAGAGAACAATATTCCCGTAGAGATATTAGATTCTTTGCGGCAGGGAGTTCAATTAGCGGCGGGTTTAGATCCCTACTTGGATGATTACACCACGCCAGAATCGAGCGCATTGACAGCATTGGCGCAAAAAACTAGTAAAGAAGACTGGAGCAAACGCTTCAGCGATGGTGAAACAGTGCGTCAACTAGAGCAGGAAATGCTCTCAGGGCATCTGGAAGGACAGACATTGAAAATGTTTGTTCATATCACTAAAGCAAAGCGCATTCTAGAAGTAGGAATGTTCACAGGGTATTCAGCCTTAGCAATGGCAGAAGCATTACCAAGTGATGGGCAACTTATCGGTTGCGAAGTAGATCCTTATGTTGCTGAATTTGCTCAAGCTTGTTTTAGTGAGTCTCCCCACGGCGACAAAATCGTTGTGGAAGTAGCACCTGCTTTAGAGACACTCCACAAGCTGGCTGCCAGAAAAGAAGTATTCGATCTGATCTTCATTGATGCCGATAAAAAAGAGTATGTAGAATACTTCCAGACCATTTTGGATGGTAACTTACTGACTCCCGACGGGTTAATCTGTGTGGATAACACTTTGTTGCAGGGACAAGTTTACCTACCACCCGAACAACGCACCGCCAACGGTGAAGCGATCGCTCAATTCAACCGCGTTGTCGCCGCCGATCCTCGTGTAGAGCAAGTTCTGTTACCCATCCGAGATGGTGTAACGCTAATTAGACGCGTGGCGTAACAAAGTTTGTAGAGACGTTACAATGCAACGTCTCTACAATAAACACAAAGGAAAAACTTATGGCACAATCAATTTCTTTATCTCTGCCTCAATCCCCAACCTCATCAACGGGTGTTAAGGTAAAGGTAGTAGCTCTATTCAAGACTCTCGGTACTCTGACATTATTACTAATAGCCTTGCCGTTCAATGCTTTGATAGTATTGATATCTTTGCTGTGGGGCATTGTGAGTTCGCCGTTTACGAAAAAAGCTGTCGTAGCTGCTCATCCTCAGACTATCTTGGTAAGTGGAGCCAAGATGACTAAAGCATTGCAACTTGCTCGCTCTTTCCATGCCGCAGGACACAGAGTTATTTTGATTGAAGGTAACAAATACTGGTTGTCTGGTCATAGATTTTCAAAGGCGGTAAGTCGTTTTTATACGGTTCCGGCTCCACAAGAAGATCCAGAAGGCTATATCCAGGCGCTAGTAGAAATTGTCAAGCAAGAAAAGGTTGACGTTTATGTTCCTGTATGCAGTCCTGTAGCTAGCTATTATGACTCTTTAGCAAAGCCTGTATTATCAGAATACTGCGAAGTTTTCCACTTCGATCCAGATATAACCAAGATGTTGGATGATAAATTTGCCTTTACCGATCGGGCGCGATCGCTTGGTTTATCTGTCCCCAAATCGTTTAAAATCACAGATCCTCAACAAGTTATCAATTTCGATTTTAGTCAAGAAACCCGCAAATATATTCTTAAAAGTATTGATTACGACTCCGTTCGCCGTTTAAATTTAACCAAACTTCCCTGCGACACCCCAGAAGAGACAGCAGCCTTTGTCAACAGTTTACCTATCAGTCCAGAAAAACCTTGGATTATGCAAGAGTTTATTCCTGGTAAGGAATTATGCACACATAGTACAGTGCGGGATGGGGAATTAAGATTGCATTGTTGTTCAAACTCTTCTGCGTTTCAAATCAACTATGAAAACGTCGAAAATCCCCAAATCCGTCAATGGGTGCAACACTTCGTCAAGAGTTTGGCTTTAACTGGGCAAGTTTCTTTCGACTTTATCCAAGCTGAAGACGGTACAGTTTACGCCATTGAATGCAATCCCCGTACCCATTCGGCAATTACAATGTTCTACAATCACCCCGGTGTTGCAGACGCTTATCTTGGTAAAACTCCCCTAGCTGCACCTCTGGAACCCCTAGCAAGTAGCAAGCCCACTTACTTCCTATATCACGAAATCTGGCGACTAACTGGTATTCGTTCTTGGAAACAATTGCAAACATCGGTTAATACTCTAGTGCGGGGCACTGATGCTATTTACAGTCTTGATGACCCCATACCATTTTTGACTTTGCATCATTGGCAGATTCCCTTGCTTTTGCTGAAGAATCTCCAACAACTCAAAGGATGGGTAAAAATAGACTTCAATATTGGCAAACTGGTGGAATTAGGTGGCGATTAAATAATTCGTAATTCGTAATACTTCGGCTCCCTTCTCTATGAGAGGCTGCACTTCGACTACGCCCTTCGGCTACGCTCAGGACAGGCTCAGTGACCACGCCAACGGCTTCTCTACGAGACGCTACGCGTTAGCGGAGCTTTCGCTTTAGCGATACGCTCAGGGCAAGACGCTCAGTACAAGTTCGTAATTCGTAATTGAAGAAGAATTCAGTAGATCATAGCCCCTCCTCGCTTGCGGGGTAGGGTTCTCATAGCCCACTCAGCTGAGAACGTCCATATAAATTCTAATACTACATAGGAAGATAAATTATGCCAGTACTTCGTATCCTTCATTTAGTTGGGTCTGCATATAATGATTTTTACTGTGATTTGTCACGCCTTTATGCCCAAGACTGTCTCGCGGCAACGGCAGATCGATCGCACTATGACTTTCAGATCGCATACATCACACCCGATCGCCAGTGGCGATTTCCTCCCTCACTCAGCCCTGAAGATATTGCTGACACCAAACCGATGACTCTGTTTGATGCCATAGAGTTTATAACAGCGCAAAACATTGACCTCGTGTTACCACAAATGTTTTGTATTCCTGGAATGACTCACTACCGCGCCCTATTTGACCTGCTGAAGATCCCTTATGTAGGCAATACTCCAGATATCATGGCGATCGCAGCGCATAAAGGCAGAGCTAAAGCAATTGTTGAAGCCGCAGGGGTAAAAGTGCCTCGTGGAGAACTGCTTCGCCAAGGAGACGTTCCAACAATTACACCTCCAGCGATCGTTAAACCCGTAAGTTCCGATAACTCTTTAGGGATAGCCTTAGTCAAAGAGGCTACTGAATATGACGCTGCTCTCAAGCAAGCATTTGAATATGCTTCGGAGGTCATTGTAGAAGAATTTATCGAGCTCGGTCGAGAAGTCAGATGTGGCATTATTGTCAAAGACGGCGAGCTAGTGGGTTTACCCCTTGAAGAGTATCAGGTAGACCCCCACGATAAACCCATCCGCAACTTTGCTGATAAACTCAAACAAACGGACGATGGCAACTTGGATTGTGCCGCTAAAGATAATATCAAAGCTTGGATGGTAGACCCTAACGACCCGATTACCCAAAAGGTTCAGCAAGTGGCTAAGAAGTGTCATCAAGCTTTGGGTTGTCGCCACTACAGTTTATTTGACTTCCGCATCGACCCAAAGGGGCAACCTTGGTTTTTAGAAGCCGGGTTGTATTGTTCTTTTGCCCCCAAAAGCGTAATTTCCTGTATGGCAAAGGCAGCGGGAATCTCTGTAAATGAGTTATTAATGACGGCTATCAATGAAACCTTGGGGAGTAATAAAACTGTAAAATAAAGATGTAAGTTAGCAGTTCTTCCTATAGGTGGATAAATCTCCAGGTTGAATACAAAATTATTTTTTCATATCCGTAACAAAGAAATTTCATCCTAACTACCCAAATCTTTTTTAGAAATGAGTGGCACAAGTGAAGCTAATCGTAATACACCAGATACAATAAATACTTCTGCTATGCCAAAAGACCCAGCAAATTGAGCGATGAAGCCACCGATAGTTGCTCCTAAAGCACCACTTGCTCCAGCGACAGCTGCTGCTGTTGCAAAATAGATAGACTGATTTTTGACTGGTGCAATTTCTATCTGAAGATTGTTGTTACACAAGTCAACTCCTCCCCAATTAGCTCCAATAAAAATGTGTAACAGCGGCAACCATAGCCAGAGATCGATAGGGCTAGAACCCATCTTCAGCCACAGCCAAGGTATGACTGCAATTAGAATTCCAGTAGAAATTAGAATTGGACGATTGCCTATTTTATCTGCTAATCTACCCCACACGATGAGCATTAGCATGTGTGCCCCTGCTCGCAGGCTATTGTAGAAAGTTACCCAACTCACATCCAGGTTCAGCGTATCTAGCAAGTAGAGATTAAAAAACGGGGCACTCAGATTAACAGCAAACGTCCATGAGCCGAAATAAAGCAGAAACACGAAAAAATTAGAGTTTTTCCAAATGCTGCTATCTATCTGGTTTTGAGGAGTTGGCATTTGCGGCAGAGAGATTGGTTCAGATATCTCACTAGGTTCATTTGGTGCGGAGTCTGACTGAATCTCACTGGTTTGAGATGAGTTAGCATAATAAGTATTTTTTAATTGAGGATTTATATCAACCTGAAAATACTGACACCCCAAGCTTACAATTCCAAAGATAATGCCTAAGAGCAAAATCACCCCATAACCTTGGATAGGCCCCCCGTACCAATGTGATACAGCTAGACCGGCTATTGGCAAACCGACCAACTCGGTTAACTTAGCAAGGCTATTGCGTAGCCCGAAATATCTACCTCGTAATTGCCGTGGGACTAACATTGCTATCCAACTCAACCAAGATGCGGCTCCTAGTCCTCCTAACAAATGGCTGCATACGAGAATCAAAAGCGACAATATCACTAATTGATTGGAATTCAGCCCTCCCCAACTAAAGCTAACAATGCCAATTACTAAAATCAGCCATAGTAGCCGACCAATCCCATGAGTGCGAAGGGAATACTGAAAGCGGCTAGTGCTGCGTTCAGACAAATAAGCACCCATCGGCTGAAAGAGATTCACCAACATGGGGATAGAACTCACCATGCCAAATACTACTGGACTGGCATCCAACCCCACCAAGAAATTACCTAGCAAAATTCCGCCAGTACCAATAGAGAAAACTGCTGCGAAAACACCATCGACAGTAGAAGCCCTCAAACTCCTGCGAATACCATCTTTAGAAATACGAGGGCTGAATGTTGAGGTAGGAGAGAGTGTTGTTGATGGTGAAGCAATCTGAGCAATTTCTATAGAAAGAGATGCACCTGTTTCAATTTGAGACGAATCCATAAATCTAGTATTTAAGAAAATAATTAGGATTTACGCATCATACATATGTACTATACTGACTTTGGGCTTTTGATCAACCGCAGGGATAGTCTGTACGATCATCAGGTATTGTGTTTTTCATTTCAAGAGTTGATATACCCGATTTACCAGGGCAAACGTATCTAAATTACTTTTGATCGCAACCAACGTTAATAACCAACGAAAAAATCAGCATTTCTCGTTTGGTTTAGTTTCCAAGACTCCAAGCGATGTCTACGATGGTCACTGAGCCTGTCCTGAGCGTAGCCGTTGGCGCAGCCTCTCGTAGAGAAGGGCGCAGCCGTTCGCGCAGCGTCTCGTAGAGAAGTGCGGGCTACGCCTACGCTTAACTATTTGTCAATAAATAAGACTTAATAAGATTGTTTTAGGCCCTATTGAGAATATACTTCATAAACTTGATGATACTTAGTATCTGCATTTCTTATTAAAAACGAAACGCGCTTCATATTCCAAGTTGTATAAAGGTTTGACTTAATCATTTAATAGTTATTTTGGCAGTTTTTGACTCCTTTTTTCTCAGGCTTTGTGATAAATCCAGAGTAAGGGTATTACGAATTGATCTAACGTTTGTAAACCAAGAAACCCGCGATCGCATCCAAAAGTGCTTCAGGCTCATCTGCGCGGATTAAATGACTGCTATTCTCAAAAATTCTCAAATCTGCATTAGGAATTGCCTGAGCAATTTCCTCAGAAAATTCTGGGGCGCAAATCCAGTCATGCCGACCTGCAATCACTAAAGTAGGTGCGGTAATTTTGTGTAACTGGTCAAGAATATTGTAGTTGCGGAGGAAACCGCCAAAAGCAACATTAATCGCATCAACTGAGAGAATATTTCGCTGCCAAGCAATGGCTGAGGTGGTGGGATTATATTTTAGCGAATACATTGATCCCAACACTTGAAAATACTGTCTTAGCTGTTCCTCATTTTCAAAATTTCCATCCCAAAGTCGTTGAGCGCTTGTTTTTTGTTCTTCAGTTCCCTTCGATGCGAGGATTTCCTTAGCCCGTTCTAAAAATCCACTATGGGCTGCCGTGGCAATCACAATCAGATGAGAGACATTCTGAGGATAGCGGACTGCATAAGTCAGAGCCACCATACCACCGTAAGAACCACCAATCACAACGATTTTGTCCAGACCAAGGTGTTGGCGCAACGCTTCCATATCTTCAACATTATTGTCTAAAGTATAGGTTTCTTTAGGCCCACGTGCAGACCTTCCTTGACCGCGATGGTCAAAATAGACTAGTTGAAGTTTTTGGCTTAAAGTCGAGAAGGTTGGTTTGAAGGAAGTATGATCCGCACCAGGCCCCCCGTGAATTAGAAAGGCGACAGGTTTAGAGCAGATGCTCGCGCCATCCACCACTAATGCAGAACCTTCCACATCAAAGAAAATCTCTGTATCTCTTATTTTCGCTCGCATTTTCGGGATTGTATAAAATTACGTGATTTACGCCTAATTATGAATGAGGTTAGCGCAGTAAGACGTAGTCCATTATGAATTAGTAATTATTTTGCAATGATTCATATTCAAATTCAGCAACGTTGAAATTTCACTTAGTTTGGAAGATATTTTGTACCATTTTTTTGTCTGAATTTGCCGCCGCCTTATCTAACTCTGCAATCTCACCGGCGTCTAATTGCCAACCCAACGCGCCAAGATTCTCCTTTGCTTGTTCGACGCTCTTTGCTCCAGGGATAGGAATAGTTCCTTTACAGATGCACCAATTAATTGCTACCTGTGACATAGTTTTGTTTCTGAACTGTGCTACCTCTCGCAAACATCCCAAAAGCGATTTACCAGCAGAAGCCGCTTTGCCTCTACGCATTCCTGATAATATTTGCTTAAATAACAGACCTCGAATGCCTTTAGGCAAAGGGCCTTGCTCAGAGTATTTTCCTGTCAGTAGTCCCAAAGCTAGAGGGCTGTAGGCAATCAATTTAATGTCTAACTCATCACAAAGGTCTTTGAGCTTGAGTTGAGTGACAGGATATGTAGACAACAGAGAATATTGAACTTGCAGAGTTGTAATCGGAACGCCTCGTTCGGCGAATTTTTTCTGCACTCTCATCAGCCGTTTCGGCCCATAATTGGATAATCCCACGCCCTTGACCAGTCTTTGTTCATACAAATCGGCAAGACCATCTAAAAGTCCTTCCTCTTGCCAAGGCGCATAGTTTGCTGTTGACCAATGCATTTGTACCAAATCGACATTTCTTCCCAAGCGTTGGGCAGATGACTGGCAAGCCTTTACCATTGATTGACGCGTCCATCTCCAGGGGTAAGCAGCAAGCTTAGTTGCAATACAAATATTTTCTTTGGCTGAACCTACATATTCTCGGTTGAATCGTCCCAGAAGCAACTCACTCCGACCATTCAATCTCCCCGTTCCGTAAGAATCGCCTGTATCAAATAAAGTTACACCATTGCTTACGCAAAGGTTAAATACGGCTTGCAACTGCTCATCCATACTTTCGTCATATCCCCAAAGCAGTTGGTTGCCCCAAGCCCAAGTACCACAGCCCATGCTTGGAAGTGAGAGTTTTTGGAGAGTCTGCATCTTTGCTATTTGTAGATTGCCTTATTAATTATCAGGCATATATAGCAGTCCGAAATCATTCGTGAAAATTTGAGATAGTTAGAATAATTTCAACTTGACAGACTACTATTAGGGAATATGGTCGGATTTGCCAAAAGCCAAGCTTTTTCAGTCCAAGCGTTATTAAATAACCCCACCTCTGACACGTTTAATTCAAATGAATGGGGTGGTGATTCTAGCAACAAAGGCGAACCTTTATCATGGGCCTCAACTAAGTTAACTATCCAGGGAAGAAAGTCTAAGATTTCTTTTGGTAATACAGTTAACTCGAAATCCCACAACAAATTCAGACCTCGGCAGACTTGTCCTTTTCTGGTCACTGTCACTCTACCAGCACTCTTGTTAATAGCCAGTCGCAGAATAAATGGGCGGAATGGGACAAATTCATCGGGTGCTGTATAAGCGTATACATTTATATAGTTGAGTCTCTGCCTACGATCCATCCAAGATGCGATCGGTGAATTACTACTATAAGATGTACCAGTTATAAGTACCGGCATACTCATCGCAGTAGCAAAGTTAGAGTAGAACTTATGCCTTAGTTCGTTAACAATATGTTTAGCTTCTGGATTCATGGTTGCTACACCTATTACAAAAACGATACCTGCGGTAAGCTACCCTAACGCATGGCTTCATAAGAATTATTTCCTAAAACCTCCTGCATCACTTCTCTACGAGAGGCTGCGCCCGAAGCGAAGCTATGCCGCAGGCTTTACGACTACGCCCTTCTCTACGAGAGGCTGCGCCAACGGCTACGCTCAGGACAGGCTCAGTGACCACCTGCTCTCTGACTTGAAAGTGCTGAGTGCTGTTAGCGGATAGCTAAGGTTGAGCCAGTGCTGAGTGCTGAGTCAAAATACAAGTCCCAAAACGCAAAAAAGGCAGACTCCTTGTCTGCCCTTAAGACCTGAGAGTTAAATTTTTGGTTTTAGACCTTAATAGCGGCCACCACCACCGCCACCGCCACCATAGCCTCCTCGTCTACCACCAGAGGAACCGCCATCTGTTTTGGGCTTGGCTTTATTAACTTTTAAGCTTCGACCCATCCATTCAGCGTTATCAAGGGCATCAATCGCCGCTTGTTCTTGTGCGTCTGATTCCAATTCCACAAACCCGAAACCTCTCATCCGACCTGTTTCTCGGTCGACAGGCAATTGAACATTTTTTACAGTTCCATATTCTGCAAAGACTTGCCGGAGGTCATCTTCTTTAACCTCATAAGATAGATTGCCGACGTAAATTGACATAGAATGTCTCCAGAATCAGAGGGTGTAGAGATTTAGATCCGGAGAGGTCTGTAATACAAGTATATATAAAAACAAACTGTACAGCCGAATTTCATCTTCCACGCATACTTTAACATAAATGGAGAAGTTATGTTCGTAAGTAACACTATACTTAATCTGTCGATCTAAGTACTCAGATAGTTGGCAAAACTAGTTTCAAATCAACCTACCAACGATCGCATTAAATTTGCAGCGATCAAAAAATTTTCAGAACTGAACTTAATTTATCTTCAAAGAATATTAATTGGTAATTTTTAGATTTTGTTCAATCAAAATTTCGAGAGAGAATAAATCAATAAAACCAGTGCGATCGCTTGTAACGTAAAATTAGTTTCCATCCAGCATTTGCTAACACCTTGACGCCCATGTTTTGCGACTACCTCATCCAAATTCTGACTGCCCGTGTATATGATGTTGCCCAGGAAACACCACTGGAGTATGCTCCAAATTTGTCTGCGCGGTTGAATAATCAACTCCTGTTGAAACGTGAGGATATGCAGTCAGTATTTTCCTTTAAACTGCGGGGTGCTTATAACAAGATGGTGCAACTGCCGCCAGATATATTGGCGCAGGGTGTAATTGCCGCGTCTGCGGGGAACCATGCTCAGGGAGTCGCCCTAGCAGCCAATCGCTTGGGAACCAAAGCGATTATCGTCATGCCAGTAACCACACCCCAAGTCAAGGTGGATGCGGTGAGAATGAGGGGCGGAGCAGTGGTGTTACATGGAAACACTTACGACGATGCTTATAGCTATGCCCGTGAATTAGAAGTAGAAAAAGGATTGACTTTTATTCATCCTTTTGACGATCCCCATGTAATTGCTGGACAGGGAACAATCGGGATGGAAATTTTACGGCAACATCAGCAACCCATCCATGCAATTTTTGTCGCAATTGGAGGCGGCGGATTAATTTCTGGGATTGGGGCTTATGTAAAACGGTTACGTCCCGAAATCAAGATTATTGGTGTTGAACCAGTAGATGCTGATGCCATGTCTCAATCACTCAAAGCCGGACATCGAGTGCGCTTGTCTCAAGTGGGGTTATTTGCTGATGGCGTAGCGGTGCGGGAAGTAGGTGAAGAAACCTTCCGTTTATGTCAGCAGTATGTAGATGAAATTATTTTGGTGGATACAGACGATACTTGTGCTGCAATTAAAGACGTGTTTGAGGATACGCGATCCATTTTAGAACCAGCCGGTGCATTAGCGATCGCAGCAGCCAAAGCCTACGCCGAACGAGAACAAATCGAGGGACAAACCTTAATTGCTGTCGCCTGTGGTGCAAACATGAATTTTGATCGCCTCCGCTTTGTGGCAGAACGAGCAGAGTTTGGCGAACGGCGCGAAGCAATCTTTGCAGTCACAATTCCAGAGGCACGAGGAAGTATTCGCCAGTTTTGTGAATGTATTGGCAACCGTAACCTGACCGAGTTTAATTATCGGATTGCCGATGAAAAAACAGCCCATATTTTTGTCGGCGTGCAAATTCAAAACCGTGCCGATGCTGTCAAGATGGTAGAAACCTTTGAAGCTCAAGGATTTGAAACCCTTGATTTAACGGACGACGAACTCACTAAACTACATCTGCGGCACATGGTGGGTGGGCATTCTCCCCTGGCTCACAATGAATTACTCTACCGTTTTGAGTTTCCCGAACGTCCCGGCGCATTGATGAAATTTGTAACTTCCATGAGTCCCGACTGGAATATTAGTCTTTTTCACTACCGCAACAATGGCGCAGACTACGGACGAATCGTTGTCGGTATCCAGGTTCCCCCCCACGAGATGGAAGATTGGCAAGCTTTTCTCGATCGCCTGGGCTATCGCTATTGGGATGAAAATAAGAATCCGGCATACAAGCTGTTTTTGGGATAGTAGGGGAAGAGGCAGAGGGGCAGAGGAAGCAGGGGAAAAGGTTAAAGGTTAAAGGGAAAAGGAATAAATTTAATCTTTCCCCTTACCCCTTTCCCTTTCCCTTTCCCAATGCTCAATTTAACGAGAACTCCCTTTCGATATCAGATTTGAGTCCCAAGTGTAAAAGCCAATTTGATTAGGAACCCTAGCGAATCTACCTGTGCGATAGCCTCTAGATAGTTCATTCAGCACCTTATTTTTGATCTCTCTAATTTGCTGAGAATCTAGTTCTCCATAAATCCCGGCGATGACTTCAGCCACGCTGAAAACTTTACCTGGATTTTGTTTTAACAGAGAGGTGAGGGCATCAATTAAAAATTGACCCTCAAAGGCGTTGAGCATCGGTACTGTTTTTGTCGGGGGAACGAAAGGCTTCTTATTTTTGTTCTTGATATTCCTAGAAGCACCATTGCGATTATTTGGGGCTACCAAACTTAAATCCAGAGTATAGCAACCTGGCTCATCGGGAATAGTTACCCAGTAATTCCTTTCTCTGCCTTGGGTGAGGGAAGATTGCACTCTACCTTTGACTACTTTGAATAGATTGGAATCTAACTCTCCATAAAGCGATCGCACGATAAAATCGATATGACAAACAGTACCTATCTGTTCTTGCAATAGCTGTTTTATGGCTTCCATTCGCGAGATAGCGTGCTGATACTGAGGTAGCATCGGGATTTCCACTACCTTCGTTGAACTATCGTTGTTCTCTAGGGCGATCTTTGGATCTGTTGATGTCGTTTGAGGTTGACTCTCTTTTGTATCAACAGCAGCAGAAAAAGAATTATTTATCTCAACTCGCTCTAAGTCTTTTTGTACTGACTCTAAAGATTCCACCAAGTTGATTTCGCCGATGTCATCAAGGGGTGATAAAAACCGCAGAGAACTTTCCCCAGAAAGATTTGAGGTTTCATCAGTCGCTGTTAATCTTGATATCTGCTTGTTGGTATCAGAAAAAGACCAGTTAGACAACAACGCTTCTACATGATCCAGCTGCGATCGCGCCTGCACAAAGAGGCGTTCATACTCTTCTGTAAGGCGAGCATAATAGTCTCGTAATTCCAACAATGGTGAGAGAAAAGTGCCCGGAGGCGGTTCTAATTGTCCGTTTTGAGTCATAGGGCTTTAATCAATTTAAATCGATGTCACTTTTATAAGACATTGCTCTGGGTTTTGCCTTGTGAGATGCTGGCTGGGATTTCTTAGGCGGTTGGGGAGGGCGACATCTCTCACAATATAAAGGTCGAGGTCCGAAAGTCTCACGTTTTGTCAGATCGTTACACTCTTTACAGACAAACTGGAAAACACGAGTATGAATCTGTCTTTTGTGCGCCCTGACAGTATATTCCCTAACATCAATGAATTTACTTGCCATAATTAGGAATTGTGAATTGCCGACGTTATCAATGTCCTATCAATATAGCTATTCAAGCAAATCAAACCGCATCAGTGTGTGTTTATGTAGAAGTTTTATTCAAATCAGTGAATTTGACATCTAGACATAAAGTGCAGATGAGCAATTTGAGAGTTAGCCGTTGACTATATCTCTCAGCATATAATTGGTGATGAGCAAACACTACTACCATTCTTTAGGCGCAGGCGATTTACATTGCCCCGCTGATAAAAGTTGGTAGGAGAAAGTGCAGGATTATTTACTTCCACTACTATTGATTGGCAAATCAAGCGATCGCCAGTGTCTCTAATAGCCCATCATAAAATTACCGCACTCCTAGCCCCTCTTCCTCATGCTAAGTGGGTAATGCTTAATGGAGCCATTTCTATCTAAAGAACAACCGCCTCCTAAAACAGGAGGCGGCGATCGTTGTTAATCAAAGTATGATTCCAATAATCTTTATCCCTCTACTAGTAGTATGTCAAGTCAACTTCACGAGGTCAATAAGTTCGTAGTCAGAACTTTAGTCCTTTGTTAAGCGCTCAAGCACTTATTACTAATCCATCAATTTTAACTTGACAGACTACTGCTGACTGGGAGCAGCAGGTTGTGATTGAGGTTGTTGGCGCAAACGGCGCAAAGAGTCCCGCAATTTATTCTGGGTAGTATTATCTCTTCGCCGCCGCCGATTTGTGGTTACTTGTGGCTTTTGTGATGAATCGGTAGTCGTTTGCTCGCGCCGGATGCGGCGTAAGGACTCTCTTGCAGTTCCTTGAGTACGAGTTGTTCTAGCTTCAGATGATGAGTTTCTAGCAGGACTTTCTGCTCTTTGAGGTTCCAGTCGCCGACTAAATCCAGATATTGCTGGTCTTGATGGGGGTGCCAACTCTCTGCGCCTACGTCTTGGAGCTGCCTCTGTGGAGTTAGCGGCCGTTGTTTGCTGGGTTCTCTCTCTCTCTTGTGCTTCTCTTTGTATTCGCCGTTCTTGAACTTGGCGCGATCGCCGTGAACCTTTGATGGCATATTCAGTGGCGATCGATACCCCTTGTCTACCACCTTCTGCGGGTTTTAATTTCCAGTCACGTGCTTGTCTCTTGGTTTCTTCATCCAAGTCGCGGTTTCCACTAGAGCGAGCAATCCGCACATTCGTAACATTACCTTGTGCATCAGTATCTACAGCTACTTCTACTCTGCCTTCAACTCCTCGCCGTCTTGCTGCCTCTGGATATTTGGCATTACATTCGCGGCAGGCTGCACGACCATTACCATTACCTGAACTGTTAATTTTTGGAGTTGTAGGCGCTGTTGCTACTGTGGGACGGTTTCCTGTTCCACTACCAATTCCACTACCAGTGCCACTACCGATGCCACTACCAGTGCCGCTACCAATTCCACTGCCGATGCCACTGCCAGTGCCACTACCGATGCCAGTTCCAGTTCCACTGCCAATGCCACCACCAGTGCCAGTGCCAGTTCCTCCACCAGGACCAGTACCGCTACTTGTACCTACAGCAATACCACTACCTGAGCCTAAACCAACACCAGATCCGCCGCCACCGCCACCACCACCACCTGGTGAACTTGCTTTGGAATCTTCAGACGGAGCTGATTGGGGAATGGATGATGCAGATTTCACAGGTACTTCTGGTACCGCTCGTGGAATAGGTGCAGATTTCACAGCAACTTTTGGCTCAATCGGAATTGCTTTTGGGGGCGTACTTATCGGCTGTGGCTTCTGAGGGACTGCTGTAATCTGTTCAAATTTTTCTACTGGTGGAGTTTCTATAGGCTGTTTTTGAACAATCTCTGGTTCTTTTTTTATTTCTTCTGGAATCTCTGCAATTGGTTTTTCTGGTTCCGCAGTCGGAGAATCCACGATCGCGACCTCTATAGGTTCTTCTTCTCCTGTGGGTACTCTCGTTAAATAATTACTTATACCAGAAGACAGTACGCCGATATGCAGCGCCAGTGAACCTATTAGACTGTAAGTCAGAAAAGACTTGAGAGCCTCAACTTCTTTGGAACGTTGCTCGACAGTAGTGCCGGAAAAGCTCATAGCTATTGCTACCTATTCTCACTAATTTAGCTATCTTAGAATGCAAGGTTACAAATATCAAGTAAACAATTCAAATTATTTGGGATAGCTTTACGAACCCCGGACTAACATCAACATTTTTTTGAACCACCAATATCATGTTTTTTGGACAAAGTTAACTTTTATTACAATCAAATTAAATTAATTTATGTAAAACAAATGAACGAGTAAATAAAAATCATGAACGTTTCATTTGAAAAAATTCTCATTGTATTTTATATTTTATTGAGAATAAGTTTCAGCTTTTCTCTAGATTCTGGTAGTCTGATTTTGTATTGTGGATGACGTTATAGAGGCACTACATGGGAATTCAAAATTTGTTTGCAGCAGGCGGTGTGGTCATGTGGCCCCTGTTGGCGTTTTCAGTATTGGGTGTGGCACTGATTTTCGAGCGGATCAGGTTTTGGGTACGGATTAATCAGCGTCAAAACCGGGTAGTGCGAGATGTTTTGAATCTCTACCGCCTCGATAATATTGTCGGTGCAATGGATAAACTTCAGAAAAACGCAGATTTGCCACTGGCTCGGATTTTTCTAGCGGCTTTAGAATTAGAAGAGCCAAATCCAGAGGAATTCCGTTTAGCCTTAGAAAGTGAATCGCAAGCTGAGATACCTGTACTCAAACGTTTCCAAAACATTTTCGAGACAATTATTAGTCTGGCACCACTGTTAGGACTTCTCGGCACGGTATTAGGATTGATAGCTTCCTTTGCTTCCCTAAATCTTGGTGACGTGGGAGGTAGCAAAACGGCAAGTGTTACGGCTGGCATTAGTGAAGCCCTGGTATCAACTGCATCAGGATTGATCGTTGCTATATTCATACTCATGTTTGCCAATACCTTCCGGGGACTGTACCAACGGCAAATTGCATTAATTCAGGAGTATGGGGGACAGCTAGAATTACTTTACCGCCGTCGCTATGAACGAGGAGAAAAAACCTATGCGTCTACCAGATGAACCAGAGCTTCCGCTACAGATCAACATCGTGCCGATGATTGACGTGATTTTTGCAATTTTGACATTTTTCATTATGTCAACTCTGTTTTTAACACGTTCTGAAGGTTTGCCAGTAAATTTACCGAAGGCCGCCACAGCAAAACAACAGCAAGTTCCCACTAAAATTACCATTACGGTAGATGAAAAAGAACAGGTAAGCCTAAACCGTCAACCAATTGCAGTTGATGATTTGACAGCGCAAGTGCGAACCTTAGTTGGTTCTAACCCAGAAGTATTAGTGATTATTAATGCTGATGAAAAAGTTGATTATGGTCGGGTGGTGGCGGTGATGGATCGGGTACGTCAGGTTCCGGGAGCTAAATTAGCGATCGCTACCCAAAGAGAATAAATAGATATTATTGGGCATAACGAAGTTCAGAGAGTCAGGAAAATTCTATATTCTGGCTCCTAACTCATTCTTGTCTAATAGATATCTTCAGCAATCTATTATCTTTGTTATGCACAATTAATTAATTTTGCCCATAACGGTTCTCGACATGCGTGAAGTACAATTTTGACCTCTCTCCTAAAAGGAGAGAGGCTTTGAATTGTTCCCCCTTCCCGCTTCGGGAAGGGTTAGGGGGTTAAGGCAGTAACTTTTATCAAAACAGAAGTCAGGAGCCAGAACGAGCGTCTTCATTCTGACTCCTGACTTCTGAATTCTGACTTCTTCAATGGTGTAGGTTTTGCCAAGGTTAAGTTTCAGCCGAATGCTTCCATTCTAGTATCTACAATCACGACATAATCCAAACTGACTTGATAAATTGCTAATTACACGAACAAAATAAGGCATAGCAAATTTATACAAGCAGGTAGATTATCTGATGACTATTCCAGAGTCAATTAAAAAATTCATTACATGGATACAAGGTTTTGACCATCGTGTTTTACAAAATGAAGATGATGTAAAAGAAAAGTTGATTTTTCCCATGTTTAACTATCTCTGCTATCCAGAGATATGTCATCGTGAATACTCTTTGAAAACATATCAATCAGAAACCTACGCCAAGAATCCAGAAATTGCTCAGATTTATTTTGCAACAGATGATGTTAATAAACACAATACAGATACATCACTTATTTTTGTAAAAGCGATAGAACCGCAAAAAATCAAGTTAAATGAGGCTATTGATCAAGCTAGATTTTATAGTAATCATTTTAAAACACTATTTTTTATTGTCACTAATGGATATGAAATCAAGGTTTTTCAGCGTCTACATTCTAATAGAGAAGAATTAGTATTTGATATAAATATAGATACCTTAAAAAATAACGATGTCGCCTCAAACTTTTATAATAAACTCAATTTTGATTTAGTTAAAAACATCGATAAAAATACAGCCAGTATTTTAACATATACTAAATATAACTTAATAGAAAAATTAATTATATGCCATCCAGATTTACAGGATTGTTTAGAAAAATGTGATTTTGAGCCTTCTACAACGCGAGAAGGCTGCCACTTAGTTGTTGTTAAACCAAAAGTAGCGATCGCCTGTAATTTACCCCAAGCTTTTGGTGAAGGTAATTGTCAAATAGAATTCAGTAGTATTCTTTTTAAAGGTTTAAAAATTCACTTAAATAATCAAGATATTTTAGGTCAATTAATGACTGGATTACATACTAAACCAGATTGGGGTTGTCGTCGTTTTTTGAAAAAACTAGATAAAGATAATTTTACAGTAAATTTGGGTCAAATAACAGTTATTTTATCAAAAAAAGAAACAACAGACTTATGTTTATGTGTTGATGAAGTTTGCCAAGAATATCAAAATTTAATAATTAAATTCGAGAATGCTCTAGAAACATGGGATTTTAAATTTATAAAGTTCTCAGAAGCTCGTGGTTTTATCCTCTTTTCTGTTAGACAAGAATTGTGGAAGTTAATGCAACAGTTTGCTAAGGAATTTGATTATAAGAAAGGTAAATCAGAATGGCATCTATTTCATAGGAAAAATCTATCAATTCGAGTAAGCAGAGGAATTCGCGATCATGCATTTTTCTTTCCAAAATTTGATAGAGATTTATCTTTATTGCCTAGTAATCAAGTTAACATAATCTATGAGCTAAATGATATTAATTTACGATCTATTAAAACAGATAAATTTAGCTTGTGGCAGCAAGATATTGGAGTACGAGGAACTTGGACAGCTAAATATACCAAACAATGGTTATTAGATAAATATATTCCCAAGGTGATTAAATACTATTCAAACAAATCTCAATTATCTGAAGCTGAATTGCTAGCAAAAATAATAAATTACAGAAGTGAACGTGCGCCAATAAAAGAAATTGATAACATCAGAGATTTAGTACCTTATCTTCGCGACATCCAATCTTGGCTACATATCTATGTGGAAAATATTGCAGCTTCGCAATTGAAGCCATATTACCAAGCCTATACAAATTTAGTGCGTAACACAGATTCTTCCATAAAAGGCATAGACTATATTGTCGGAAATTTGCAAAGAGTTGGGTGGAAAAATCTGGCAGAAGAAAATAATAGTAATTCCACAGACTGGAAAAACTTGACTTTTAAATATGCTATAGATTGCTTAGATCGGCAAGTAGTAAGAATCAATAATAGTGAATACGAGAATAGTTTCAAGGCAGATTTAATCACTCGGATATTTATTTGGATTATAGAAAATGGTCGAATATCTTTTTCACAAGCTCAGTTAAATGCTGCCAAACAAGCTTTAATCCCACTTTGGGAACAAAGTCGTTTTGAAATGCGCTATATGTATCCTAATCAATAAAACTACATAATTTGCTGTAAATCCAACACAAATCCAGAAAGTATATTTTCTCCAGATAAACTAGCAGGATTGTCTAATATTTCTACATCTTTACCTGGACGATAAATTTCTACTCGCTTGTTTTTCCGATCAATTAACCAGCCTAATTGAGTACCATTTTCGATATACTCCTGCATTTTCTCTTGCAATTCTTTCAAGGAATCAGTACGATAACGCAACTCTACTACAAAATCAGGACAAATTGGGGCAAATTTTTCTTGTTGTTCTGGGGTTAAAGCATTCCAACGCTCAATTTTCACCCAAGAAACATCAGGAGAACGTTCTGCGCCATTAGGTAGGGTGAAACCAGTTGAAGAGTCAAAACCTTTGCCTAATTTAGTCTGTTTATTCCAGATTCCTAATTCAACAACCATATCAAAGTTACGGTTGCCAGTCTCACTAGCTGTAGGTGGCATAATTAATAATTCCCCTGATGCTGTGCGCTCAAATCGATAATCGCGGTTTTTCTGACACATCTGGAAAAATTGCTCATCAGTCAAGTCAATTTTCAATTTGAGTGTAGAAGGCAAACTGGTTGTCGTGGCGTTCATAGGCTATTCTGAGCATCTTACTTTCTAGTGTAGTGCTGTGTGGAGTGCGTAGGCGTAGCCCGTCGTAGACATCGCATGATGAGATAATGGCGATCGCATTTTATTTAAATCTTTATTTTTTCCGAATAGGCGCAGCTTTACCCAAGTAAATTGTCTTGTCACCTGGAGGAAGAATAATCCAATTTAGTTGTCTTAAACGAACTTTAAGATTAGTTATTGTTACGCCCAAATCCTTTTGCATTGCGTAAAGGTGAGACCATTTTGTTAAATCATGTTCTGCTGCCATCTGTTCTAAAATATAACGAGGCATTAGCAAATAACTAGCGAAACGTTGAGCTTGCCATTCCATCTTTTGCAGTTGACCACTAACAGCACGGCACAAAAAAGGCTGCATATCTATTTCAGCTTTACCACCCTGCTTTATCAGTTCTTCAAACTGGCCAGCCGTTTTTTGGTCAATATGTAGTTCCCAGTGTCCCAGTTCATGAGCTAGCGTTGATTCTTCAAACCCTTTGGGAAGTTCTAAAATATCTTCATTGATTTCGATCAGATGCTCTAATGGCAGAATCCTTGCTGCTATTTGTCCTTCAGCATCAGGCGGTATCCTATCCCAAACAACATCCAACCCTAAAAACTCTGCCACACGAGTTGCATCTAAAGGCCACTTAGGAATATATTTGGGTGTTTCCTGCATACGCTTGAGAATATTATTAGCCCTGGCCTCAATTTCGCTATCAGGAATATAGCGATACCGCTTGATGATACTCAACCTTGCTTCTCCTCATTTTCTGGTTGTGTAGCTTCTCGAAAGACTCTTTTAGCAAAATCAGGATTTTCCTGCATTCGACGGAACAAAGCAGGCATTCCCTAGAAGGGCATTTACGAATTTCACCAAAATATTCAACTATTGCACCAATTAGATGGTGTAGAGATAGTAGCAGAGAAGCTGAGATTAGACCAAGAGCCTATAGAAGTTAAGCAGCGAGTTATTAAAATTTTGACCAACTACTATCAGGAACCAATTCTCTGTGAAAAAAAAATCATCAAGCTTAGTCGAGGTGATGAAGGAATTCCAGAGCCAATTCTGATTCAGCAAGGTAATTATTTTTTTAACTTGTTTGTAGCTCTTGACTGCATTTTTATTGAATCAGACAAGAGACTGCACATTTTAGATTTCAAAACAGGCACATCTAATTTTGATAGGCGACAAGCGTTTGTCTACCTGCTGGCAGCTACTTATATGTTCCCTGGACAAAAAGCTGTTGCTTCATTTTATAACTTGGAAACTAGTAAATGGTCTGAGCCAATTACCGCCACTGATGCTCAACTCAAGGCAATTCAATCTAAATTAGCTCAAATAGCTCAAGAACATCAAAAAGAATTGGGCCGTTACAAGCAAAATCCATCTGCATTTGCTGAAATATTTCCTGCTAATCCTGGAATACCCTGTCGAAATTGTCAATTCACGTCAATTTGTAAATTCCATTTATTGGAGGTTTCTGCATGACTGTTGCTATTGCACCTACCCAAACTTATACCTCTTTTAGTGAAGTTTTTCCAATCAAAATTTTACAGCTTAAGTTAATGTGTTTTCGGCTAACACCTGAAATTGACAAAAAAGATGGCAACCGATTGAGCTATCATTTTAGTCGAAAATTACCTGAGACTGTTGTTATATGGTACAAGCCTTACTTTTGGATTTTGGCAGGATCTCATAAAGATTTACCTAGCAAAGAAGAATTACAAGATGCACTGAAAAGCATTCAAAATGAAGTAGAAGATTTTAAGGAACGCTTATTCGGTTTTCAATCAGTACGTCAGCCTCAGCCTACATCTTTTATTTATTCTATGTTAGCTATTCAAGTTTTGAATAAAACCAAATTTAATTCTCCAATTGTTCTGTCTGATAATGGAGTTATGGTCAAAAGAGAACCAGATTTTTGGTCAGAAATTATCGAATTACAAGGTGAGTTTCAACCTGCTCTTAGTTTGACAGTGTGCAGTAGCATTGTGTTTCGTGATAATTTGGCTGATTTCTACGAAAAACATCCTCAACGACAAAATTCAGAACAGCTTTTAATTGGTTTAAAAGTTCAAGAAATTGAACGAGGTAGTAACGCAACAATTGTCGGTATTATTGGAACTATCGAAGAGCATAGAGATGAACTCTTAGCAAAAGCTACTGGCTCAACCAGTAAACAAGCACTACGAGATGCCCCAAAAGATCAACCTGTTGTTGCTGTACAGTTCGGTAAAGATACAAAACAGTTTCACTATGCTATGGCAGCTTTACGTCCCAGTATTACATCTGCCACAGCCGATCAATTTGAAGTTGAATACGGAAAGCTACTTAAGGCTACTAAAATTTCGCATCAAGACAGAACAAGTCTTTTGGCATCTTATAAAAAAATAGCAACAGACGCTTTAATTACTTATGGAATTCAACTAGAACGTAGTATCAATAGTATTCAACATCCAAATTTATTCTGGAAACCTGAATTTCCTATAGAGGAAACTCCTCTACTTTTTGGTAATAACTTTATAACCAAAAGAAGTGATGTTCTAAATGGTCTTAAAAAAGGTGGAGTTTATCGCCGACACCCTGATTTTAAAGATAAATCCAAAGTGATTCACATTGCAGCACTCAAGCTTTGTGATTTAAAAGTAGATCCGTTCCTGAAATTACTTAAGCAGCGTCTGGAACTATATGGATTTAAAAGTGAAGTTATTACTAAGCAACCTTTGTCACTGGATAACCTGACTAAGACTGAGGCAAGAGCAGAAGTTGAGAAGAAAGTTAATGAATTAATTGAGATACCACACGACATTATTGTAACTTTTTTACCTCAAAGCGATCGTCTTGATGATGATACAAATGAGGGAAGTTTTTACCATCAAATATACTCTTTATTACTCCGCCGTCAAATTGCTAGCCAAATGATTTATGAAGATACTTTGAATAAGCCTGGAAATTATCAGTATATCTTGAATCAGGTAATTCCTGGAATTCTAGCAAAGTTAGGTAATTTGCCTTTCGTTCTAGCCGAAAACTTAAAAGATGCTGATTATTTTATTGGCTTGGATGTTTCTAGAATTTCCAAAAAAAAGCAAGCAGGTACAAGAAATGCCTGTGCTAGTATACGTCTCTATGGCAAACAAGGGGAGTTTGTTCGTTATCAACTAGAAGATGATTTAATTGATGGTGAAGAAATACCACCTAAACTATTGGAGCGATTACTACCTGCTGCTGAATTAGCAAACAAAACAGTCTTAATTTATCGTGATGGTTCCTTTGTTGGGAATGAAGCTGATTATTTAGTAGATAGAGCTAAGGCAATAGGAGCTAAGTTTATTTTGGTGGAATGTAAAAAGTCTGGTATTCCTCGACTGTATAACTTAAAACAAAAAGTTGTCATAGCACCTTCACAAGGCTTAGGACTTCGTTTATCATCTCGTGAAGCAATTCTGGTAACAACTAAAGTTCCTGATAAAGTTGGTTTGGCTCGTCCTATACGTTTAACAATTCATGAGAAAGGACACCAAATCTCAATAGAAAGTGTTTTAGAAACTACTCTAAAACTTACGTTATTGCATCATGGAGCTTTAAAAGAACCTCGCTTACCTATGCCATTATATGGATCTGATCGCATGGCTTATCTACGTTTGCAAGGTATTCGTCCTAGCCAGATGGAAGGCGATCGCCAGTTTTGGCTGTAGAATTAACATCAACATTACAGATATTCTGCATCCAATCAAAACCTGACTTTTCGCAGGTGCGATCGCACCACACAACTTCTGGTTAAATTTTACTAATGCTCTATAAGCTTGATACTTTAGAGGGTAGAAAAATCTAGATGCTTTGGCTATCTCAATGGCTAGTGTTAGGAACTATATTTGTTAGCTTAACTTTTAGCACACCTTTATTTGCCAGTCAGTCTATGAACCAACAAGATATCCAGATATTAATAGAAAAAGCTAAAGATGCATGGGTTGCTCAAGATATCGATGCTCTTACACAATTGTTTACAGTTGATGGAGAACTAATCATACCTGGTCAATGCTGGCGGGGGCAAGAAAGAATTCGAGAAGGACTTGCCAATTTTAAACAAGAGTATTCAGATGTTAAAATAGACATCCAACGGATTATCATTGGAGCAAATCAGGCAGCAGTAGAGTGGTACTACGAAGATACAGAAAAAGCGACAGGTCATCGTAATAAAGCTGATGACGTAATTATTGTAGATTTTCGGGATAGTCAAATTAGTCGTTGGCGTGAATATTTTGACACACAAACGCCAACTAACAGATAGTTACATTAGATGTGAAACTCTAATATCCTTAATTTATTTTGAATCAAGGATATTGGAGTATCAAAACTAACTTGTAACATAAAAAACACCAGACGTTTAACACCTTAGACCGCTCTGATAAAGAATTTAACCTTCCCTTCAGTGATAATAAAGTGGAGGAAGCGACAAAAACTCCACACCGTCAAGGTTTTGATTGATTTACACTGTTCAAACATCTGCGGTCGCTCTCCTTCGATGTCTGATAATGGATCACAGCGGCATAACACCCATACAGTGCTGTTTCTTATCACTAACTACAATAACTAACCCTTGTCTAAAAAACCCTCTCTCTAGGGTAGGAATACTAACTAGCCAAGAGAGAGAGCTATATTGGCTAGACAGGCGTATCTAAAGTAAGATTTTAATTCTTTATTAACTCTAGCCGCTCATTTGACGCCGTTGGGACTGTACTTGGTTAAACTGCTTTTGTTGTGGTGTTAATTGGTTGTAATCACTTGAAGATTGCATATCCCATTGTAATTCTGCTAGTAACAGTAAACTCACGGTCATAATTAGCCCCGTTGAGAGAAATTGCATGACACCGCAGTATGGTAAAACTAAAATTCCCAGCAAATGAATAAACCCCATCAGAATAAATGTGCGTGAACGCATTCCTATCCCGGTGCAAAGGTAGCCGATGGCACTTAATCCTAACCACAGTGGACACAAACGGATCAACACCTCTCCCCACCCCAAAAAAATACTTAGATCGGTCAAGATTAAACCCATTAAGATTAAAATCGCCCAGCTATAAACAACCCAGCGTAGCTGTTCTACAGTTGCCCAAAACCAAGTTAAACTTACCATGCCAACTGCACCCAATAAGGTAAGCACTGACCACAAAATAGCTTGGCTACTCCAGCTAATGGGTAGAAACTGAGCAGTTACGAAAATTCCAGATGAAATTAGTCCCCAGAGAATAAATGCTTGGTCGACGCGAGTATAAAACTTTGAAAAGAGGATGAAATTTCCAATTTGGTAGTTGAGACAGACTAAACCTTGAATATCTTGAAAATCTAGCTCTTGCTGTTTGTCACGCAGGAGTGGCTCAGAGGAATTGAAAAAAGTCATTGATAATCTATTACTCTTGGTAGATGAATAAATTATTACTCTATCCAAAGATATATTGTTATTTAAATATAAACAAGTAAAAAATAGTTGAGATACTTTTAAGCAAGAAAGGTTCTAGAAGTCAGTATACTTGTTGAAAATTAGTATATTTTGCAACGTTAGAAAACTCCGCATCCACCTTAAAACTATTTAACAATTTTTTCAAAAATCGCTGATGAATCGGTTTTTTTCAATAGCGATCGCAACATTAAGATACTAAAGAAGCTGCTATCAGTTTCTTTTGCTTAAGCGTGGCGATGTCTACGACGGGCTAAGCCTCATCCACGCTTAAGCAGCAACTAATCTAGCCCTCTATTTACGTACTAGGTTCAGCAGTTCTTTAGGAGAAGCCAACAAGTCAATCGCTACAAAGAAGATTTTGCCTTGGGGATCTATCAAAAAGCGCCATGCAATATTCATGCCCACGCTGGCTCCGAACCAAGGGGTTTGGACTTTGCCTGTAACTTTAACTTGGGTATAGCCATCTTCCACAGGCTCAGATACGCCGCGCTCTGGGAGCATCTTCAATCCCTGGCATTCTTCACGCATATAAGCGCGAATTGCGTCTTGACCAACAATTGGTCTTTCAAAGGGAGGTTGCAAAGCACCTTCGGAACGAAACAGAGAAACCGCAGCATCAAAGTCATTGGCATTCATGTTGTTGATATAGCCAAGTACCGTAGGATTGTTGATACCCTCAATGGTGACTTTAGTCCGAAATGCTGGTGCAGTGGGAGGAGCGACTGGCTCTGAGACTTTTTTGTAACTACCAGGAGCATTCGGATCGAATCCCATGCTAATTACGGTATTGCGTAGGATGGTAATTTGTTGACCTGAATCTGCATTGCGGATGGCTTGTAACACATCGGCAGCTTTAGAAGAAAGCTTGTAACCTGGTGGGATTGGAGCAACGATTCCCTGAGCCATCCATTCTCCTAACTGATACCAAAAGCCCAACTTGATATTCACGGTGAAGGATGCATAAGAACGGCACAGAGGAGTATCAGCACGGTTAGCCAAATCATACATGACTTGCGTTTGAGCCTCAAAAGGCATCTGCTTAATTTGTTCGAGTAAGCCTTGTGCAAGGATCATGTTGGCTGCCCCAGGAGCCGCAACTGTAATACTTCTACCCATCTCTGTATAAGCAAACCAAAGTAATGCTAGTTGGTCTTCAGCATTGAGCTTAGAGAATGATTCGACGACGGTTGGAACAACGTCAGCAACTAGAGTGCCGGGAAAAATACTTTGAGCCGACTGGATGGTAAAAGACATAGCAGAAATTCCAAAAAGAAAATTACAGTTCTACCGAAATGTGAAAAATTAAATGTGCAAAGACAGAGGAGAAATGCGTTCAATTGTTAATAAAGGCACTCAGTAGTTTTGGCATCACTAGAAAGTCTGTTGTAGACATCGATAGCTTTAATAAAGGCATAGTGATGCTGTTGCCGTTGAGTTTAGATACTTGGCAAAGCACATTGCAGCCTCAACTGCATGGTTATTTAGAAAGCCTTGATTAACGGTGGTTTAACGCATTGATGTTGCTTTTATATCTTTATGTAAAGAAACATAACAAGTTCGTTACAAATTAGCAATACCTTCTCAGTTATACATTGATAGCTTCTGATTATATAAATAATAATTTTTTCTGATGTTTAATTTAATGCAATTGGTACTTTTGTGTGCATCAAATTTCCATAATCCTTAGCTGAACCTATTCGCTATCAAACATCACAAGCGTCACAGCCTACTGTCAATATGGTTCGGTTAAAATTTTTTGATGAAAATTCCAGATCGCTAAAGACGCGATAAATTGCCGTCTCTACTCTACAATAATCAGTCTTTCGTCTTGACGGCGATTCATCGCGTCTCTTGCCTGAACCGAACTGTATTGAGCCGACTTCTAGACATTGCCTAGTTCTCGCACAAATCCGAAATACCCTACTCACTGAGTACGGTTCTCACTACTTTTATTTCTATGTCAAGTAGTTGCATAAAATATTTACAATAGTTAATATTTATTTACAGAGAGCAAAACAAAGAGTCAAAAATGGCAAGTAAAGGCTTTACCATTAACGAACGCAGTCAAATCAATAGATTTGCGATTGAACCCAAAGTTTATGTTGATGAAACCCCACAGATAGGATTCACCAAATATGCCGAAAAACTCAATGGGCGTTTGGCAATGCTTGCTTTTGTTTCACTCATAGTTGTAGAAGTCATGACCGGACACGGTTTGATTGGATGGCTAACCAGCCTTTAAAGAAGACACTTTGAGATTTCTTAATTTTCTTCACTTGACGAATAAAGCAATTTAGAGGCAAACTTACTTATGAAAACCGATTTTGATTATCCCAAAAAGGATTTGATTGGACCCGTTGTTTTTAGACCTGCTTTCAACAACTTTGAGACTATCAATGCAAATCAAGCCTGGTCATTGTTTTTTACTGCCGGTCAAGATGATAAAGGACTGGGACAAGAAATTGAGTTCGGCAGATTTTTCACTAACCTTTTAATTGCAATTGGAGTAACTGGAATTACTTGGGCTATTTACTTCAGCCAATTAGGATAAGTAAGTTTGTTCATTTCTAGTGTGTAGTAACTTCAACAGAGGTCTTGGATTTGGATACCAGGACTTCTTTTAAATTTTCAATAAGTTTAAAAACTCTATTTAGCTTTGGAAAAAGTTTGATGTTGATTGGATTTATAAAGCTTCCCAATTTATCGCGATATTGTGGATACGTGGGTTTAGAAGTAGCACAAATCGTTTCCAAACATCTTGCTGTTCAAAGTAAAACCTATGTAATTCAAAATAGAAGGGTATTGGTACATCAACTTTTAAAGTCTGGTCTGGATGCTCATACCGCAGATCGAACTGTTACTGTACTTATATCAAGCCCGGTTTTACAATTAAGCAATAAAAATCAGTGTGCAATTAATTGTATGCGAAAGGAACTATAACAGGTAGAAAAAAGCATTGGTGTTAGAGGAGAGGTGACAGATTACAGGAAATATCTGTCGCCTCTAACCTGTGCGCTATTCACTACTTCAACGCAAACAACGAATCGCCTCTAATAGACCTCTAGCTTTATTCAGCGTCTCTTCGTATTCTTTTTCTGGCTCAGAATCAGCTACCAAACCTGCACCGGCTTGTACGCTGACGGTATTATCATGCACTACCATTGTGCGAATTGCGATCGCAGTATTTAATTGCCCTTCAAAATCGTAATATCCATACACACCAGAATAAACACCCCGACGGCTAGACTCTAACTCGTGGATAATTTCCATCGCCCTAATCTTGGGTGCGCCGCTTACCGTACCTGCTGGGAAGGAAGCTTTCAGTAAATCCCATGCTGTTTTACCAATTGCTAATTTACCCACAACATTGCTAACAATGTGCATTACATGGGAGTAGCGCTCAACCACCATTAACTCATCAACTTTGACGCTACCACTTTGACAAACACGCCCCAAATCATTCCGCCCTAAATCCACAAGCATTACGTGTTCGGCAATTTCTTTGGGGTCTTGGAGTAAATCTTCAGCGAAGGCTGCATCTTCCTTAGTGGTTTTACCTCGCGGACGCGTCCCAGCAATTGGGCGTACCGTCGCTACTACTCCACCATCTGAATCCGTTTCAGCTTTCACCATCACTTCAGGACTGGAACCGATAATTTGCCAATCTTGGAAGTTAAAGTAAGCCATGTAAGGCGAAGGATTTATCTGACGTAGCGACCGGTAAAGGGCAAAAGGGTCGCCTGTGTATGTTGTTGATAGTCGCTGAGAAATTACTACTTGAAAAATATCACCCGCTTTAATGTAATCTTTTGCCTTTTCAACGCTGGCACAAAAATCAGGGCGGGTAAAATTACTCTTATACTCCTCTGCGCCTCGTTCACTGAGCGTAGTCGAAGTGCTGCTCCCCTGCGCCTCTGCTCCTCTGCTTCCAGGTGGCTTCCATTCCAATCGAGTTTTTTCCGGCGATAGGGGTAGAGATAGCTTTTCAAGCATTTGGGTGACGCGATCGCCAGCTTGTTGATATGCTGCTTTTAAATCTACATTCGGGTCGCGTAAATCAGCATAAGCGATCGCCCAAATTTTCCGCTTCACCTGGTCAAAAATCAATAAGTGGTCTACCTGCATCCACAATCCATCAGGTATATTACGCTCATCTGGTGGATAAATTGGCACACGCGGCTCAATCCACTGAATCAATTCATAGCCCCAAAACCCAAACAAACCGCCAATTCCTGGTGGTAGCTGTGGTAATTTCACTGGGTGATAAGGTGCTAAACATTCGGCTAAAGCTGTAAAAGGATCGCCAGCAAAAACCACCTGCGAACCATCGCGGTTTTTCTGAGTCGTGCGATCGCCTCTTGCTTCCAAAACCCACACCGGATCGCAGCCCACTAAACTATAGCGTCCCAGCTTTTCCCCACCTTCTATCGATTCCAACAAAAAGCTATAAGGCTGACCCGCACAAACTTTATACCAAGCGGATACAGGCGTATCTAAGTCCGCCACCCATTCTTGATATACCGGGACGAAGTTGCCTTGTAGAGCTAGTTGAGAAAATTCGGAGAAATCGGGGAATACCATAAATTGCTTAGGGATGGGGCATAAGAAGCAGAGGGGCAGAGGAGCAGCACTTCTCTACGAGAGGCTTCTCTTTCAGAGACGCTAACGCGAACGCCAACGACTACGCTCAGTGAACGAGGAGCAGAGGAGAAATAATAACTCCTAACTCAGCACTCCTGAAGGGCATGGGGTACAAGAAGCAGAGGGGCAGAGGTAATAGGGCGCAGAGGGGAAATATTTGCTGTAACTTCCCCCCCTGCTCCTCTGCTCCTCTGCTCCTCTGCTCTCCGTCCCCAATGCCTAGTCCCTATACGTCGTGGGTAGCTTTACCACTGAACTTGAGTTGTGATGGATTGGGGTTTTGCCCAATGCTGCGTGGGACATAACGCACTTTTTCACGACCTTCATTTACTTTTTCGGGGAAGACACCATCAGCTGGGTGAAGTAAGGTAGTTTCTCCGTTGGGTAAAATCCGGTAAACTTTGTAGTCTGTGATTTTGAGTTTGCGAAGTTGCTGACCGCCCAAAAAGATGCCATATTCTTTACGAGCTATATACAGCAGGTTTTCACCTTTCCGCATAACAGCAGCACCACCTGTAGGCAATTCAAATACTTGCTCTTTCGGGCTAGTCCAAGTGATAGCGTACTTTTCTTCAACTACTGCTTTGTTTAGCAAGCCACCAGTGCTGCCAGCAAATAGCGGGGTTTGTCCAGAGAGTGTTTCTGCCATAAAGATGATTCTCTCAACGTTTTTAGGGAATCCTAACACCGCAACCACGATCATATTGCGATCGCGTCATAGACTGTAACAGTTTTTAGTCATTTTTCCTTTATTCTTTGTCATTTGTTAAAAACCAATGCCCCATCCTCAATGTCTAATAGACCTCTTGCAAAAATATATTTTTGCAAAAGAGGGGAAAGGGTAAAGGTTAAAGGGAAAGAAGTTTGAGTTTCTTTACCCTTTTCCCTTTCACCTTTACCCCGACAAATGCCAAGAAGTCTAATGATTAATGACTAATGACAAAGTACTAATACCTATTTACTCTTGACTTTTGTCCGTTTTTCCTCTTGGCTACTCCGAACAATCGGTATGGTGAAGTGAAACTGACTACCCTGGTCTTTGCCAATTGACTCTGCCCAAATTTGCCCACCCCAGCCATTAACAATTTGACGGCAAATTGCTAAACCAAGTCCAGTCCCGCCAGTGGTGCGGCGCAGCGCTCCTTCTTCTTGATAGAAGCGGTCAAAAACTACTTCTAAACGATTTGGTTCAATGCCGCGTCCGCTATCAGCTACAGTCACCTCGACCATTTGACGGCTGTTGTAAATAGCTTCAATCGTGATTTCTCCTTGGGGTGGCGTAAATTTCAAAGCATTGTCCATGAGTTTTGCCAGCACTTCGACTAGCCAATCACCATCTGCTCTGACTAAAGGTAGGTTTTCGGCAATTTGAGTCTTGATTTGGGGCTGCTTTTCCATTGAGGAACGGGTGCGATTTCGGCTGAGTGCTAAATCGACACATTCTTGTAAGGTGAGGGATTCTGGATGCCATTCCACCCGCCCGCTTTCCAAGTTGGAAAGTGTAAGAAAATCTTGTACCAGTTTTCGCATCCGCTCTGAGTCGGAAAGAGCGGTGTTGAGCATCACCTGCTGCAATTCCAAGGGCATATCTGGTTCGGTAGCAAGACTTTCCAAGCACACTTGAATTGTGGATAGGGGAGTACGCAGTTCGTGTCCAGTGATGGCTATGAGGTTGCTGCGGGTGCGGTCTAGGGCTTCTAGCTGCTGGTTAAGTTCTTCTAGGTTAGCGTAAGCTTCCGCTTGGATGAGAGCTGCTCCTACTTGGGTAGCGATCGCTTCTACCAAATCCAATTCCCCAGGTTGGCACTCGTGCGGTGGCATTCGGCAGTAATGTAACTCCACAATGCCTAATAATCGCCCTTGATAGAAAACTGGTTCCATCAGCCAAGAACGAATGGCAAACTTTTTAGCGATCGTGGAAAGTCCTGGCGATTTGGTAACGCGGGGGTCACTCAGCGTATCGCTTACACAAACACCTTCGCCTTGTTCTACGATGTCCCGAAATAGGGAATTTTTCTCTAACTCCCAGGTTTGCCCACAAACAGATAAAACACCGGGATTCAAAAACTCGTGTTCAATTATGGCTTGGCTATCTGTAGCTTGAGCGCGGTAAATTAAACAGCGACAAGCTTCTAGGTGTTGCCCTAATTCTTGTGCTGCCACCTGGAGAACTTCGTGAGGATCGAGCGATCGCCGAATAGCAGTACTAATTGAGTTGACTAATCGTTCTTTTCGTGCTTGGGCAGCAATAGAACGGTAGGCTTTGTGCAATTTGTACTGACTAGCTTGCAAATAAGTTACTAAGCGCTGCACAAAGGGATCTGTATCGATGTCACAGGCATACTCATTTACCTGTTCTGTCCCAGACTGGTTTCGCGGCTCCCCGATGCCAAACCTTTGACGTGCCTGTTGAATTTTACTTGTCAGTTCTGGTCTGTAAACCAAAATCCTATCTAACAGCAATTCGGCGGCTTTCAGGCTAACTCCCCTTTCCGATGTCCAAATTCCCTCAAATCTTCGGGCTGTGTCTATATCTAGATTCGGGCTTAGTTCCGGTAGTTGCTTGTTTTTGGCAAGAGAACCAAGGTTTTCTCGGCAAACCAGACAAGTAGCATAATTGTCAGCAATCACTACCAAATGCCACTCCTGACTTAAGCCATCCGTTGGCTCAAAAGCCACTTTTTCGTAGTGTTCCGAACTGTTGATGAAATCCGTTTCTGGAGCAGATAATACGTATATTTGATTACTTCGCAAAGCAAGTCGCTGGTAGCGATGAGCTTCTTGGCGGTAGAATCGCTCTCGCTGGAAACTAGCAATTACAAGGGGTTTAGCTAAAGTCGCAGCCAAAACTTGATCTTCCATCGCGTGGGAGAGCGCCGTTAATGAAGCCTTAAAATATAGCTGGGGCCGCAAGTGGGGTAGGGACTTTAGCAGATCACTCAGCACAGAAGTCGAAATGCTCATGAATTATTGTTAAACGCTCAACCTCGATCAGATCCACGTCACAGCTGCATTGTACAAATTTCAAGGGACTCTCAAGTTAAATAGACAGCTGCAATATGTAAAGAACGCTAAAAAGCGCTTTTCGCCAAAGCAGTCGCAACACTTCGTTACCAACTAAGGGGTGTGGAACTTGATTTGTTGATTGACAACCTATTACGCCCAATATACATTCTCTACAACTGATGCTTTTGCTTGTACAGGTAAAATCTTTCAGGAATAAGTACTAAAACATTAATTATTGTATGGTTTTAACTACTGTGTTCGCTAATAACCACGGATGATAGATTTACAGTCCATGTGTCGGCAAAATAGCTTGTTGTAGACATCGCCTACTTTGCCGACGTTGATTTTTGCTCGCTAAATAAATTTTCTTAGCCAAAAATCGTGAACTGCGATATTCACATAACTTAATCAATGATTAGTGATTAAACTTAATCAATTAATTATCATAAATTTAGTCTAATCAAATATCAAAGATTATTTAAAACAAAATCGTATACTAAATAAATGTTCTCTATGCCCAACAAAAACTGTAAGTTCCACGTGTTTGCTGAGTATAGTATATATCTTGTGTATTTGAAAGTTCAACGACTAATAAATTATCTCAAAATCGTCAGTTTTCAGTCTTGACCTCACACTTATACGACCTAAATAAATTTAGTTGCTCTGTCTCAAAGCAAAAGGGTATTTATTCTTTCCCTCTGTCTCTTGGGCAACAGACTTCTACTCAAAAGACGACAAAAATATAGACCTGTACACGGAATTTTGTCTAATGACACCGGATACGCTAATGACCCCAGAAAAAATTTTTCTGGATGGAAAAACTTTTATTCCTGCCGAACAATTACCGATCCCGGAGTGGCCTTGTGTTGTGGCTGAAAGATCGCAACCGACACTAACGGTTAAAGATGATGATTTATTTTTCGTGACAGATACTATCGGGAATATTTCTGGCTGTTCCCTCAATGATGGCAATCCCAGTATGGGACTGTTTTGTTGTGATACGAGATTTCTGAATCGCTTGGAGTTACAAATTGAAGGGCGATCGCCTGTACTTCTAAGTAGTACTGCTGAGAAAGGTTTTTCACTCTCAGTTTTGTGTACTACCCCCAGAATCGACGATCGCCTGAAAGCCGAGACTATCGGAATTCGCCGAGAAATCGTGCTGAATGGGGCACTATTTGAAGAAATAGAAGTATCTAACTACAGCACAACCACTGTCAATTTTGAACTAAGTATCAGCTTTGATGCGGATTTTGTAGATTTATTTGAAGTCCGGGGCTATGACAGAGAAAAACGAGGTCGGCTTTTACGTCTAGTAGAACCGACGACTGAGGAAGGAACATTTTCTCACGTCGATGGCGTTGCACCAGTACCTAAAGAGCCATCTGCCTC
The DNA here is from genome assembly GCF_034530635.1 of Nostoc sp. EspVER01. Classification (NCBI taxonomy): domain Bacteria; kingdom Bacillati; phylum Cyanobacteriota; class Cyanophyceae; order Nostocales; family Nostocaceae; genus Nostoc; species Nostoc sp. EspVER01. Next base: position 50,894 of record NZ_JAVRCS010000033.1, read on the forward strand.
TAGAGAAGAATCCTTAACCCTCGCCTATCAAGGTCTGGATGGCTCAGTGATGGAATCCCGGATTCTATTCCAGCATCGGCAACCAGACTCTTTCAAGGGTTACACTGCGGTTTGGCAGCTTGAGTTGGCTTCTCACGAAACTCAAAAGTTGGGCTACCGAGTGAATATGTTGAGAAACAACCAGTCTAGTTCTACTGTGAGCGCCGCCACGACATTAGGACAGGCAAAAGCTGCTGAATTGATGGAGGAGCAAAACTGGGTACAACAAATTACCCGCATTAGCTCAGATAAGAGTAGCTTCAATCGAGTGATTGAGCAGGCTGAACAAGATATGTATTTGTTGCGCCAATCTTTTGGTAAGCATAAGACTGTTTCCGCCGGAGTGCCTTGGTTTTCGACATTATTTGGGCGAGATTCGTTGATTACAGCTTCCCAAACCCTGATGTTAAACTCGCAAATCGCCAAAGAAACTCTGATATTACTGGCGACATACCAAGGTAAAATCGATGACGAATGGCGCGAAGAAGAACCGGGTAAGATTTTGCACGAGTTACGTTTAGGAGAAATGGCTCGTTGTCAAGAAATTCCCCATACACCTTACTACGGTACTGTTGATGCCACTCCTTTGTGGCTGATGCTCTATGCCGAACATTATGCTTGGACTCACGATGGAGAACTCCTAGAGCAACTTTGGCCCAATGCTCTAGCGGCAATGGATTGGATCGATCGCAATATCAAACAAACCAGTTATCTCAGCTACTTCCGTACATCGAAACGCGGTCTTGCTAACCAAGGTTGGAAAGACTCTGGCGACTGTATTGTAGACCGCAAGGGAGAATTAGCCAACGGGCCAATTGCTCTTTGTGAGGTACAAGCTTACGTCTATGCTGCAAAAATACGCTTATCAGAAATAGCTAGAATGAAGAAGCGGCTTGATTTGGCAGATCGTTGGCAAGAAGAGGCGAGAAATCTTAAGGTTCGTTTTAATCAAGATTTTTGGGTGGAAGACCAAGATTTCTGCGCTCTGGCTTTGGATGGAGAAGGCAAGCCAGTAGACAGCATTACCTCAAATCCTGGCCATTGTCTGCAATTGGGACTCTTCACAGACGAAAAAGCTCATAGTGTAGCAGAACGCTTACGGGCACCAGACATGTTTAATGGTTGGGGCATTCGGACTCTAAGTAGTTTGTCACCTGCTTATAATCCGATGGGTTATCACATTGGTTCGGTTTGGCCCCATGATAACGCTCTAATTGCAATGGGATTGCGATCGCTCGGTCTTATCGATCAAGCCTTAGAAATATTCCAAGGTTTATTTGACATGACTGAGCAACAACCCTATCAACGTCCTCCAGAACTTTTTTGCGGCTACGAACGGAACGGTGATAATGCTCCTGTGCAGTATCCGGTTGCTTGCACTCCTCAAGCTTGGGCTACGGGTAGTGTTTTCCAACTACTGCAAATGATGGTCAACTTGGTGCCTGATGCTCAAAATAACTGCTTGCGAATAATCGACCCCGCTTTGCCAGAATCGATTAATCGCCTATCATTTCATAATTTGCGAGTCGGCCCTACCATCCTCGATTTAGAATTTGAGCGTTCTGGGACTACGACTGCTTGTCGCGTTGCGAAAAAACGGGGTAATTTACGGGTAGTTATTGAAGCTTAGAGAGAGTAGGGAGTAGGAAATTTACCACTCCCTATTTTATGGTTAGTGCGATCCACTCCAAAAATCCAGTGTTAGCCTGCTTCATTGTCAGTGTGTAGAGTTCTTAAAAGCTGCTCTGTAAGCTCGATTAATTCAGATACATAATTTTGCGTAATTTGTGTAGTTTTGAAGCCATGAGCAATAGAATTACGTAATGGAAGTGCATTCATTAGTAATTCATACTCAGATTTTGAAATTACACCTTCAGTTGCTAATTGCTTGACTAAGTAGCGTGGATCAAATCTTTGTAAACTTAGCTTTTCCTTTTGGACAATAAGTCTTATAGTTGCTTCTAGTAAAGACCAGGAATATAGGAGAGCTAATTCTGGATGTTGCGTTGTAAGTTGCCTTGCTGCTTGCAACTGTAATTCTATTTCATGCTCTTGAAGAGAAGCCTCTGCTTTCAGAGAATACGTTGTATCCTCCGGGTTGGTCATTACTAATTCAAATCTCCAACCAGGATGTTTTTCTACCGCTTGAGCTAAATTACCTAAATATTGATTAGAAGAAGAGTTCAGTGAGGAGCGTGACTTGACTTCAATAACTACATTTTCTTCTCCCCTACGTACTATCATGTCAGGGCGATAGTGATTAAGGAAGTCAGGCAAGTCTTCTGGATTTGGATGAAAAAAAACTTCGTAACCCTTCTGGCGATACTCCTCTGCTAGTTTCAGCAATCGCTCTCTTTCTAAGTTTGCAGTTGGAGTTTCCATCAAATAATTACCTCCTGATTAGGAGCATTAGTTACGACAATATGTAAGAACTCATTGCCACGAGCAAAGCCTTCCGCCAATGTCGGGGTCATGTTTTCTATTGTAAAGTTACCTGACAAATTCCTCTTTCTAACTAGGAGATCGCTTACTTGATTATCATCGACGTAGGCTAATCCTTTAATTGCATCTTGAATAGGCTTCACTATATTGTCTACATCTATTTGATCATAATCATAGAAATAGGTTATTTGGAGCATAACCAACCCAGTAGCTGTTTTTTGTTCCGAAGACCAGTATTTCTCAGCCTCTTGTCGCACTGTCTTTTTCCAATCTTGAAGCCGATTGCCCTTACCGCGAGTACGAGCCTGTTGTGATACTGGTGGCCCATCTACTATGAACTCAAATCTGGTCAATGCACTTTTAAATAATAGATTGTAGGTTATTCTATGCTAGTAACCTAGAACACAAGCAGATAACTCCCGCTCAACCTGCTCAATTGGAATCCCCTGCCTTTGGTCAATCTGGTCAAACCCTTCCCGTATAGCTGCAGTAAACTCAATTTTCTGAACAATTTCTCTTAGGGTTACATCCTGGGGTAAATGTTTTACCAACTCAATAACGGCTTCTTTGTCACTCATAGCAACTTAAACCTGCGCCCAGTGGACAACACAATGTTAACTTACCAGCCTACTGACGCGATCGCCCCAAATTCAAAGATGGTAATAAATTTCTACTAAAAAATTAAGGATGTAAAAACAACAATCATTTACACCCAAATTGCTAACAGACGCGATTAATCGCGTCTCTGCTTTTATGCTTCTTCGGAATTATCTCTTTTATTTCCTGGGGATGCTTCGTAAAGTGCATCAAGATGTTGACGTGCATCTTCAACGTTAATTGAACGCATTATCAAAAGTGGCTCTTTAATTAAGTTTCCAGCGCTATCTAATAACTCTGGATGGGGTACAAATTGTCTCTTTGATGAATAATAACCATAGTTGCCTTGATTATTCATTGGCGAGGAATTTGTCGGGTAAGTTCGCTCCCGATCAAAACTGAACATAATCAGGTTACGAATTAAGTTGCCAACAGCTATAAATGCAAGGATTGTAAAAGCAAGAATGTAAAGCAGGTGTAACATTGGATTTTCCTCCAGAACAGGAATTTTTTAAACTTTATTTTGTAACGCTTTGTTTCGCCGATACTGTGACTCACAGTTAAGACGATTATTCTACGCACTCTTCATGCGCTTACATTTATATGGAGCTATTTGTCAACCGTTATTCCACTTACGGTAGCATAGGATACATTATTTTGTTAATCCAAATAATGTTAAGAAATTATTAAGAGTTTTTTACTATCTTTTTAACGACTGATGCGTAGACGCTTCCTTGGCTAGTCTTGAGACATCGCTAAGTTGTCAGCCGAAATTTAGCGCTTAGACTTCACGTCCTTGACGAAAGCGCATTGCGACATTCCAGCATTCTGTTACTAATTCATGCCAAGGCATTAACGTTGCCATATCAATTCCAACTTGTTTATCAGTTGCATTAAATAGCATCTTCGCCGTATTTAGTTCATCCTGCGCTTGCTTAACCCGCAAGAGCAAGTCAGATTGCTCTTGGTGACTCATAAATGATAGTTCCTCAGTTTCGAGTAAATGGCGCGATCGCGTAAACCAATGCTGAAAATCTTCCAGCAGCGGATCTAAAACCGTTTTCAGCAACTCTGGCCCTGGTAAATTTGAGTCTGACATAAATGAGAGAGATATTTCAAACTTGCTTACTAATATTAACGTTATTTACGTTTCTTAATACTTTTTTGGTTTCTCTCATAATTGGTTGATGTAAAAATTTGTAACAAAGGGCACAGAATTTATTATATAGTCTTGATATCTGGTTTGTACAGTGCTGTTGGAGAGGTAACTATAGGTATATATGACACCGAGTTGCAATTCATCAGATAATTTAGCGATGTCTACGATGGTCACTGAGCGCAGCCGTTCGCGCAGCGTCTCGTAGAGAAGTGCGGGCTACGCCTACGCGGCCAATCCTGAATTTGACACTCAGGTAAGAAATCAAAAATTTATCTTTATCTTTGGATTGAAGAAGAATTCAGGAGTCAAAATTCAGGACTGAGAATCAAAATAGTGGGGGATTCAAACCCGCCACCTAGAAACACCATTAAAGAAAACATATTTAGCAGAGTCTTAAACCCCTTTATTCATTACGCCAGTACTTCGACAAACTCAGTAACCATCGGATTCCAATTCATTCTGAATTCTGAATTCTGACTCCTGAATTCTTTCTTGATAGCTGAAAAAAACAAAAACCAAAGTCGTTATAGTTGAATAAGCCTACAGATTCAGATAAATCACCTTTTGTAATCACCTCGCCAACGGTTCAGCAGCCAATGTCGCCAAATTCATCAAATCAGTCACAACAGTCAGAACAAGTTGAAAAAATTTATTTACCGCGTACCAGCGAATCGGAGAACTTAAAAAAGATTCGCCACACTGCTTCCCATGTAATGGCAATGGCAGTACAAAAGCTGTTTCCCAAGGCACAAGTTACAATCGGCCCTTGGATTGAAAACGGTTTTTACTACGACTTCGACAGTCCAGAACCATTTAGTGAAAACGATCTCAAAGCCATCAAGAAAGAGATGGCGAAGATTATCAATCGCAAACTGGCAGTAATTCGGGAAGAAGTCAGCCGCGAAGAAGCCGAACGCCGGATTCAGGAAATTAAGGAACCTTACAAGCTAGAAATTCTGGCAGATATCAAAAACGAACCAATCACGATTTACCACCTGGGGAATGAATGGTGGGATTTGTGCGCGGGGCCTCATCTGGAAAATCTCAGTGAATTAAACCCGAAAGCAATTGAACTAGAAAGTGTTGCTGGCGCTTATTGGCGTGGGGATGAAACCAAAGCCCAATTACAACGCATCTACGCCACCGCTTGGGAAAGTCCAGAACAACTCACTGAATATAAGCGACGTAAAGAAGAAGCACTGCGGCGAGATCACCGGAAACTGGGTAAGGAACTGGGATTATTTATATTTTCTGACCAAGTGGGGCCGGGTTTACCTTTATGGACACCCAAAGGCACTTTGTTAAGGAGTACTTTAGAAGACTTCCTCAAACAAGAACAGATCAAACGTGGCTACCAGCAGGTTGTCACCCCTCACATTGGCAGAGTGGATTTATTTAAAACCTCTGGACACTGGCAGAAATATAAAGACGATCTGTTCCCAATGATGGCAGAAAATGAGGAAGCTGCTGCACAGGAACAAGGCTTTGTTCTCAAAGCCATGAATTGCCCTTTTCACATCCAAATATATAAGAGCGAGTTGCGTTCCTATCGGGAACTACCGATGCGGTTAGCAGAATTTGGTACTGTTTACCGCTACGAACAATCAGGAGAACTGGGCGGTTTAACACGGGTGCGGGGTTTCACTCAAGATGATGCCCATATATTTGTCACTCCAGAACAGTTAGACAGCGAATTCCTCAAGGTAGTGGATTTGATCTTGTCAGTGATTAAGACTTTGCAATTGGGGAATTTCAAAGCACGACTGAGTTTCCGCGATCCAGCTAGTGATAAGTATATTGGTTCCGATGAAGCTTGGAACCAGGCTGAAAATGCAATTCGCCGGGCTGTTGAAACCTTGGGGATGGAACATTTTGAGGGAATTGGGGAAGCAGCTTTCTACGGGCCTAAACTAGATTTTATTGTCAGTGATGCCCTAGAAAGGGAGTGGCAATTAGGAACTGTGCAGGTAGATTACAATTTGCCAGAACGCTTTGATTTGGAGTACGTCGCCGAAGATGGTGTTCGCAAACGTCCAGTGATGATTCACCGTGCGCCTTTTGGTTCGCTGGAAAGGTTGATTGGGATCTTAATTGAAGAATATGCAGGGGATTTCCCTTTGTGGTTAGCGCCAGTGCAAGCTAGATTACTACCCGTGGGTGATACACAGCTAGACTTTGCTAAAGATGTGGTAACGAAAATGAGAGCGTTAGGCATCCGTGCAGAAGTTGATACCAGTGGCGATCGCTTGGGTAAACAAATTCGCAATGCAGAGAAAGAAAAAATACCCGTAATGGCGGTGGTAGGAGCTAAGGAAGTGGAAACTAACACTTTGAGTATCCGTACCCGCGCCTCTGGAGAATTGGGAGTTATAGCTGTAGATGAGGTGGTAGATAAAATGAAGGATGCGATCGCTAAGTTCGAGAATTTCTAAAATCTAACCGGGAGAATTTCTAAAATCTAACCGCATACGCACACTAATCATATATTGGTGTGCGTTTTGTCTAGCTGGTAGGTTTTGGGAAGGTGCGATCGTAACCTATTTAATTATCAAAGACTCGTTGACGGAGATAAAAGGTGGATTCATCCAGTTCAAACACTCATTTTAATTTTAACTTTTCACAGGATTTGGAAGGTCAGAAAGTATCACAGACAACAAAAGTTTTCTCAATCACCGCACCCAAGAAAACTTTTCGAGTTATTCAAGACTGATAGGATTGATTTAAAGACTTGTGGAATCTGCTCTTCCTAAACAGACTGGACTTGCATAAATTACTATCAACAATTGTTGATTCACATCATGAACCGCTTTACCTCTATTTTGCTGGCTGGCTTGATAGCATCTGCATCAGCTTTAGCTATTTCCCCAAAAGCCGAGGCTAATACACAAGCATCTTATGTTGCTCAGTTTGATAGCTACGGCTACGATCGCAACGATGATGGTAACTACGAACGTCATAGTCGTCACTACAGAAATGGTGATTATGACCGCCAGAACGACCTTCGCAACATTCGTGACAACGATCGCCGCTATGGCCGCGACAATAATCGCCGTTATGACCGCGATAATAATCGTCGTTATGACCGCGATAATAACCGCCGTTATGACCGCGACAATAATCGCCGTTATGACCGCGATAATAACCGCCGTTATGACCGCGATAATAATCGTCGTTATGACCGCGATAATAACCGCCGTT
>NZ_JAVRCS010000033.1:58428-62336 GCF_034530635.1 Nostoc sp. EspVER01
ATGACCGCGACAATAATCGCCGATATGACCGCGATAATAACCTTCGCAACATTCGTTTTCGCTATGACCGCGATCGCGGGGGACGTGGTTAATCCTTTTGCCTATTATATTAAGCTTAGTTCCAAGTGAACTGAGCATTGATTCTACTTGGTCGTAGGACAGACACAATCTCTTTTTCCACTCATATCATGTCCGCTTGATTGCTTATTAAACCCGAAGAACCCCACCCCGCCAAAGCTGTGCTTTGTCTCCCCTCCCCGCAGGCGGGGAGGGGGTTGGGGGTGGGGTTATTTTATTATGGGTAATTTGGCAGACATGATATCATTCCAATATCTGACTTTTCACTCTTATCTAGAAAACCTCGCTTTTATTCCCTAGTAACGAAGCTTGCTCAGGGGTTAGCTTTTCTACATGAGGTGAAAAGTCAGATTTTTATGAGATCAAGAATTTACCAGCCTAGACTCATTAATGGAGTTTAAAGGCTCATTAATGGAGCTAAAATACTCATTTTAGAGTGTTCTAAAAAATAAATGATTCAAAATCCGTCATTGCGAGCGAAGCGAAGCAATCCCAGTCTTTGCGATTGCTTTGCTTCGCTCGCAATGACAATTGAGCATTTTTTTACTTGGAGTACTCTTACCTCAGACTATAAGTCAATACGGTTCAGTTAAGCATTGTTTTCCTCTCTCTGTTCCCTCTGTGCCTCTGCGGTTCGTTAAAAAAATTGACTTTGATAAAGAGTTTTAGCCTTAACTGAACCGTATTGGACTATAAGTCTCTTTCTCAATTACGAATTACGTTAGCATCGCGGGGAGTAGCCCATTACGAATTAGGAATTAATATCACGCCCTTGGTCGCAACAATTGCACAAAGGTATCACTCACAGTATGGTCTTTGGTATCAGCGGCGTATTGAACTAATTTTTCCTTCAGTTCTTTTGCTGCATCTAACGGCAGTAACGTTGCTAGCAAAAAGTAGACACCACGAAAACGGGGGTCGTCCATGTGGTCAATGAGCCGGTTTTTAGCTTCCTCACTCTCGCCGAGAAAGTTTTGCACCAAAAAGAAATCCATAATCTTGTCGTGGCGGAAATACCATTCTCTCTTGGCTTCCCCTTTTTCGTCTTGCCACTGACGGCTGACAACCATTTTATATTTCTCGTCTTCCAAAGACTGTAAAACTTGGTAAAATTCATCCGCAGGTAACGCCTGTTCATCCTTCAGCCGCATTTGATAAACAGCATCGGAGAATTTTTTCAGGGGAAATTCCTGGTTCCATTCTTGCAAATATTCTGCTACCATTAATTGATATTGATGTTGTTGCAAGTGAAACAAATCGGGGTATTCACCTTGGGATAACATCAGGGCTACCACAGTTAAATCCATTGGATTAGAGAGAACCTTTTCAATCGCGCTTAATTCTTGTGGTGATTGCTGATTAGTGAGGGCTTTGGTTAAAAAACTAGCAGTGGCTTGCTCATAATCAGTACCTTGAACTTTGGCATTTTTGGGCAATCGTGGCTGACGGGAAATCAGAAATTGCTGAATTTGTGGTTCTTCAAGGGGCAGCAATTTATATATTTTGGCTGTTGAGGGTGGTGTCCACTCTAGGGGTTGGGTGGTCATGATGATGTTACCCCGGAAATAGCTTTCGGCAAACTGGCAGATTTTTGCCCTGGTGTCGGCGGTAACTTCATTGAGTCCGTCAATGCAGATATCTAATGCACCACTGTAAATTAAATTCTTGAGAAAATCAGCATCTTGTGCTTGTCCGTGCAGCTTCGCTTGAATTGCCTCAATTACCCCTTTGTCACACTTGTGTGCAGGTAGATAAACCACAAGCCGCCCAGAAGTTTTTACCAAATAGCGTAGAAACATTGACTTACCCAAGCCAGAATCACCTTCCAAGATGACTTGTCCTTTGATGCTAGGTAGCACTTGGGTAATTGGTACGGGTTCGTCTACACCGGGAACTTTCACTTTAGAATTTGGAAAGTAAGCTTCGGGGTTAAAATTATCTAACCCGGCATCGGCTAGTAGAGAAGACTTGAAAGGTTCAAATAACTTTTCGCGGAAAAAGGGAACCCAGGTGAGAATTAAGCCGACGTAGCCGATACCGAGAATGCGCCTCACCCAAGGATTCCAGAAGAAGATGGCTTGAACTTGGGGAAATTTGGGATAAGCGAAGATGAGGGCAACCCAAAAGGCAGCATGAATCAAAATAGTCGTTCTAGCGTTGAGAAACCACTGCCAAGTTTTGAGATTAACTATGACTGATTGCATTGAATCAGCTTCGTTGTAGCCAGCGTCTTTGAGGTTATTGTAGTGAGTTTCTAAAATAACAATATCTTGTAGTTGCCAAGAGACTTTTTTCGCAACTACAGCAATTTGCTTGGCTAAGTCTTCCCGTAATCGTGCAAAATCTTGACTTGGTTCCCAGACTTGGGCAAAGATTTTGAGAGTTTTATCACCTTGATTATGGTTTAATTGAGTAGGAGTTGTTTGAGTGTCAGGGCGTCCTAGCCATGTGAGCAGTGTTTTGACTTCATCAGTAGCGCCACCCAGAAAATATGTCAAAAATCTCCACTGTGCAAATTCTGGTTGACCTGCGTAATAGACACTATTCAGAATTACTACAAGATTATTCAAGTTGAGTTGTTCTATATTACCCAATGCCTCTGCTGCATCTCTACGAAAATCTTTATCAACGGTTTTATCATTGAGGAAGTCGAGGATGTCTTTGACGTAGGGTTTGCCAGCATCACCCAGATTTCCCAATGCCTCTGCTGCACCATAACGAATAGAGTCGTTAATGGTTTTATCGTTGAGGATGTCAGCGAGAACTTTGATGTAGGGTTTTGCAGCTTCCCCCAGCTTCCCCAATGCCCCTGCCGTACCATAACGAACATAGTAGTTAACAGTTTTATCTTTGAGGAAGTCGAGGATGTCTTTGACGTAAGGTTTGGCAGCTTCTCCCAGATTTCCTAATGCCACTGCTGCACCATAACGAACATTTGAGTCAACAGTTTTATCGTTGAGAATGTCAGCAAGATATTTGATGTAGGGTTTGCCAGCCTCTCCCAGATTTCCCAATGCCACTGCTGCACCGTAACGAACATTTGAGTTAATAGTTTTATCTTTGAGGAAGTCAAAGATGTCTTTGACGTAGAATTGAGCTACCTCCCCCAGATTTCCCAATGCCACTGCTGCATCTTTACGAACATCATTGTCAACGGTTTTATCCTTGAGGAAGTCGAGGATATCTTTGACGTAGGGTTTGGCAGTTTCCCTAAAATTTCCTAATGCCACTGCTGCATCTTTACGAATATCATTGTCAACGGTTTTATCCTTGAGAATGTCAGTGATGTCTTTGATATAGGGTTTGGCAGTTTCCCCAAAATTTCCCAATGCCACTGCTGCACCAGAACGAACATATTTATCAACGGTTTTATCTTTGAAGATGTCAGCAATGTCTTTGACGTAGGGTTTGGCAGTTTCCCCCATATTTCCCAATGCCACTGCTGCATCTTTACGAACATATTTATCAATGGTTTTATCTTTGAGGATGTCGAGGATATCTTTGACATAGGGTTTGGCTATCTCACCAAGATTTCCTAATGCTACTGCCACACCTCTACGAATATCATTGTCAACGGTTTTATCCTTGAGGAAGTCGAGGATGTCTTTGACGTAGGGTTTGGCTGCCTCCCTCAGATTTTCTAATGCCACTGCTGCATTGAAACGAACATATTTATCAACGGTATTATCCTTGAGGATTTTGGCAGCTTTTCGAGCAATATCTTCCGGTTTCTTTCCTAGAGATTTTAAATCTTTCAGATTGTATTCAACTAATTTGGGAGCATCCAGTTTTGGAAGATTTATCATTTATGGGAAAATGTAAAGGGAAAT
>NZ_JAVRCS010000034.1:0-61838 GCF_034530635.1 Nostoc sp. EspVER01
TTAACATATTTTGGGCTGTTTTTATCGGATTTCTCTTAACATTCAACACTTTTGCACCCGTACCAACGGGGATACGAGCAAGCAGGAGGTCAGCACTGCTTTTAACATTACTATTTGGCTCATTAAATAAAGCTTTAGGGTCACGTCCGTCGATAACAGAAACTAAATCTGATAAACGCTGTGTACCAAAGATATATTCTCCCGTTGCTTCGAGTTGAATTTCATTACTTTCAAGCTTAATTTCTCTCTTGATTGGCACAGGGCCAACTCGGTCGATAGTGTTCCTTATCGCTAGAACTAATCGTTTCAACTTCACCAACACTTGTAACGTCTACCCCCCTCGCTCTCAATGCTTTGATAAATCGCTGATCCATTGAGTCTTCATCAATAAATAATCGAATTTGACTCATATTGCTTGCCCCATTTCTGTGGCTAATCGCTTGTAATCTGCTTTTTCAGTGGAAATATACGTCTCAATTTCTTCTCGATTAGCGTGATAATAAGTTAGAGCAGCATAGACTTGTGTAAGATTTACATTTCCCATGCGTTCAGCAATTTCTTCTGCATTCAGCACAAGTTTATACCAAGCTGTAATGCGTTGAACAGAAACTCTAGTACCAGCAATGCGAGGACGACCCCCTAGAGTTTCAGGTGACTTAACAATCAGTGTTCCAATATCAGTAGCCGACATAAATATCTTAATGGGTTTATTTGGATGATTTTTCACCTATAAATCATAGCAAATTATTTAAAACTGGTATGATTCATCAGTAAATTTAACTTTGTTTATAAACCATTTCCATTCTCAACTTTTCAACCTCCAATCTCAACTTATCATTCTCCATCCTCAACTTAGCATTTTCCTCCCTAATCAACTCAACCTCATTTCTCTTACTTAAAGCCTGATTAATCGCCAACTTTCGCATATCTAGCGAAAACCAACGCTGATAAGTTTGGGTATGAACTTGCACACTATGACCCAAATTATCCGCCGCCGCTTTAATTGGTATTCCCAAAATATGCGCCCGAATTGCCCAAGCGTGACGCAAATCATACGGTTTAAAATCCAATCCTATCTTGCGAAACCACCAACTAACTCGCTGTGTTAACGCCGTTATATCAGCATGATTAGTGTTATCTTTTTTAGCGATCGCACCCCTTAACATCTCTACATATTTAGGATTCCTCAAATCAAAGTCATCAATCCATTGCCGATGTAATGGCAATGCTTGTCTCTCACCAGTCTTAGAATCCTTATGAACTTTCCATGTCAAATCTACATTTTCTTGACTCAACCACCAATCAATATCAGGATTAATAAAAAGTTCCCGTGGACGTAAACCAAAAACTGCTAACATTCCATACGTCCAGCGCCAAAGTTGCCAGCTATCTTGAACATTTTGATTAACTTGATTACCTCTGTTATGTTGATAATGTTCAAACTTGAGAATTCCCTCAGATATTTCTGCATCGGTCGGTATATTGCGGGAATTATTCTCCGGCATTTTGGAATATTTTGATAAATCAATTTCGATATTGAATGTCATACAAAATGCTGCGATCGCTCTAGCTGCATTATACTTAGCCCATTCTTTATCGATTTGCTCAATTGAACTTATCAGATTTTCAGCAGTAGCTAAATCTTGAGGATTCGTAAATCTCTTGGTGCGGGAAAAGTAATAAAAAAAAGTATGTTCGCTTTTAGTTGTGCGTTTGTGAGTTTTAAAATACTCTTCTTCAAACTTTTCAAGTAATCCCCCTATAGATTGAAAATCTTTTCTAATTGCCTCATTTCCTAAATACTTATCATTCCATTCAAACGTTTTACGAGCGATTAACTTACCTAATTCATAGGCTTCTTCCTCAGCCGTCTTGAGTCCATCCAAGTTAGCGGGAATATTCAAACTGAGATTGTATTGCTTTCTCCCAGTACCATTACTATCTTTGTCTCCCGGTTTAATTGGTAACGTCGCTCGTAATTGCAGACTTCCATTCGATTCTCTAATTGTCACCTTTGCCTTTGCAGACTTCAAACGCAGATTAACTTTCTCTAATTCCAATAGTACTTTTGTTTTCATCGTGCGTTCTTTGTTGCTGTGATTGCAGAGATAAACATAAACATCAGGCGGTGTTGCATATTTGTGGGATGGGCATCTTGCCCGTCCCTTGTATTTCCAGGCGGGCAGGATGCCATTAGTGTCAACTTAAGGTTAAAACCCATTTGTCAACGATAGGTTTTGTTAGGAACGAAGTATAAAGGGGAACTTTTTCTGACTTATATACACAAGCTGGGAGTGATGCTAATAAACAAAGCATTAATAGTCCCTGAAAAAGTTCGTTTTTTGTCCCTTGAAAACCGAATTTTTAAGCCTAAATACTTATTGACATAGTAAGTTTGAGCTTAACTTGACACCAATGGCAGGATGCCCACCCTACAAGAATCATCACTTTATTCAGCAACGCCTTGGCTCAGGACAACATTTAGATGATGCGTGAGTCCTGAACCTGATTATGCATCGCTGTTTTTAGCCTATATTTAGGCTAAAAATAAATGTGTTCTCAGAAAACAATGTTTAGCAGAGACATTGCTTACTGCAAACATTAGGCTGTTGAAAAAAATTAAACCACCAAAAGGATTACTCCGGTCCTTATCACGGTTATGACGGCTTTGCCATCTTCGCACGTGATATGGACTTGGCACTCAACAGCCCAACCTGGTCATTAATTGGCGCTCCTTGGAATGAAAAAGCTCAGGCTAAGAAGGCTGAAGCTAAGGCTAAGGCTGCCGTTTAGGGAAATGGGAGAGTGAGATAAGTAAGGATAACCTGGGGCTAAAACCCCAGGGGGGAGTTGGGAATCCAAAATTCAAAATTGAAAGATTAAAAATTTATTTTGATTTTTGCATTTTGAATTTTGAATCATATTCCCACTCCCTTGTAGAGACGCGATGAATCGCGTCTGTAACGAATTAATCGCGTCTCTATCCCACTCACACCTCAATTAGTAAAGAATTCAGTAAGCTTGGAGATCCAGAAATGCCTCAGAATCCAGAAAAAATTCAAGATCACGTCGAGTTATTCCACCAGCCTGAGTACCAACAGCTATTTGAAAACAAAAAGCAGTTTGAAAACGGTCACGACCCCGAAGAAGTAACACGGGTTGCAGAGTGGACAAAGGGTTGGGATTATCGTGAAAAGAACTTCGCTCGTGAAGCTTTAACCGTTAACCCTGCTAAAGGTTGTCAACCATTGGGAGCAATCTTTGCTGCTGTTGGTTTTGAAGGTACTCTACCTTTCGTTCAAGGTTCTCAAGGTTGCGTTGCTTACTTCCGCACCCACTTAACCCGTCACTACAAAGAACCATTCTCTGGTGTATCTTCTTCAATGACTGAAGATGCAGCCGTGTTTGGTGGTCTGCAAAACATGATTGACGGCTTGGCGAACTCTTACCAACTCTACAAGCCCAAAATGATCGCTGTCTGCACCACCTGTATGGCAGAAGTAATTGGTGATGACTTACAAGCCTTCATCAACAACTCTAAGCAAGCTGGTTCAGTTCCTCAAGATTTCCCAGTACCTTACGCTCACACCCCTAGCTTTGTCGGTTCCCACATCACTGGTTACGACAACATGATGAAGGGAATTCTTTCTAACTTGACCGCAGGTCATAAGAAAGAAACCAGCAATGGTAAAATCAACTTCATCCCAGGTTTTGATACCTACGTAGGCAACAACCGCGAACTCAAGCGGATTGCTTCTTTGTTCGGCTTTGACTACACAATTCTAGCCGACAACAGCGACTACCTCGATTCACCAAACACAGGTGAGTTCGATATGTACCCAGGTGGTACAAAGCTAGAAGATGCAGCAGATTCAATCAATGCGAAAGCTACGATCGCTCTGCAAGCACACTCTACACCAAAAACCCGCGAGTACATCGAAAAAGAATGGAAGCAACCAACCTCAGTTTCCCGTCCTTGGGGCATTAAGGGTACTGATGAGTTCTTGATGAAACTCAGCGAATTGAGCGGTATCCCCATTCCTGAAGAATTGGAAATCGAACGCGGTCGTGCAGTTGATGCCATGACTGACTCTCACTCATGGATTCACGGCAAGCGCTTCGCTATCTACGGCGAACCAGATTTAGTATACAGCGTAGTTGGCTTTATGCTAGAAATGGGTGCTGAACCTGTGCATATCTTGGTTCACAACAGCAACGAAGTATTTGAAGCAGAAATCAAAGAATTGCTTGCTTCTAGCCCCTTCGGTCAACATGCAACTGTTTGGCCTGGTAAAGACTTGTGGCACATGCGTTCATTGTTGTTCACCGAACCAGTAGATTTCTTAGTTGGTAACACCTACGGTAAGTACCTGTGGCGCGACACCAAGATTCCCCTCGTGAGAATCGGCTACCCCATCATGGATCGCCACCACTTACACCGCTACGCCACCATTGGTTATCAAGGCGTGATCAACCTCCTCAACTGGACTGTAAACACCCTGTTTGAAGAAATCGATCGCAACACCAACATTCCTTCTAAGACAGATATTTCCTACGACTTGATTCGTTAGAAATTGCGTAGAAACACAACGTGTTAATTAAAGGGTGAAGAAGGGGAATAGGGAGTAGGGAATAGGGAATAGGGAAATATCCAAACCCAATGCCCAATCCCCAATCCCCAATCCCCAACTCCCCTTTTTCTTGATAGCATTTACCCAAGGAATTTATAGATGGAAACCATCAATCACACTCACGAACATACTCACACTCATCCTCATCCTAATTACCATCCACCTAATCAAAAAAAACCAGGATGGTTCCACAATCTTCTTAATCCGTTGCGTAGTGTAGTGGATGGAATTCAGGTTAAAAATAATCGCATCGCTCATCTAATTTGTCAAACAATTCCTTGTTGTTGTCCCTTTGAGCGACAAATTAAATTATTTGGGAAGACTATTGATATCCCACCACTATGTAAACTCAATCCTTTATATGACGAATTTGTAGGATTGCGTTTCCGCGCTCTATCTTACCTCGCTGATGTATGTGGAGAGGATGTCACAAGATACATTTGTTAGTCATTAGTCATTGGTCATTAGTCATTAGTTATTAGTCATTAGTTATTCAAAGGACAAATGACAAATGACAAAGGACAATTAACAATTAAGAGAAGAGAGATGAAAAGCACCCAAGGCAAAATCAACGAGCTGCTGACTGAGACAGGATGCGAACATAATCAGCACAAACAAGCAGAAAAGAAAAACAAATCATGCGCTCAACAGGCACAACCTGGCGCGGCTCAAGGGGGCTGTGCCTTTGATGGTGCAATGATTGCTTTAGTGCCGATCGCAGATGCAGCGCATCTAGTCCACGGGCCGATCGCCTGTGCTGGTAATTCCTGGGGCAGTCGTGGTAGTCTGTCGTCTGGCCCGCAACTCTACAAAATGGGCTTTACGACTGACTTGGGTGAAAATGATGTCATCTTTGGTGGCGAAAAGAAGCTCTACAAAGCGATTCTGGAACTCAAAGAGCGTTACCAACCAGCAGCAGTATTCGTCTACGCCACTTGTGTTACAGCCTTAATTGGCGATGATATGGATGCTGTCTGCAAAGCGGCGGCTGAGAAAATTGGTATTCCTGTTGTTCCCGTCATTGCCCCAGGATTCATTGGCAGTAAAAATCTGGGCAACCGTTTTGGTGGTGAAGCTTTATTAGAATATGTTGTCGGAACAGCAGAACCGGAACATACAACGCCCTATGATATTAACTTAATCGGTGAATACAACATCGCCGGGGAAATGTGGGGAGTAACACCACTGCTAGAAAAATTAGGCATCCGTATTCTGTCTAAAATTACGGGCGATGCTCGCTACAATGAAATTCGCTACGCCCACCGTGCCAAGCTCAACGTCATGATCTGCTCACGAGCGCTGCTCAATATGGCAAGAAAGATGGAGGAGCGTTACAACATCCCTTACATTGAAGAGTCTTTCTACGGCATCGATGATATGAATCGCTGTCTGCGAAACATCGCCGCTAAATTAGGCGACGCTGATTTACAGGAGCGGACAGAAAAGCTAATTGCAGAAGAAACGGCTGCTTTAGATTTGGCATTAGCTCCCTATCGCGCTCGACTCAAAGGTAAGCGGGTTGTGTTGTATACAGGTGGTGTTAAGAGTTGGTCGATTATATCGGCTGCTAAAGACTTAGGCATTGAAGTTGTTGCTACTAGTACTCGAAAAAGTACTGAAGAAGATAAAGCCAAAATCAAGAAGTTGATTGGCAACGATGGCATCATGCTGGAGAAAGGCAACGCTCAAGAATTGCTACAACTGGTTAAAGACACTCGCGCAGATATGCTGATTGCTGGTGGACGTAACCAATACACAGCTTTGAAAGCTCGGATTCCTTTCCTTGATATCAACCAAGAACGCCACCATCCTTATGCAGGTTATGTGGGAATGATTGAAATGGCGCGGGAACTGTACGAAGCTTTGTATAGCCCGATTTGGGAACAAATACGCAAACCCGCTCCTTGGGAAGAAGAGGAGGAAGTTTAATGGCGATCGTTACCGCTTCTAACAAAGCACTGACAGTTAATCCCCTCAAGCAGAGTCAAGCTTTGGGCGCAACCTTAGCCTTTTTGGGATTGAAAGGGACAATGCCCTTATTCCACGGTTCCCAAGGTTGTACTGCTTTCGCCAAAGTTGTCCTAGTGCGGCATTTCCGGGAAGCGATTCCTTTAGCTACCACAGCAATGACGGAAGTCACTACAATCTTAGGTGGCGAAGAGAATGTGGAGCAAGCAATTCTCACTCTGGTAGAAAAAGCTAATCCAGAAATTATTGGTTTATGTAGCACTGGGTTAACGGAAACTAGAGGCGATGATATTGAAGGGTTTCTGAAGGAAATCCGCGATCGCCATCCCGAATTGAATGATTTAGCGATCGTTTTTGCACCAACCCCAGATTTTAAAGGTGCGTTGCAAGATGGCTTTGCTGTCGCTGTCGAAAGCATAGTTAAGGAAATTCCTCGCGCGGGTGGACTCAGAACTGAACAAGTCACAATTTTGGCGGGTTCTGCTTTCACACCTGGGGATGTACAGGAAATCAAAGAGATGGTAACGTCCTTTGGATTAGTGCCGATCTTTGTACCTGACCTTGGCGCTTCTCTAGATGGACATTTAGAGGATAATTATAGTGCGGTTACAGTCAGTGGAACTACCTTAAAACAGCTACGAGAAGTCGGTAGTTCTGCCTTTACCCTGGCATTAGGTGAAAGTATGCGGGGGGCTGCCAAGATTCTGGAAGAACGCTTTGGCACACCTTATGAGGTGTTTGGCGAACTAACAGGATTAGAACCAGTAGATGAATTTATCCAAGCATTGGCGATTCTGAGCGGTAATAGCGTACCCGAAAAATATCGCCGCCAACGTCGTCAGTTGCAAGATGCAATGTTGGACACTCACTTTTACTTCGGTGCAAAACGAGTTTCTTTAGCATTGGAACCAGACTTGTTGTGGTCAACAGTGCATTTCCTGCAATCGATGGGTAGTCAAATTCATGCTGTGGTGACAACCACGCGATCGCCTCTCTTAGAAAAACTCCCAGTTAAAAGCATTACCATCGGCGATTTAGAAGACTTTGAGAGTCTAGCGGGCGGTTCTGATTTGCTGATTGGTAACTCGAATGTGGGTGCGATCGCAAAACGCCTCTCGATTCCTCTTTATCGTTTAGGATTGCCCATTTATGACCGCTTAGGTAATGGTCAATTTACCAAAGTTGGCTATCGAGGCACGATGGAGCTTTTATTTGGTATCGGCAACCTGTTTTTAGAGGCAGAAGAAGCGAGAGTTAAGCAGTTCCAAGAGTTCGGAATTGTCGGCGCTGAGTTTTGAATTCACACTTGAAATTCAAAACAGTTCAGTTAAGAATTGATCCTCCCTAACCCTCCTTAAAAAGGAGGGAATAGAGCAAGTCTTAAATTAGCCCCCCTTTTTAAGGGGGGTTGGGGGGATCTTCCAAAGCTAAATATCACTAACTGAACCGTATTGCTTCAAAATTCAAAACTTTAGAGAGGAGAATTACAATGAAAATAGCCTTCACGACGAGCGACCGAGTTCATATTAACGCCCACTTTGGATGGGCAAAAATGATTGATGTTTACGAAATTACCGATGAGGGATATCACTTCGTAGAAACCCTCACCTTTGAAGGCGAACTCAAAGAAGATGGTAATGAAGACAAAATCACCCCAAAACTTGAGGCAATAGGTGACTGTACGATTGTTTACGTAACAGCAATTGGTGGTAGTGCCGCCGCTCGGTTAATCAAGAAAGGTGTCACCCCAGTGAAGGCGCGATCGGAAGAAGAAGAAATTAGTGAAGTGCTAAATAAGCTAGTGAAAACCCTCAAAGGTAATCCTCCACCTTGGTTGCGTAAAGCTTTGCAGCCAAAAACCACAAACTTTGCTGATGAAATTGAAGACGAAGCAACAGTATGACCGCAAATAATAGTGTTAACGGAACCGCTACAACTGAAGTCTTGAACTCACCTTTTCTTAAGGTATTAATCAAACAAATCCGTGGTCAAGACAGTTATGGAGTTTATCGTACTTGGTCGGATGAGTTGATTCTCAAACCCTTTATTGTCACCAAACAAAAGAAACGGGAAATCTCCGTTGAGGGCGAAGTTGATCCGGTAACTCAAGCCCGGATTATGGCATTTTTTCGGGCTGTAGCGGCTGGGATTGAACAAGAAACAGGTTTAATATCCCAGGTTGTAGTTGATTTGAGCCATGAAGGATTTGGCTGGGCCCTAGTCTTTTCTGGTCGTCTTTTGCTAACCGTGAAAACCCTGCGAGATGCCCATCGCTTTGGCTTTGACTCAGTAGAGAAATTAGCAGAAGAGGGAGAAAACTACGTCAAAAAAGGTCTTGATTTGGCGAAACGTTTTCCTGAAGTTGGGAAAATTTAAATAGTTAGGAGTGAGGAGTTAGGAGTGAGGAGTTGAATTAACTATTAACTGATAATTCATGATCTACAGTTCCTGATTTATAACTCATAACTCATAACTTCTAACTCCTAACTTTTAGAAAAGGAGTGGCTGATTGTGCAAGCAGAAGAAACGAGTATTGAGGAACTACAAGGACAAATCAGACGGCTCAACAGTAAAGCAGGTCAAATGAAAATGGATCTGCATGATTTAGCTGAAGGTCTGCCAACAGATTACAAACAACTTATGGATGTTGCCACCGCAACTTATGAAATCTATCGCCAGTTAGATGAACTTAAGCAACATCTGAAACAATTGGAGAATGCTAAATGACTGGAACTATGGATGAATTCAAGAAGCTCGTAGATGCAGAAGAATTTTTTCAATTCTTTAATATGTCCTACGACTTAGAAGTTGTGAATGTGCATCGTCTACATATTCTGAAAAAGTTTTCTCAACACATGCAGGAAATTGATGATAATTCTCCTGACTTGAGTCAAGAAGAGAGACTAAATCAATATTCTTTAGCTTTGCAAAAAGCTTATCAGCTATTTATCGAATCGACAGCTTATGAACAAAAGCTGTTCAAAGTGTTTAACGACAAGCCGAAAAATGTAGTCACACTGACAGAAATCACTTCTGATTAGGAGGTATAAATTGGTTAACCTAACGCCTACCGAATTAGAACGCTATCGTCGCCAAATGATGCTTCCAAATTTTGGCGAAACAGCACAGAAACGCCTAAAGTCAGCGACAGTTTTGGTTACAGGTGTGGGAGGATTAGGCGGTACAGCGGCGCTTTACTTAGCAGTAGCGGGCGTTGGGCGGCTAATCCTAGTCCGGGGTGGTGACTTGCGGCTAGATGATATGAATCGTCAGGTTCTCATGACTGATGATTGGGTAGGTAAGCCAAGGGTATTCAAAGCTAAAGAAACTCTGGATGCGATTAATCCTGATGTCCAAGTGGAAATTGTTCATGATTACATCACCCCGGAAAATGTAGATTCGTTAGTGCAGTCGGCTGATATGGCTCTTGATTGCGCCCACAACTTTACAGAGCGCAATTTGTTAAATGAAGCCTGTGTGCGATCGCGTAAGCCAATGGTGGAAGCTGCAATGAATGGGATGGAGGCTTACCTGACAACGATTATTCCTGGTGTGACTCCTTGTTTGTCTTGTCTGTTTCCAGAAAAGCCTGAGTGGGATCAGCGCGGCTTTTCAGTTCTAGGCGCTGTTTCTGGAACCCTAGCTTGTCTAACAGCACTGGAAGCAATCAAGCTGATCACCGGGTTTAGTCAGCCTCTATTATCGCAATTGCTGACAATCGACTTAAATCGAATGGAATTTGCTAAACGCCGTTCTCACCGCGATCGCTCTTGTCCAGTATGCGGCAATAGTGCGCCTTGGAGACACGCACAATCCAATTCGATGGAACCCACAGGTATTACACAACATAGTCATTAGTCATTAGCAAAAGACAAATGACAAAGGACAATCCCCACCTGAAATCAAAACAACTAATCGCTACAAATCAGGAGACTTAATGGCCGTCATTTTATCAGAAAAAGCAGAATTTCATCTGCGAGCATTCCTCAAAGGTTCAGCACCCGACGCTAATGGCGCAACTAAAGGTGTCCGCATCTCGGTAAGAGATGGTGGTTGCAGTGGCTATGAATATGCGATCGATATCACCAGCAAGCCCCAACCAGATGATCTAGTAAGCCAGCAAGGCAAAGTGCTAGTTTACGTTGATGCCAAAAGTGCGCCCTTATTAGACGGAGTTATCGTTGACTTCGTTGAGGGAGTGATGGAAAGCGGTTTTAAATTCATCAACCCCAATGCAACTGATACCTGCGGTTGTGGCAAGTCCTTTAAAACAGACGATGGTACGCCTACTGGTGTACCTTGCAGCTAAAGCTAACATCATTTCGTTAGTGCTAAGTCAATTGTAGAGATTTCCCATAGACACACTCCGCAGAGTTTCAATGCCCTTGAAATAGCTTCTAGTTCGCTTTGCATCTTTTACCCCTATAAAGAAGCTAACTGAACTTAGCATCTCTGTAAGAAGAAGGGAAGCAAAAAGTAGGATAGGTTGCTCAAAAACTTCAGAAATTACACCAACTGTATAACGTTTGAGGAGAATCGGAAAATGGCTTCCTACCAAGTTAGATTAATCAACAAAAAAGAAGACATCGACACCACAATTGAAGTTGACGAAGAAACGACAATCTTGGAAGCAGCAGAAGAAAATGGTATTGAGTTGCCCTTTTCATGTCATGCAGGTTCCTGCTCTAGCTGTGTTGGTAAAGTTGTCGAAGGTGAAGTTAATCAAGACGATCAAAACTTTTTAGATGACGATCAGGTTTCTAAAGGATACGCTCTACTTTGTGTAACCTATCCTCGTTCTAATTGCACAATTAAGACACATCAAGAAGCATATCTGGTCTAAGTTACTACTTTGGTTGCTGCCTTTAGCGACCAAATAAAACATGAAGGACGAAGGATGAAAATATACTTCCTTCTTCCTTTCACAATTCCTAATTTATAATTAAAATGTTTACCAGCTTTAGTGTTACTGGCTGTTCATTAGAGTTATTGAGAATAGGAGAGCGAGGAATCGTAATTTTCTGTAAAACTCAGGATAAAACAATCTTGAAAAAACTTACATTCATGGGAATAGTAACAGGAACTCATATTAGTTTAAAGCAAGATTTTCCCTCTTTTATCCTCAAGATTGATAACAGAGATTTTGTACTAGATTTAGAAAGTGTCCGAGCGATTTATGTTCGCGTTAGTGATAATTCCACTAATTAGCATTTATGTATATCCTTAATTATTTATGAGAAATAAAATACCCGACTTTTTAAATAAGTCGGGGAACTATGATTTTCAATTCTTAAAAATCTAATATGATTGCTGTAATTACACCAAACTAAGTTATTGCACTCTTTTTGTCACTAAATTATATAAATGCAATTTGATATGAAAAATAGAGTAGCTTGCAAAGGAAGCCACTCTATTTTTTAATCAACAGCAACTATCACATCTGATGCTTTAATCACGGCATAAGCCTGTTTACCTTCTCCAAGTCCTAGCTTTTCTGCTGATGATTTTGTGATGATTGACACTAGCTCTACTCCTGGCGCTAGTTCTAAAGTTATCTCAGTATTAACTGAACCATGTACAACTTTTTTGACAGTACCCTTAAGAGAATTACGAGCGCTAATTTCCATGTTTTTAATTCACTATCTTGAACTATTTATACCTTAGTTAAGTTAGCAAGTTTTGATTTTAAAACTAGCTTTTTTTAAGATATCTTAATAATTTTGAAATAATCCTCATTTACTTAACAGTAGTATCTCTGCTTGACAAGAATTACAAAAATAGGCGTGGTAGTCACTTGCTGCAAAAAGTAAGATAAAAAATTTAAAAAAACTAACTATTGATGGATATGATCATTCATTTAACACAGCTAGTTAATTATGTATAAGTACCGAAGCTAGAAAATATTTATGTACTTATAATGACTAAACTAAAAAGAGGTTTATATTGTGCAGCATCAAGTTAATACAACAAGACCAAATCTATTTTTTGAACATTTAAGTCCAGTTGGAGGTGTAGGATTTCCTGTTCCTAAAGATTGGTTGCCAATAACAAGTTTTCCCTTACTTATTATAGTAGGTATGACTGGTGTGGGGAAAAGCACAATCACAAAAGCTTTGGCTGAAGAAGGCTTGGATTTTACACTTTTACCTAATCGTCGTGTTTTAACCGAACGCGTGATAATTGCGCCAATGTTAAAAATGCAAGAGAAACTCATGCAGCCTCATTGCCGGATTAAACGTTTAACTTATACTCGCCTTTATCGAGAATACTTTCCTGGTGGAATGGGTCACATTTTAGCTTCTCTACACATCAATCCACAAGAAGTAAACTCTATGTTAGTTTTCGATAGTTTGCGTGGTGAAAATGAGGTTCGCTATGCAGCTACAGCTTTAAAAAATGCTAAATTTGTAATGTTGACCGCACCAAATACGGTGCGTTTAGAAAGGCTTCTAAAACGTCATGATTCTTTTGATCGAATTGCTAATCAAGAATTAGACGATCGTATGCAAATTATCCCAGAAGTACTGAGCAATTTTGCTAGTTTAGGCGTACCAGAGGCTTCTGCTTATTTTACTCCTAAAGAAGAACAACAAATCTTAGAACTTGTAAGCAAACAAGTTGTTACAGGTGTAGAATTGCGAGAAAAACTAAAAATATTTGTGGAAGAGAGTCAGAACTATGATTCGGTTCCGACAAAACAGATTTTAGAAGCGATGGATACAAGCGATCGCTCTCTTATAATTGATACTATAACCAGTCCCCAAGAATCAGCCAAAGCAATTATTTCTCAATTATGCAAATCTGTTAATATAAAAACTAACAAGTGAATATCCTTAGTAAGAATTAGTATAGGGATTACTCAATGTCGCTATCTGAATTTGCAATTGTAGAAAGTACTCTCCGTGAAGGTGAACAATTCGTCAAAGCCAATTTCTCTTCAGATGATAAAGTCGAAATTGCTGAGGCCCTTGCTGCATTTGGAGTAGAATATATAGAGTTAACGTCACCAATTGCTTCACCTCAGTCTAGACGAGACTGTGAACGATTAGCTAGGTTAGGCTTGCCATCCAAAATATTAACTCACATTCGCTGTCACTTAGAAGATGCTAAAGTCGCTTTAGCAACAGGCGTCGCTGGGATTAATTTAACTATTGGTAGTTCTTCTTTGATGCGTCAGTTTAGTCATGGTAAAAATATTAATCAAATTATTGATTTAGCATCTGAAGTTTTAACTTTTATTCATCAACAAGCCCCCGATATTGAGTTACGGTTTTCGGCTGAGGATTCGTCACGCACTTCCATAGAAGATTTAATTACAATTTATTCTGAGATTGAAAAGTTAGGAGTTGTCAAACGCATAGGAATTGCCGATACAGTAGGAATTATTACCCCAATGCAAGTATTTGAATTAGTGAAAACTTTGCGCCAATTCACTAATTTAGATATTGAGTTTCATGGTCATAATGATACAGAATGTGCAAATGCTAACAGTTATACAGCACTGGAAGCGGGTGCAACTCATATTGATACTTGTGTTCTGGGTATTGGTGAGCGAAATGGTATTACCTCACTAGCTGGATTTATTGCGAGGTTATATGCTACAAATCCAGAGCAGATTAAGTCTAAATATCGCTTGGATGAACTTGGTTACTTGCATGAATTAGTTGCGAGAAAAGTTGGGATTTCTATTCCTTTTAACCATTGTGTTTTTGGGGAAAGTGCTTTTAGTCATAAAGCTGGTATTCATACTAAAGCTATGCTCAATAACTCGGAGACTTATGAAGCTATTAATCCCCGGAGTTTTGGTGTAACGCGCTCAATTTTAATTAATCATAAATTGGCTGGAAAACAGGCGGTTAATCACCGAGCTAATGAATTAGGACTTTCCTTTAATTTATCCCAGCTTAAAGATATTACCCATAGATTGAAAGCTTTAGCTGATAACCAAAGTCTTACCATCGAAGATGTAGATAATATTTTATATTCTTATCATTGTCAGTCAATTTGAAAATATACACACTTACTGTCCAAGTGCAGATCCCCGACTTCTTCAAGAAGTTGGGGATCTAAATCCACCTATATCTGCTATTAATCTATCTGATGTAAGAAAACTGTAAAAATTACTGCTTTTCCATTATTTTTCAAGCTTTTTTAAGATGAATGTTTGCTGTTCTTTATAAATGATTCATAATTTAAACTTATAAAATTGATAGCATATATGTAAGTTAAAAGGATTTAAATAACATTTTTGCAAAAATGGTGAGCATTGCTCACCATTCTATTTGCCAAGCAAATTTATATTAGTAAAAAAGTTAACTTAGGAGTAGTTATGAATCTAACCAACAGTCAAAAATTGAGTGGCGTAACAACCCAATGGCTAATAGCAAAAGGCTATAATCCTGGCGATTTGAATCAGCCAGGTGAAAATGGTGATACAGCTTTAATGAAAGCGACAAGAGAAGGAGTTTATACAGTCGTCAAAGAGCTAATTGATACAGGCGTAGATATTAATGCTCGAAATAGCGATCGCAACAATGCTTTATGGTTTGCTTGTTTTGGTAATCACTACGATTTAATTAATTTACTCTTGGCTCATAACATTGACATTAACAACCAAAATGATAACGGTGCAACTGTTTTAATGTACGCAGCATCAGCCGGAAAGACAGAAGTCGTCAAGTTACTTTTAGAACATCATCCTAATTTATATTTAAAAAACTTAGACGATTATAAAGCGATAGATTTTGCTAGCAACGTAGAAGTCTTAAGGATAATTAAAAATGCCATCAAGTCAGATATTGGGCAAAGCTTATCATGACGCTACCAAGCATTCTTACTTATCGGTACAACTCGATCCAAATTATGTAGATGCTTCAACACAGCCATCTGCATTTAAAGTTTATCCCAAGTTTTATCGGAGAGTGAAATTAAATCTCAATAATCCTGTTCACTCTTTTATCTCATTAACCAGTGCGATAACACTAGAAAAAGTATATAAAGATGGCCCTTATAAACTGCGAGTGAATCCATCAGCAGGCGCTCTGTATCCTACGGAAGTTTACGTACAGGTTCGTGGAATTGAGGGAATGGTAAATGGTATATACCATCTAGAAGTTGAGAATAATTGTCTAACTCTCATCTATGAATTAATTGATGATGGGTTGGAGAATTATATTATACCGGGTAAATGTATCAACGGATTCATCTTTTTAATTAGTTGTGTTTATTATAGGTCTAGCTGGAAATATCAAAATAGAAGCATAAGATATTGCTTCTTAGATAGCGGACACCATTTAGGTGCGATCGCAGCTTCAGCTTTTCTCCACAACCGAGATATACAACTAATTTTTGACTTTGATAAACTCGCTCTCAATTCTGATTTGGGATTGGAGAATAAAGAGTTTATTACTGCTTGTGCGGTGTCAGGAGAAATACAAGACAAGAAAATCAGAAGCTTAAGGCTGAAAGTTCCTTTTGTCTCTGGTACTGATTATTTTGAATCCAATCAATTTATTGAAGATGCTTATCAAGCAACTACTCTAGAAAAGAGTCGTCAGCAAAAATTAGAGTATCCTCAATTTGATTTCGATCGGGATAAATTTTATCAAACTGTTTGGGATAGACGTTCTATTAGACGTTTCCGGAAAGAGGCTATTTCTCAAGAAGATTATTTATATGTAGTGCAACAACTTCAACAGTCAATACCGACAGAAAACTATGAGGAAATAGAAATTTACTCAGTGGTGCATCGAGTAGAAAAAATGACACCTGGGTTATATAGAGGTACACATCTGGTTAAAGCAGGTAATTTTAGCGAAAAGACAGGTTACTTATGTATTAATCAGGCTATTGCTAGAGATGGCGCAGTAACTTTATTTTTTGTGTCAGATTATTTAAATTATCAAACTGCTATGCAAATAGCTGGTTTTCTCGGACAAAGACTTTATTTAACTAGTAATTATTTGGGAATTGAGTGTAGTGGAATTGGTGCATATTATGATGACGAAACCCAAGAATTATTAGAAACGAATAAAGATGTACTTTATGGAATGGTGATTGGAATATAAGCAGGAAGCTAAAGAGAGATGGCTAAAAAGATGTATTACTTAAATGGTGATGATTCACATCCGATGCAACCGACATCTGCTGATATTATACTGCGGCAGCAATTAGAGTATTCTATTAGCAGATACTTTTATGACGCGTGCGATCGCACCATTCAAAATCTACTGTCTGATTGTCGGTGGTATGTCACAACGCACGCCAATGCTCTGACATTGGTAATTGAATGTCCCGATCAAGTTATTAATTGGCGTGTTTTACAAAAAATTGTGCCAATGGGAACATTGCTATATGGAATTGTTAACAGTGCTAAAATCCGTGTTTGTCCGCCAGAAAGTCAAGGTATACCTTTTGAGATGAGGGTAGATGAACTTTCTGTTTATCGGGATTGGGCATAGATAAGAGAGACGCGATTAATCGCGTCTGTACAAGAGTTAGAAATTTTTACTTATTATTCTGGCTGATGAGTGCAGCTACCTCTTCAAAAACTAAATCAGCAGAATGTTTGATAGCAGGACTTAATTCCAGTCCCAAACTAAGATTTGCCGCTTCAATTAAATAAACTTTCACATCTTCAGGAAAGTCATTTTGAAAGATTTTCCGTCCGGCGGCTAAAGCATTATCCCAACGAAAATCGTGCAAGTTATAACTAGGTTCGGGCATTGCTTCCAGTTCTTTTCCTGGAACTTTAAACACAGCACCCGGTTCAGAACCTGTTGAACTTGCATCAATAATTACTAATTGTTTACTACCTCTAGCTTGAAACATTACTTCCATCCCTGCGGTGCCACAGTCATATACTCGCACATGAGGATGAGGGTTTTCAGCTAGATATTTTTGTAAACGTTGAGCAATGATTACGCCTACTGCGTCGTCACTGCGATTGAGATTTCCGCAACCAATAATAGTGAGCATGGGATAAATTTTATTCGCTTAGTCTATCGATCGCAAACTGGGGGCTAAGTTTGACGATCGCATTGTATTACTAGAATAGAGATAAATGAAAATTTGGAGATAGACGACTAATCAGGAATTCCAGAACCTTACATCCACTGCGATCGCGGTGGATGTAGGTAGTTCACTCTACAATGACAGCCCCCAGTCCGGCTTGTTACGGGTTGTGCGACAACGTGACGGGGAACTGGAGAAGCTGGGCAACGACCTGGTTCGGCGCTCCGACTGGCGCGAGGTCTACTGGTTGCTGTAATTGGTAAACGGCACCTTGCGGCGGAAACATCGTAAGGTTGTCGTTGAGCAGTGTAGCCGTCTTAGTGTTCGACAGCACCAGGGGCGGACCGCCGCCTGGTGGCTTCTCGATTGTCACATTTAAATCCAGAAACATAGTCTGCCGAAAAGTCGGCGGCATATTCTTGGTAACTTCGAGCAGGCTGAGCGGCGTCTCGTCGATATCGGCCTGACTGATGGTAACCTTGCCGAGCACAGGACTATCAGCCGAGAACTCGAGACCGATCACCTTTAGCTTAACGCCACCAAGACCACCTGCGAGGTTGGCCTCTACTCGCACTAGAAGCCCTCCCTTAAAGTCCAGCGTAATGATCCCTAAGACATCCACTCTCAGCGGTGTATTTACCGTGTAGCCACTGAGCGGGATCTGCAAACCGATCGGCGGAAGAAGTCCACCTAGCATCATAATGTTAACCTCTATCTTAAACTAAAAATGATTTGGTTGATTAGTTTGGCTTTTTTAAAGACCGTGTTCGTATCATCTAGCGATCGCTATTCAAGATGCAAGGACAGTTAAGACAGTTAAGACAGTTAATCAATATTTTATATTGACTTAATATATACTTTATTGCTGCTTCATAATAGTATGGATGAAGATAAATTTATCGCTATCCAAAATAATTTATTTTCAGTTGGCTTTGAAAGAACAGCAATCAATTATTCATCGGATGAGATTGACAGCAATAAAATCAGAAATTATGTTTGTCTCATGCAACATAATTATGAAATTTTTGACACTAAATTGTCGTGACTTTGAGCTTGTTCGTTCAAGACACTGCGATTACTTTAAGTTGTTACCATAATCTGCAAAATGCAGGGTTACACAAAAGGCTTTGGCTAATAGTATAGACAAAGCCTCTGAAGAAGTAACTTATCAGCAGGAAACTATAAAGCTACACCATGTTTCTTGGCAACTTCAGTCAGTTTATCATACTGATCTTGTGACACTTTAGTTAATATCTCTTCAGCCTGTTCTTTAGTACTTCCTTCTTTAGGAATTAAGTACTTGACATAAAGAGATACAAAATCAGCAGCGATCGCTAAACCAGATAAACCATGTTTGTCAGCTTCTTTGCCAGCGATCGCAGCTACCAAACCGGCTTTAATTGGGTCTGGTTTAACTTTCATGAACTGCTCTACTAGTTTCGGAACGTAGTCTTCTGGTGGCAAATTATTTAACTTACTTCTATCAGGAGTAAAGTTACATTCTGCGGCTTGAGCTTGCTCTAAAACACACCATTCTATGTATTCTTGCAATGCTGCATCGGGAACGCGAGGAAGATAATTATGTAGCGCTAAATCAGACACAAGCTTACCGTGTAAATTGCTGTTTTATGCAAATGCATTAAGGCAAGCCTAACTCACTATTTCTATAAGTTTTAGTGTGTTACGCTACGAGTTTTGAATATGAGGCATTGGGAATAGGGCATTGGGAATAGGTTATTTCTCTTTCATTTTCCCCAAATTTATCTTTTGGGCGATCGCTTAGGTAGATGGTTAATCCAGTAAGCTGTAAAGTGAGCCTTGTATATGATTATGATATGAAAACTTTTACTGCGATCGTTGAAAGAGATTCTGATACTAAGTTCTATGTGGGCTATGTCCCTGGCTTTCCTGGAGCGCATTCTCAAGGCGAAACCTTGGATGAATTGCAGGAAAATTTGCGTGAAGTTATTGAAATGCTTCTAGAGGACGAGGATCTGGTATTCGAGACAGAGTTTGTAGGTATACAACAGATTGTGGTTCAGTAGACCATGAGTAATATTCCTATTCTGAAACCCTAAGAAGTTGTACGAATATTGGAGAAGCTTGGGTTTGTGGAGGTGCGTCAGAAAGGCTCACACAAACAGTTTCGACACGAAGATGGACGAGGAACAACAGTCCCATTCCACAAAGGGCGTGACATCTCACCAAGGTTGCTACGGCAGATTGCGAGTGATATTGGTTTGACGATTGAAGAAATGCTGGAGTGGCGATGAGGTTTAACACTTAACCAGAAATCAAATGTTAAAATCTCAGGATTTGGCTGCCCAAAGTAGTGAAATGTCGTACTGATTGAACATCGAATCGGCACTCACAAGCGTCATATCTTCTATCTGAGCCTGTGCGATCAACATTCTGTCAAAAGGATCTCGGTGGTGCAAAGGTAACGCAGCCGCTTGTAAAGCATGAGAAGCTGTAATTTCTAGAGAGCGCATTGCCAACACCCCCATCCGACTAGAAATATAACTGTCTATGGGATCTGACAGTGGTAACTTGCCGATCGCAACTTTTATCCCCATTTCCCAAATGCTAGCAACTGAGAGCCACAATTCATTGGTTTCATCGGCAATATGGGTGATCGCTGCTTCATTTAAAAGCTCTGGTTGGGCAAACCACCATAACCAGCACTGCGTATCTAGCAAAAGTTTCACTCCTCACCGCCCTCAAATGCTACCAAAATATCTTCTGGCAAAGGCGCGTTGAAATCATCTGGTACTACGAAACGCCCTTGATCCTGCCCTAAACTATTGAGTCGATTTGATGAGGAGCGAAACGGAACCAACTTAGCAACAGGAATACCTCGGTTGGAAATAATGATTTCTTCTCCAAGTTCTACGCGTGACAACAGCTTTGAGAGATTCGTTTTAGCTTGATGAATATTTACGGTTTCCATAAGATTAAACTAAGCCTGCAAACTAAGTTTAGTCTGATTGTCATAGTGGTGCAAGAGCGATGTCTACGACAGGCTACGCCTACGCTCAGTTGGATAACGGATCTAGTAAGCTATAAGTGAGCCTGGTTGGATAAATGGAGCGCGAAACATGACACTCAGTGAGCTACTTCCTGCTGTCCGCAAACTGTCTGTATCAGAAAAACTTAAGCTAATCCGCATTTTGGCACAAGAATTGGATACTAACGAAGATATTTCGCCTCTAGAACCATTTAAAACCTATGATTTGCCTACTCCCTACAATTCGTTTGGTGCAGGTGAAGTTCTTATGCAGGCATTGAAACAGACAGATCAAATGTGACCAGATGCGATTCAAATACTCGACTATTGATACTTCTCAAAATGAGTTTGACAGTTTGCCACGGATTCCACTGCGTCTTTGTCTAGGAGATAGTGCGGTTGAAGCTCTTGGACTGGTGGACAGTGGTGCAACTGTAAATGTTCTACTCTATGAAATTGGTATTGAGTTAGGTGGGGTTTGGGATGATAGCAGGGCGATTATTCAATTAGCAGGCAACCTGAGCAATCTGCCAGCAATGCCATTCTTGGCAAACGTTGAGATCGGTAATTTTACGCCAGTTCAACTGGTATTTGCTTGGGTGAGAAGAGCGAATGT
The DNA here is from genome assembly GCF_034530635.1 of Nostoc sp. EspVER01. NCBI lineage: Bacteria > Bacillati > Cyanobacteriota > Cyanophyceae > Nostocales > Nostocaceae > Nostoc > Nostoc sp. EspVER01. Next base: position 21,236 of record NZ_JAVRCS010000034.1, read on the forward strand.
ACCCTTAATTTTTGGACAGACAAACTTTTTCCTAGAGTTTGATGTGTGTTTCTACCGTTCCAAACTTGAATTTGAGATCGAACCAAAATCTTAGTAATAAATATAATCTGTGAAGCGATATCTACGACTGGCTATACCTTAGCGTAGGTATATGGCTAATCCAGTAAGTTGTAAAGTGAGCTTATGACTAACCCACCTGATAATTAAATTAAACGGGTAAGTCCTAGAGATATTGTGATAGTAGTAAGCTAATGATGTTTTTACCAGAAGGTAAGGTGATTATGGCAATCACATTAGATAAAGCTGCATCTGGGAATATGACTCTTGAGGAGTTCTTTAATTATGACGATGGTACAGATGCTCTCTATGAGTTTGAAGATGGAGAATTGCTTCTGATAACGGCTGAGAGTGAGATAAATCGACGAATTGCCATGTTTATCCTTGTCTGCTTTGTGCAACTGGGTATTCCTGCTTATCGGCTGTCGATGAAAACAGAAATTATGACTACTGGCTCACGGGTGCGCGTTCCTGATTTAGTGGTGTTTTCTGAGGAGTTGGCGACGGCGATGGAGGGGGCTAAACGATCTACGGTAATGCCAGAGATGCCACCGCCGTTATTAGTGGTTGAAGTGGTAAGTCCAAATCAGAGTAGTCGTGATTATCGCTATAAGCGATCTGAGTATGCCGCACGGGGTATCGCTGAGTATTGGATTGTTGATCCGATACAACAGCGAGTGACAGTTCTGGAATGGGTAGAGGGTTTTTATGAGGAGAAGGTGTATTTAGGAGATAGTGCGATCGCTTCGCTTGTATTTGCTGATCTAAAGTTGACTGCTGTTCAAGTTTTGCAGTGCCATTAAGCAGCACTCAATGTGGGTTGTGGTAGATGATCTGATATTTTGAGACTTAAGCTGTGCGAAAACGTGCCAACTCCTCACCAGTCTTCGCATCATGGGCGTGGACTGTACACACCAAACATGAATCAAACGATCGCGCCACATGACCAACTTCCACCGGATCGCTAGAATCGTAAATGGGTGTGCCAATTAAAGCTTCTTCAATGGGGCCGCGGATTCCTTCACCGTCACGAGGGCCAATATTCCAAGTACCAGGGGCAATAACTTGGTAATTCTTAATTTTACCGCCCTCTATTTCCACCCAGTGAGATAAGGAACCCCGCGCTGCTTCCGTTGCACCCCAACCGCGTCCATCTTTTTCTGTAGGTTTAATATACCAAGGATCGTTTAACTTGAATTCGCGCAAACAGTGTTCAGCTTGGCGATATAACTTGACAATTTCGTGAACTCGTGCTAGCTGACGCACATGAATACTAGGGCCACCCATCCGTTTGAAGACATCAAGGATGAAGGGGTCGTAGTGTTGCCAAGATTCGCCATGTTTACCGCCAGCTACTAATTGCCGCGCTAAGGGGCCAGTTTCCAAACGTCCGAAGTCTTTGTGAAGGACTGCACTCGACCAAGAGTAGGCGTTATCGAAGTCTTTGGTATTGATTGCAGTGGGTTTAGTGGTGCGATCGCTAGGGTGAATATCCTCTGTCCCTTCATCGTACCAAGAGTGAGTTGTATTCTCGCGGATAAATGACTGATCCATTAAAACGTGAGTGTCTGCGAAGCTATCATACACTCCACTTTTCATAATCATCGCCGCATTTCGTCCTTCAATAGTCGGCTTTTGGTATTTATCTTCATGGGCTAAATATCCCCAAGTGACATATTTACCAACACCAGCGCCATATCTATCTAGACCGATATCTAAACCCATCCGCCAATAAAAACCTAAATCGGAATCTCGATGATTGCGGTCTTCATCTAACCAATCTCTGAAGTCATCATAACTTTGGATTTGTTCGTAGCGTTCTAAAGAACAACCCAACCACACTGGTTCTAACCAATTGGTGCGAAAATATTCGAGAAGCGCCCAAGCACGGGTAATGTCTGTTAAAGTTGGGGCGCACATCACACCACCAGGAACCATGTAGCTAGAATGAGGCCATTGTCCGCCCAATAGTGCATAAATTTCTACAGGTTTAGCGGAAATTGTTATGCCTAGTTCATAAGATTTGCCAGTGAAGGCGGCAAAGCGTCTAACAGCTTCCTCATAATGGCGACTATTGCGGTATTTTTTATTGGTTAAGTCAATGGCAAACAAACCATAAAAATAGCGGGGGATGCTTTGAATTGTCTCGACAATTTGACCAAGATTTCTCGCTAAAATTGCATTGCGGGGAACTTCTGTTTCCCAAGCTGTATCCAATGCCCAAGATGCAGATGTCAGGTGAGAACCGCCGCAAATGCCGCAAATGCGAGGCGTGACAATTAATCCAGCTTGTGGGTCTTTACCACGCAGGATAACTTCAAATCCGCGAAATAATTCAGCGTGTGTCCAGGCGTTGACTACTCTTCCATGTTCAATATCAACTCGAACATCTAAATCGCCTTCAACTCTACCAACGGGCGAAATGTCTAATGATTGAATTGTCATTTGTTATTTGTCCTTTGTCATTTGTTATTTGTCATTTGTTGTTCAATAAAAGGTTGTTTGAAAAATGGTAACTGAGGTATCGAAAACTTTAGATCCTCCTAAATCCTCCTTAAAAAGGAGGACTTTGAGAAGGTTATTCCCCTAAAAAAGGGGGGCTAGGGGGGATCTCAATACAAGCGTAGACTTTTCAAACATTCTCTAATGACTAATGACTAAACAGTAAAAAAGTCTTCTTCTGCCCAAGGTGGTGCTGCGTCTTTGGCGACCATTGTGAGTAAGGCGTAGTCTTTTTTGTTCACCCCTGGCGGTAATTCTTTGGGAACTCCCATGACTGTTTGGGTTTTGAATACGGTTCCTGGTTTGAGGTCAAAGAAGGGAAATTCTGGTTCTGTGCAACCTAAACAAGGCATTCCGGCGCGGGTTTTAGATGAGACGCGGTTCCATAAGATGCGGTTGCAGGAAGAATGAGTCATGGGGCCACGACAACCCAAGTCGTAAAATAGACAGCCTTTGCGCTGACCAAATTCGGCAGTTGAAGCTTTGTAAGCAAAGTGGACGTTGCGAGTACAACCTGTTTGGGTATAGGTGTTGAAGAAGGTTTGGGGACGATTTAGTTCATCAAAAGCAATGTCTGCTATGCGTCCAGTAGCGATCGCAACTAATATCTGCGTAATCCAGTCGGGATGGGCAGGGCATCCAGGTATATTAATTACAGGTAATCCAGCTTGCGATACGAAATCTTTCCCTAAAAAGCCGCCTTCTTGACGTTTGAGAAATTGTAAACCTTCTGATTCGCTGGGGTTGGGTGACATGGCAGGAATTCCTCCCCAGGTTGCACAGTCTCCCACCGCGACGATAAATTTAGCAACTTTGGCGAGGTCTGCTAACCAATCTTTCATAGCGCGATCGGCAAACCGATTCCATTCGCCAGTACCGTTAGGGGCGTTAACAACACTGCCTTCAAATACCAAGATATCTAGGGGAATTGTGCCAGAAATACAATTCCGTAGCAGTGTTTGCAAATCGTTGCCTAGTTCCAGCCCCAAGGAAGGATGCCAAAGTACCTTAATACCAAAGTCAGCAATTAAATCGCAGACTGTCGGTTCTTCAGCATTGAGAAATGACATGGTGTTGCCTGAACAAGCACCACCTTGTAGCCATAGTACGTTAGTCATCGGCTAGGTGTTTTTGTATTGTTTCCCATGCATGATGTAGGTGATAATCCTTGCAAAGTCTCACCTGTTTATCAATATTTATTTTTCAATAGTAAGATATTTTTTTATCTAATTTCCTTTCATTAAAAAAGAATTAATCATTAACAATAAATGAAATGCTCTCAAGATTATTTTCAATAGCTCTGTCTGTTATATACAACACACATGACAAATCTAAAATAGTAAAAATAAACACTGCCTCTTGTTTTTAAATGTTGACATTAAATAAACTCAACATGCTTAACTTCTCTCAACATGCTTAACTTCTCACGGAGAAAACTATGTAATGATTAATGATTACTATCAACTGTTAATGCGTGTGAGGTGATGAGTATTTTAAGTAATCAGATTTTTATGTAATAAATGAGCCAAAAATAGGGGCACTAAACTTTGCGCCCCGTCAACTATATATCAGTTGTTTTAGGATTTTGGTTGTGCAGCTTGCCTAACAACTTGTTCGTCCAAACCCAACGCTTGAGCTATTTGCTCAATACTGAAAGCAAACGCTAATAAGTGCGGTATCACTTCTAACTTAACTTCTTGTTTACCTTCTTGTTTACCTTCTTCAAAAACATCTTGGAAAAATCTAGTTTGCCTCAAGTCATTTAATTCAAACATTTTTCCTATCTCCTCCTGGCTCAATCGCGGCAACTTGTAGATTAATATCGTCTCTATTAAACGCACTGTTAATCCTTCGCGCACCCTATTATTTTAGGATTTTGGTTGTGCAGCTTGCCTAACAACTTGTTCGTCCAAACCTAACGCTTGAGCTATCTGCTCAATACTTAAACCCAACCCTAATAATTGGGGTATCGTTTCTAACTTACCTTCTTGTATACCTTCTTGTCTACCTTCCTGTCTACCTTCTTGTTTCCCTTCTGCAAAAACATCTTGGTAAAATCTAGTTTGCTTTAATTCATTTAATCCAAACATTTTTCCTATCTCCTCCTGGCTCAATCGCGGTAACTTGTAGATTAATATCGTCTCTATCAATTGTATTATTTCCCTAATAGTAGTGACATCAGGAATTTGCTGTCGGGCACTGTTGACTATCTCTACAGCTTTTATTGTCGCAGTTGATTCGGGTTCGATGATGAGTTTAACTGTCTCTATACCAATTGATGATGCCTCAATGGAGCTTAATTCGTCGAGATAGACGCGAGTTACTCGTTGTGAGTTGAGTAATTCTGTATATCTTTCGGTATCTCCAGTATCAACGCTGCGGTTGGGGAAGATGACAACACCACGCCAATTGTTAGTTAATTCGGTTTTATCGAGATAGTTAAAAATTTCAGTAAATAAACGTGAGTAGAATTTTTTATCTGGCTGAAATTGCACTTCGGCAAAATAAATCGGTAAGTCTGGCGTATTTGGGAGGAAAACGCCATCGATTCTAAACGCCAATTGTTTGACTTCTACTGAAGAAAATTGGTAAGCACTAGCTAGTTGTGGTGGTTGATTAATCAGTTCAAAAAAAGTACTGGGGATACTCTGAAAGATTCGATAAAAGATACTGTCTGTTTTCAAAGGAGCTTGTTTTACAGTTGATGAAGATATTTTACACAACGACTAACCCGTGATGACTATTTTGAGTACAATAAATATATGTATGTCAACAATTCAATAAAAAATATTGAAATTGTATAAGACGATGATACAAAAAGTATTTAAAAAATATTAGGTGTTTAAAACTGACATTAATATTAGCAATTTCCCCCTAGAATTTTAGAAATAGGGTGTTTTATAGTATTGTATTGAGCATGGTATAGGACATTAGCTATAGGGGATTAAGTTTTTTCCCTAGTTTCTAGTCTTTAATCCTAGCTCAAATCAAAAAGGGGAATTCCGCCTAAAGGACTCGAAGCCTGCGTAAATCAGTATGGCCCGTGATGAAATGCGATCGCGTGTTTCGATCGTTCATGGGTGTTAACAGACTCAATTCCTAATTGGCTAGAGTACGGCAGAGTTATGGCCCCCAGCATTACAGATTCGGCGGTGAAAGCTGCGGTAGCAGCTGTTGCATCGGAGTCAGCCTCAGCAGAAGAAAAAATCCAAATGCTGATTGAGATCGCACAGGGTTTTCAAAAAAAGCCCAAAGCTGCCCAAGACTTGCGGAATGCAGTTGGTTTATATTACCGGGCCTATGAAATGTGTGGTGAGGAGTATCCCCTACTGAAAGCCAGGGCCAAAGTGGGCATGGCGGGGACGTTACAGGCAATACCGGATGCTGATTACCAACTGTTGATGCAAGCGAAAGCAGGTTATGAAGAAGCACTGCCAATTTTACAAGAATTAGCTTCACTAGAAGAAGTAGCAGAGACGCAGATGAATTTTGGGCTGGTGTTGCAGTCGCTTGTGCCATTCAATCTGGCGCGGATAACTGACAGCATCCAGGCTTATCATGAGGCGTTGCGGGTGTTTACTTGGGAAGATTACCCTCAAGAATACGCGATTTTGTATAACAATATTGCGATCGCTTACCTTTCTATGCCACTAGCATCAGAACGGGAATACTTGCGTCAAGGTTTAGCTGTGCAATCATTTGAGGTAGCGCTAAAGCATATTAACTTGATCGATCATCCGAGAGAATATGCGATGTTGCAAAACAACTTAGGCAACGCTTTGCAATATTTAGTGAGTTCCCATCCTGTGGAGAATAACTTACGTGCGATCGCAGCTTATGACGAAGCGCTAAAAGTCCGTAATCTCCAAGATACACCTCTAGAGTACGCAAACACAATCTCAAACAAAGCCAACGCCTTATTCAACTTACCTGACGACTCAGAAAAGCCAGAACTTGGCAATCCTAAAAATCTTTCACAAGCACGTATTTACTATCAACAGGCTTTAGAAATATTTACCCAAAACCAACAAATGGGACAAGCACAGATAGTAGCCCAAGCCCTACAAGACATTGAAGCAGAAATAGGGAATAAGGAATAGGGCATTGGGAATTGGCTATTCTGCTTGTCCCTTGTCTCTTTCATCCCCCTCATCTTCTTTATCCCCCCACTTCCTTAACGATCAGGAAAAAACAGCATGAGAGATATTTTAACAAACCCTTCTCTGAGAGATTTTCTCACAAGTTTAGCAGATGGTGACTTGAACATAGCAACAGGATTAGTGTGGATAGCCATAGCAACAGTCTTGTCTATGATCGGCGGTGCTATTGGTGGAATGCTGTTAGCTGGAAAAGATATCGGCTATCAGTTTTCAGCAATGCTTGGGGCATTATTTGCTCCGGCTGGTGTAATTCCTGCTATTCTCTTAGGATTTATAATCCTAAATTTACTAACAAAATATTAGGAGTCAATATGTTAGAAATTGGGTGGTTTTCTGCAAAGTTATTTTTCAAAGGAAAATTACTGCGCGATCCAATATATTTTGTTCAACGAACTGCTATTGCTACTACTATAGGTTCGTTCCTGCTAGTGTTGTTTGCCCAAATCGACATTCCCTTTTGTTTACCAATAACATTATCTAGTCTAGTGACAGGCTTGACTATGCCCTTTCTCCTCAAAGATTTCAAAATGAAGTAATTTGTCATTGGTCATTTATGAATAACCAATGCCCCATGCCCCATGTCCAATGACTAATGACTAATGACAAACCTTGAAGAATTAGTTAGGGAAATTAACCGCTTTGAGGCAATTATATCCGAGTGGGATGAAAGCCAACGGTGTGTAGCAGTTGGTCTAAAAAGGGCAATTGAAGCTTTGCATAAGGCAGCATTGACTAATTTAATTAAAAGCCTAAAGCAAGAATCAATGTCAGGTTTGCGTCATGCTGTGACTGATGAAGTAGTGTACGCAGTGCTGCTTTATCACGAACTAGTAAAACCACCAAAACCACCATTAGCACAGCGAATTCAAACAGCCCTTGAAGAAGTTCGCCCAGGTTTAAAAAGCCATAATGGAGATGTAGAACTAGTAGCAATTAAGCCCCCAGATACAGTAGAAGTCAAATTAATCGGCACTTGCAGTAGTTGTCCGGCTTCTACCTTGACTTTATCTCAGGGAGTAGAACAGGCAATAAAAAACCATTGTCCTGAAATTACTAAAGTTGTTGCAGTTAATAATAGCCCTGCTGTTAAGAACGCAAATTCTGGTTTAATCAGTCCATTCTCTTCAAAAATAACTTGTACTTGGATGAAAGTAGCGACCCTTGATGAAGTTCCTGAATTTAGTGTAGTTGCAGTACAACTTGCTGGTACTTCACTAATTTTACATCGTCAAGGCGTTACAGTTAAATGTTACCGTAATGCTTGTACCCATCTAGGATCTCCTTTAGAAAAGGGTAAAGTTGAAAATGGTATTATTACCTGTCCTGCCCACGGATTTCAGTACAAATTGGAGACAGGTAAATGCTTAACCGTGCCTGATGTTTCGCTTCAGTCTTATCCAGTCAAGGTTAAAGAAAATAAGGTTTTTGTAAAACTACAAAAATGATAATGCGAAGGTAAAATTTCAGCAAATCTACTTGGCGATTAGTCAACCACGGCTAATTTGCTTTTTTATTTCAGTAGTTCGCGCATTTATTTTAGTGTTTTGTGCAAGCAAAATGCCCGAATGCTTTCTCAATATCTCTGAATTCATTCTCATTTGTGTAATTCAGGTATTGATTTTAGTGTTTTGAGAAAGTAAAAAGGCATATTACTTTCTCAAAAGGTCATTTTATTTATTCAAACCCCAGTTTGCTTATTTATTTTGGTGTTTTCCGCAAGCAAAAGCAGCTTTGACTTATTCAAACCCCAGTTTGCTTACTCATTTTGGTGTTTTCCGCAAGCAAAAAGCTATTTGACTTACTCATTTTAGTGTTTTCCGCAAGCAAAATAAGCTTTTACTTTCTCAAATCCCAGTTTGCTTTCTCATTTCAGTAAATCGCGCACTCATGTCAAAGATTCGCTATGTAGCAAAACTTACTAAAAGGTTGTTTGAAAAGTATTTTGTTGTGACTTTAGGCACTTTTAGATCCCCCCTAACCCCCCTTAAAAAGAGGGGGAACCGGAATCAAAGTCCCCCTTTTTAAGAGGGATTTAGGGGGATCTAAAACTATTTAATACCGAGAATAGGACTTTTCAAACATCCTCTAAAGGCTATCTTGAGTTTTTTCAGCTTGATTAATACAGAAGTTGATTAGAGGTTTTAACTGAATTTGAAAAAAGCATAATTCAAAACCGTTACTATTGTTACATGCTAATCAGCATTAATGTTTTTAAATAATTATCAGCGTCTATCTGCGGTTCATGGATATCCCAATCATAATTAATCCCGTATCACAATTACCGCTAGAAGCAACAGAAATTTTTAAATATTTACCTCTATCACCTCAAGGTGCAGAGGTAATTTTAGGTAACATTCTCGAACCACAACAATTAGTCATACCTGTAGCACCTAGTCCCATAACAATGTTTGGGCCTCGTGGTGCTTGTTTATTATCAAAAACCGGCCCTTTATGGGTATCAGATACAGGACATCATCGATTATTAGGATGGAAAAAATTACCCACACGAGATAGTCAACCTGCTGATTGGGTAATTGGACAACCTGATTTTTATCATGAAGGACAAAATGCTAAAAGTACACCAGGAAGCGCAACCTTAAGTGTACCAACTGGGATTTGTGCTTGTGGTGAAGGGTTAGCTGTCGCAGATGCTTGGAATCATCGAGTGTTAATTTGGAAAAACTTACCAGAAGATAACAATGTTCCAGCAGATTTGGTGTTAGGACAAGCTAATTTTGTCGATAATGAACCAAATCGGGGAAGTCAAGAAGCATCTGCTAATACAATGCACTGGCCTTATGGTGTTTTCTATCATCAAGGACGGCTATTTATTGCCGATACTGGTAATCGCAGGGTATTAATTTGGCATCAGTTCCCAACAGAAAATGGTCAACCTGCTGATGTAGTTTTGGGACAACCAGATATGATATCTCGCAATGAAAACGGCGGTGCTTCTGCAACCGCAGCGAGTATGCGCTGGTGTCACGATATCACCCTTTGGGGAGAAAATTTAGTTGTCAGCGACGCAGGTAATCATCGAGTAATGATTTGGCAGGGAATACCAACAGAAAATAATACCCCTTGTGCAGTGGTTTTAGGACAAAAAAGCTTTGATTTTGTGGAAATGAATCAAGGAGTCTATTATCCTAGTGCTAGTAGTTTGAGTATGCCTTATGGTGTGAGCGTGGCTGGCGACTGGTTAGTAGTTGCAGATACAGCTAATTCCCGGTTGTTAGGATGGAGAAAGCCAGAATCAATTTTATCACTGCAAGGTGTAGTGGCAGATGGGTTAGCAGGACAAATAAATTTTCAAAGTAAAGGTGAAAATCGTAATTTTGGACTACCTAAGCGAGATAGCTTAAATTGGTGTTACGGGATAAAAATTTGTGACAATACAGCAGTGATAGCTGATTCTGGAAATAACCGAATATTGCTGTGGCAGTTTAACTATGCCGACTGAAGAAATTAGAGTTCGCGGTACTGTTCAGGGAGTAGGATTTCGCCCTACTGTATATCGTCTGGCGAAAGCCTGCGGCTTAAATGGAGATGTTTGTAATGATGGACAAGGTGTATTAATTCGGGTATCTGGTAGTGAGGAAGTAATAACCGAATTTGTTGCCAGATTGCAAGCAGAACTTCCACCATTGGCAAGAATTAATCAACTAACTAGAACTCCTTATGAAGGTGAATTGAAATTTGATAATTTCATGATTTCTAGTAGTGTCAATAATACCATTCAAACAGAAATTACTCCTGATGCAGCTACTTGTCCCCAGTGTCAACAAGAAATATTCGACCCCTTTAGCCGCTTTTATCGCTACCCCTTTACTAATTGCACTCATTGCGGCCCCCGCCTGAGTATTATTCGTGCCATTCCTTATGACAGATGTAATACCAGTATGTCTGCGTTTGCCATGTGTTCAGAATGTGCAAGAGAATACCATGATGTCGAAAACCGTCGTTTTCACGCCCAACCTGTAGCTTGTCATATTTGCGGCCCCGCAGCTTGGTTAGAACGCGCTGATGGGAAATCGGTTACTGCTTCCATGTTTTCGATGTTGGATGATGTCGATGCTGTTTGTAGCTTGTTGCAAAAAGGTGAGATTGTGGCAATTAAGGGGTTAGGTGGGATTCATCTAGCTTGCGATGCAACACAAGAAACCGTTGTACAAAAATTGCGTCAGCGGAAAAAGCGCTATCATAAACCCTTTGCTTTAATGGCGCGGGATATTGAGATAATTGAACAATATTGTATTGTCAACACCAAAGAAAAAGAATTATTAACCAGTTCTGCGGCAGCAATTGTTTTATTACAAGCTTCAGATAAAAAACAATTAGCATCGTCAGTTGCATTAGGGCAAAATACCCTTGGCTTCATGCTTCCTTATACGCCCCTGCATCATTTAATTCTGCGGCGGATGAATCGCCCAATTGTTTTAACAAGTGGTAATCTTGCTGATGAACCACAATGTATTGATAATGAAGAGGCAAGAGAAAAATTAGGAACAATTGCTGATTATTTTCTCTTTCACAATCGAGAGATTATTAATCGGGTAGATGATTCGGTTGTGCGTGTTATTGGTGATAAAGTTCAAACAATTCGCCGTGCCAGAGGATATGCACCAGCATCAATTAGTTTACCATTGGGATTTCACAAAGTACCGCCAATTTTAGCAATGGGCAGTGAGTTAAAAAATACCTTTTGCTTATTGCGTGAAGGAGAAGCGATTCTCTCTCAACATCTGGGAGATTTAGAAAATGCTGCCGCTTTCAACGCTTACCAAGAAAATTTAAATTTATACTTAAATTTATTTGAGTATCAACCAGAAGTAATTGCCATTGATAAACATCCTGAATATCTTTCAAGTAAACTTGGTAAAGAACTTGCAGACACAAATCAAATCAAAATTTATCCAATTCAACATCATCACGCCCATATCGCTGCTTGCATGGCAGAAAATGGGATTCCTTTAGCTGCACCTCCAATATTAGGTATTGCTTTAGATGGTTTAGGTTACGGCAATGATGGTAAACTCTGGGGTGGAGAATTTCTTTTAGCAGATTACCGGAAATTTAAACGACTAGCAACATTTAAACCAGTAGCAATGATTGGTGGTGAACAAGCTATTTATCAGCCTTGGCGTAATACTTATGCCCAATTAGTAGCTGCTAACCTTTGGGATGATTGTGAACAAAAGTATACTGACTTAGAAATCGTAAAATTTCTGAAAAACCAGCCACTCCAACTACTAAATCAACTTATAGAGAAAAGAATTAACTCTCCTCCAGCTTCATCAGTGGGGCGATTGTTCGATGCAGTGGCGGCGGCTATCGGTATTTATAGAGATGAATGTAGCTATGAAGGACAAGCTGCGATCGCAATGGAAGCTATAGTAGATGTTAGCAGCTTAAATAATGATAAAGAAACGCTAATATATCCTTTTAGTTTTAGCATTTCAGATAGTATTTACTGTATAGACCCGCGTCCAATGTGGCAAGCCTTGCTTGATGACTTACAGCAGCAAATCCCACAATCTGTTATAGCTGCCAAATTCCACAAAGGTTTAGCGAATACGATTGTGCAAATGGTTAAGCATCTGTCTCAAGAAAATCTGATTTATCAGGTAGCCTTAACAGGAGGAGTATTTCAAAATTGTATATTGTTAGAGCAAGTTACCAAAAAATTACAAACATTGGGAATAAAAGTACTTACTCACAGTTTAGTTCCAGCTAACGACGGCGGCTTATCTTTAGGACAAGCAGTTATTGCAGCCGCACAATTAATAGATGAGTGTTAATATTTAACAAAATTTCTTTCAACAATAATTCTCTCTGCGTTCTCTGTGGTTCATTTATCTTAAAAAATAAAAAAATGTGCTTAGGAATCCCCGGACAAATTATAGAAATAACCAACGTTGACCACAAATTAGCCATAGTTAACATTGGTGGTGTTAAGCGCGAAGTAAATATTGCTTGTATCGTAGATGAACAACATCCCCCCGAAGCTTGTATTGGGGATTGGGTATTAGTACATGTTGGCTTTGCCATGAATCGAATTAACGAACAAGAAGCAGCAGAGACATTACAACTATTCCAAGAATTAGCAGCAGCACAAGCAGGGATTGGTACTTAATTAATACTTAACTAAGCCATATTGACATAAAACCTATTATTTCCCAATCCTTATGAAATATGTTGACGAATTCCGCGAACCGGAAAAAGCAGAAGCCTTATGCCGCGAAATCGCCAAATTATGCAATCGGCTAGAAAAACCTATCAAAATCATGGAAGTATGTGGCGGACATACACACTCCATTTTTAAATATGGTATCGAAGAAATTTTACCCCAAGCCATTGAATTAATTCATGGGCCTGGTTGTCCAGTATGCGTTATGCCAAAAGGGAGATTAGATGATGCGATCGCAATCTCTCAAAATCATAACGTTATTTTTGCCACCTTTGGCGACGCCATGCGAGTTCCCGGTTCCAAAACCACTTTACTGCAAGCTAGGGCACAAGGCGCAGACATCCGTATGGTGTACTCTCCCCTAGATAGCCTGCAAATTGCCAGAGATAACCCCGACAAAGAAGTAGTATTCTTCGCATTAGGCTTTGAAACCACAGCCCCCAGCACCGCCTTCACTATTCTGCAAGCAGCAGCCGAAAAAATTCCTAACTTTAGTATGTTTTCCAATCACGTCCTTGTGATTCCCGCCCTCAAAGCACTATTAGATAATCCCGACTTACAACTAGATGGATTTGTTGGCCCTGGCCATGTCAGCATGGTGATTGGCAGCGACCCATACCAATTTATTTCCCAACAATATAATAAGCCAATAGTCGTATCAGGATTTGAACCCTTAGATATTCTCCAATCAATTTGGATGCTATTGCAACAGCTAATAGAAAATCGTTGTGAAGTCGAAAACCAATATAACCGAATTGTTCAAAAATCTGGGAATACAGTAGCACTGCAAGCGATAAATAAAGTTTTTGCTGTCCGAGATAGTTTTGATTGGCGCGGCTTAGGTGACATTCCCTATTCAGGATTACAAATCAAACCTGAATATGCTCAATTTGATGCCGAACTTAAATTTACCATTCCTAATCTCAAAGTAGCCGACCATAAAGCTTGTAAATGTGGAGAAATTCTCAAAGGAGTCTTAAAACCTTGGGAATGTAAAGTATTCGGTACAGCTTGCACACCAGAAACACCAATCGGTACTTGTATGGTATCTTCCGAAGGTGCTTGTGCAGCTTATTACAAATACGGGCGACTCTCCACCATTGCCAAAAGAACAATCACCCAAAAACCAAAAATAACTCAAGAACCCCTCCCCGCCTGCGGCTTCTCCTCAGAATAATACATCTCATAAATACTCAGCGTACCTCTGCGCTTCCCTCTGCGTCCCTTTGCGTTTAAAAAAATTTTAATATGAATATTTCCCCCACAAATCCAATCCAAAAAATAGAACAAACCCGCCGCCGCCAAAAGAAAGTACAAGATACTCACATAACTCTCGCACATGGCAGCGGTGGTAAAGCCATGCGCGATTTAATTGATGATATCTTTGTCAACAATTTTGATAATCCAATTCTCTCCCAACTAGAAGACCAAGCTAGCTTCAACCTAACCCCTCTCCTCCAACAAGGAGACAGACTCGCATTTACAACAGATTCATACGTTGTAGACCCGTTATTTTTCCCCGGTAGTGATATAGGAAAATTAGCCGTCAACGGTACAGTTAATGATTTAGCTGTCAGTGGTGCTAAACCTTTATATCTAACTTGCAGCGTAATTTTAGAAGAAGGATTACCAGTAGAAACCTTACGCCGTGTTGCAAACAGTATGAAAGCAGCCGCAGAAAAAGCTGGTATTCAAATTGTCACTGGTGACACAAAAGTTGTACATCGCGGTGCAGCCGATAAACTCTTTATTAATACTGCTGGTATTGGTATTATCCCACGAGGAGTTAACATTTCTGCCCACAATATTAAACCTGGAGATGCAGTAATAATTAATGGTGAAATAGGCAATCATGGAACAGCAATTTTAATTGCCCGTGGAGAATTAGCCTTAGATACTAATATTGAAAGTGATTGTCAGCCGTTGCATAGTTTAGTAGAAACTATTCTCCCTGTATGTCCACAAGTTCATGCTATGCGAGATGCAACACGCGGTGGTTTAGCTACAGTGCTAAATGAATTCGCCCTCAGTTCTAACGTGGGAATTCGTCTCTTTGAAGAATCTATCCCAGTGCGTGAAGAAGTCAACGGAGTTTGCGAAATTCTCGGTTTAGACCCATTGTATTTAGCAAATGAAGGTAAGTTAGTTGTGGTGGTTCCAAAAAAGAATGCTGAAAATGTTTTATCAGCTATGAAATCCCACCCAGCAGGGAAAGATGCTTGTATTATTGGCGAAGTTATTACCTCACCCCCAGGTATCGTTTTATTAAAAACAGCTTTTGGTGCTGAAAGGATTGTTGATATGTTAGTAGGCGACCAATTGCCACGAATTTGTTAATTTTTAATAGATTTTATAATATGCACGAATTTGGAATTACTCAGAATATTGTGGCAATTGTGACTGAACACGCCAAAGGCGCAAAAGTGCAGCGAGTTTTATTAGAAATCGGCAAACTTTCAGCCATTATGCCCGATGCTATCCGATTTTGTTTTGATATTTGCACTCAAGGAACAGTTTTAGCAGGGGTAAAATTAGAAATTTTAGAAATCCCCGGTTTAGCAAAATGTCGTCAATGCGGTGCAGAAATTTATTTAGAGAAACCGTTTGGAACCTGTAATTGCGGTAGCGTGGAATTAGATTTAATTACTGGTGAAGAACTGAAAATTAAAGAAATAGAAATAGAGGAATTATGTGTGTAACCTGCGGTTGTTCTGATGATGGCGAAACTAAAATTATCAATTTAGAAACAGATGAATTTGAGCATCATCATACTCACACTTTATCAGATGGTACTGTTATCACTCACTTCCACAGTCATGATACTCATATAGAAGCGCCTCAAATTCATGCCAAAATACACAACACAACGATATCTTTAGAACAGGATATTTTAGCAAAAAATAACCTACTAGCTGCCCAAAATCGGGGATGGTTTAAAGGTCGAAATATTCTCGCTTTAAATTTAATGAGTTCTCCCGGTGCTGGAAAAACAACTCTTTTAACGCGAACTATCAATGATTTAAAACATCAATTATCTATTAGTGTCATTGAAGGCGACCAAGAAACTGCTAACGATGCCAAAAAAATTAAAGAAACAGGTTCTAAAGTCATCCAAATCAATACCGGAACAGGCTGTCATTTAGATGCCTCAATGATAGAAAGAGGTTTACAGCAACTGAATCCGCCACTAAATTCAGTTGTGATGATTGAAAATGTAGGAAATTTGGTTTGTCCAGCTTTATTTGATTTAGGAGAACAGGCAAAAGTTGTGATTCTCTCCGTTACAGAGGGAGAAGATAAGCCGATAAAATATCCGCATATATTCCGTGCTAGTAACATCATGATTCTCACGAAAATCGATTTGCTACCTTACCTGCAATTTGATGTTCAAAAGTGCATAGAATATGCTAAGGAAGTAAATCCCAAAATTCAGATTTTTCAGGTTTCTGCAACTACTGGTGCTGGCTTAGAGAATTGGTATGCGTGGCTAACTGCATCATTATAGTAAAAACTCTGCGTCCCTCTGCGCTTAAACTAAAACCTGTCAAATCAAGTCACTGACTTACGAAATCCCTGTGGGGGTTCATCAAAACTGGAAGTATTTTTTCTAATAAGATGATCGCTACATCTCTGTAATCTTGCTATCACGTTGAGAAATTTGGAGTAAAAAGCTGAAAAAATGCAAATATGAGAGAATTCTCTCGAATTGTATAATGAACTAGGATGCAGTTAAACATTTACCAAGCTTTTCTGGTTATTAGTGTTAGCACTTCTACTCTTTTAACTACTCCCGGATATGCTGCCAATCCTGAACACGTTAAGCAGCTGCTGAATACCAAAAAGTGTGTGAGCTGCGACTTATCAGGAGCTAACCTTCAGGGAGCTAACCTTTGGGGAGCTGACCTGGCAAAAGCCAACCTTCAGGGAGCTAACCTTCAGGGAGCTAACCTTCAGGGAGCTAACCTTTGGGGAGCTAACCTGACAAAAGCCAACCTTCAGGGAGCTAACCTTTGGGGAGCTAACCTGACAAAAGCCAACCTTCAGGGAGCTAACCTTTCGGGAGCTACTTTGTACCGAACAGAACTTGAGGGAGCTAGCCTTTCGGGAGCTACTTTGACGGAAGCCAAGCTTCAGGGAGCTAATTTGATGGAAGCCAACCTTCAGGGAGCTAACTTGTCGCAAGCTTTTTTGTACCAAGCTGTTTTGTACCAAGCAAACCTTCAGGGAGCTAACTTGTCACAAGCTGAATTGTCGCAAGCTGTTTTGTACCAAGCAAACCTTCAGGGAGCTAACCTTCAGGGAGCTAGATTGTCGCAAGCGAATCTATTAACAGCGAACCTATCAAAAGCGAACCTTCAGGGAGCTAACTTGTTGCAAGCCAACCTTCAAGGAGCCAACCTTCAAGGAGCCAATCTTCAAGGAGCCGATCTTCAAGGAACAAGGATGCCTGATGGGAAAATTCATCCTTGATTTTTGTGGTGGTTTTAGCCTTAACTGAACCGTATTGACTTATGGGGTTAGAACTGGCGGTGCGATTGGGGGTGGGTATTCGTTGCAAAGAGTGCGATAATCGCGCTACGCCAGTTTTAGTTTTTGGCCTTAACCCAAGCGTATTGTGGTATAAATCGCTAAGTGAAAAAATCACAAGTTTTTTTAACCAGTAAATCAATCACAAACTCGCTGTAGTTCCTCAACTGTATTTAGGGTTTTGATAGCCTGTTGAATTACTTTTAATCGCTGTAAATCTGTGATTTGGTAAATGATTGGCATTAAATCTAAGCCAGGAGTCCCAAATTTAATCTCCAGTGCCAATTCAATACCTGAATATAATTCCTCTCGTCGTCCGCGTTCTTCTCCGCGTGCTTCCCCGCGTGCTTCTCCGCGTGCTTCTCCGCGTGCTTCTCCTTCACGTAAAATTTCTTGATACCAAGGCGACTCACGCAACACAGCCATATCCCACCTCATGATTTCTTGGACTAGGGCACTCTCTATTACAAACGTAGCAAAAAAAGCCAAAACTGTTTCAAGTTGATTTAATTGTTCATCCTGACGCAGAATTTGCAAGGCTTCTCGAATTACAACCTCGTTTTCACCGCCTTTGAGAATGGGTACAAATGGAATTAAGGATGGTAATGGTGTCTCAAAGACAGTATTTACATCAACTTCCCATAGGTTAATCACCCGATAATCTTGAGTTGCTCTTAAACCTGCAACATTTGATGTATATGTTGTAGGTATGTCTGTGTTACTTCCTTTAAGAATGTTGATTAATACTGGATAGGTAGGTAAATTATATTTTTCTTCAGCTAGAGCTGCATAAGCACGCATCCGTCGTGGCATTTCCGGTTTATAGCGCAGTTGTAATTCATTGACAACTAGAAATTTTCCATACTGCGGATTCTCGACACGGATAAGTACATCACTTTGTCTACTAACCCACTGAAATTCTGAGTTGAGAATTTCACCTACAATAACATCGGGAATTTGTGTTACCCATTTTACCCAGTTATCAGGAGCAAGACTGATTAGGCGTTTAGTGCTGATATCAGCAGGTTTAGACATAAGCAAGTAGATAAGTTTAGATAATCGCTACTGCACTTTTAATTAGACTACCACTGAGCGTAGACATAGCGATCGCCTAAATATTTCTGTCTCAAAATACAAAAATAAACCAATATTACAGTAGTTATTTCTACTTCAATAACTAACTGTATTCAATTTAAAAAATGAATTCTACTTCTCATAAAATACAACACCCTGCACTTTAAAAGTACAGGGTGGAAAACAGCGATAAGGATGATTCCCAGTTTATATTTACCTCAAAGCCAATCTCGATAAGCTGATATTTCATTTACGCTGATTTCAAACGGCGTTCCTTTACCGAATGGCGGATAAACGCGGATTTTACCATTGCTAGCAAACCGCTCTAACCTATTACCCAACTGGGGAATATTGCTGACAATATGCCAGTAAGATACTAAGTCAGGGCAATCAATAATTAATGTGAGGATGCTAGCATTTGTTGTGAGATACCACTGACAATTAGATAACAGGACTCGCGTAATGCGATCGCAGGCTAGATAAAAGCATCTGCCAGCAGACTGTTCTAACTCCATTTGCAGCATTCCATCCTGTTTTGTTACCTCAGCGGGAGGTAAATCATCGGGAGGAAGCTGGTATAGTTTAGAAGACATAATTTCGCACCTCTTGGTTGTAGCGCGTCAAACTCTCTAGGTTTTTTTGCAAATCCGCAGACGAGGGTTTGAGTGCTAGCGTACCTAAATTTAATTCGTCCTGAAATTTCTTGATTCTGTCTCGACAAGTCTCCACATCACCGATAATTGAATTCTCAATCAAATAATCTTCATCGAAACAAATATTTGTGCGGTCGAATGGTTTTTGGTTGGGATTCGCACTATTTTGCAATACTTCAGCCGAATTAGCTTTCATTTTCTGGCTAAATTTGCGAACGAAAGGTAACGCTTCACTCACCGCCTCATCGTATGTTTTGCCAACAAAAAAGAAGCGTGCCAGCACTAAGTTTTCCGCACCACTAGAATTTAAGGCTCGATATTTGGTAACAGTATCCTTCAATCTGTGTAGGGAGAATGGCGGCCCACCCATCAAGCTGAAGGAATGTTTAGCAGCAAATTCGATACCGTCATCACCGCCAGTGGCAACATACACTGGTATTTGACTCTGCAATGGTTTTGGGTAAATTGTTAAGCGATCGCATTGATAATATCGCCCATTAAATGATACATCAGTTTCATATAAGAGCTTTTGAATCAGTGCGATCGCCTCTAGCATCTTGGGACGGGCTTCACTTGGGAGGGTCGCAAAATGCTTGTTTTGTTGGGGAAAGGGGCCGCCTTTGGCAACTCCAAATAATAATCGTCCATTGCACAGGTTATCCAAAGTGGCAATATCTTCCGCCACCCGAATCGGGTTATGGAATGGCAGCAACACCGCCGCAGTGCCTAATTGGATAGTTGAAGTCAATCCCGCCAAATGTGCCATTAACACCAACATAGACGGGCTGAGATTAGATTCACTAAAATGGTGTTCACTCACCCACGCTTCCTCAAAACCTAAGCTTTCTGCCTGTTTTACCAGTGCAACTTGCTCAAAGATGGCACGACGAGCATCTTGGTGAAAATTATCGTAATTGCAGAAAATTCCAGTTTTCATTACTTGCGTTGATACTTTGTATTCACCGTAGGTGCTGGTTATTCTAGTGGTCGATAGGTTTGTAGTAAGCACAAAGCGTGCTTAAATATTTGAGGAATAAAGTCCTCTCTACAAAAGAATTTACCCCTCTCAATTAATGCGATGAATCACTAAGTTGCAACCCACTGCAACTCCAACCATAGACGTGGGTTGTTCTCTTTGACCTTCGACATCGGATCGCGCAACAATCGCTTGGCATTCATACAGACAACCTGGATTAAACCCATGTTGTCTGCAACTTCTCTGAGTATTTCTTTTTGAGCTTGCACACAGGAAATCATTTCGTCAGAGCAATAAATTCCTATATATTGCAAACGTCTAGCAGGTCGTCCCCAAAAACAGGTGATGACTTTCACATAACACCCATCTAGCAATTCTCCAACTTGCGGGTAGTAATGGTTGACGACTCTTGTGAATTCTTTGGCTAAGATATCTTCAGCAATCATTGGAACTGATATTTCTGTAGCGTCCATCACGCTATTTAATATAACATAATTTTATCAATTAAATATGACAAAATAGCTTATTAAGCTTAAATAAAAGCTTAAATATTACATAAAAAAAGAGGTGTGCCTCATTTGGCATCACCTCAAATTTGCGTAAAGCATCTTTATACAATTAACTCTTGTAGGGTAGGCCGAAAAGCCCGTTTATATGGCGGGCAAGATGCCCACCCCACAATATTGGATAATTTTTTCTTGGATTTTCCTAATCGCCAGGTATATGTGTAAAGGTGAGATGCTCCCAAATCCTATGATGTTGAATTCCAACTTTTGAATTTTAATTATTAGCGAGCATTGCGTTCACAAACTAAGACCTCTGCGATGATTTCCGGTACATTTATAAAGTCCGTAAATCCTTCAGAACCACGAATTGGTGAAATAAATGTATAGTTTGGATCGCACACTCCAGTGTCATATACTTGAATAAACCACCGATCGGGAAATCCTTCTATACCTAGTTCCACAGTGTACCAACTCTCGCCAATCAGACGAGAGCTAAAAATTGTGAACCACTCTCTGTTCTCTTCTGAAATATTCCAATCTGCCATCAGCAGTTCTAAAGCTATTTGTCCTGCATCCGTTGAAGTCAACAGCATTTTTACTCCTTACTTGCAACTTCAGTATTTGCAACTTCAGTACTGGGAACTTCCGGGTATAAACCTAATTCTTTAGCTAGCTCACGCGCCACAAAAAATAAAAATTGGGCACCATCTTGATTGCCTTCATGGGCAAACATAGTAGCTACTTGTAACATTGTTTCTACTAAACCGGAATCAATCAATTCGGGTTTAGATTCCAAAACTTCTGGTTCTTGACCATTAGGACATCTGAGTAACTCATCAATCAGATTAAAATACAGGCTTTGGCGTTGTTCTTGGTCTGTCATGGTAATTTTCTTGATTTTAGTAAATTGTGAATAAGTTACTGTTCGATACTTTGGTGCCACAGCCTTTCCAACATTTCAACTTGTTCTTTTAAAACAGCAGCACGATGAACTAGATATCTGTCATAAAAAAGAATCCCTAACC
Organism: Nostoc sp. EspVER01; assembly: GCF_034530635.1. Taxonomy (NCBI): domain Bacteria; kingdom Bacillati; phylum Cyanobacteriota; class Cyanophyceae; order Nostocales; family Nostocaceae; genus Nostoc; species Nostoc sp. EspVER01. Next base: position 42,903 of record NZ_JAVRCS010000034.1, read on the forward strand.
CAACACAAATCGGGGTTAATAAGAAGAACCATTGTAGGATAGTGGCAAATTTATATTGTTCAGCAACAGCAAGCATTTGATGAACCACATTACGATCGGCGGATTGAATGCTAGTCTGAGGGGAATGTGTACCCTCTGTTTGGGGAGCCAAGGCGGGAGCATCTGTAGTTGTGTTGTTAACTTCGTAAGCTAAATTCTGAGATTTTACTAACTCCAGATGTCGCTCCCAAACGATACCAAATACTACTAATTCTGGTGAAAGCACTGCTAATGTAACGACGCAAACTGTAAGAACATTTAAAAGTTTGGCTTTCATCTTGGCTCTCCCTTGCTAGGTAGTATGCACCCAGTAAGAAAATATCTTTTGCTGTTTATCTAAAGTAGTTATATAATTTCTACCTCTCAAACAGTTTTGATATTAAAATATGTGTAATCGGTAATTTTTACAATCATTAGTTGCCAGTTATTTTTCTCGTTACTACTGACTACTGACTAATAAAAAGTTACCACCCTTTTTGCAAAACATAGGATTATTCAGTCAGAAAAAACGCACTTGATTCGGGAATCTGGTTTCTTCTTACTCTCAAAAGGGAGATTAAGAAGTCCCCCCTAGTTCACTAAGCTTTCGCTCAGGAATGTTGGGGGGTAGAGGGGAATCTCTGCGTAAATCCTATACGATTTATATCAGCCGCTCTCCACCAAACAGTTTACCCCAGCCCTGTTAAGATTATTAAATTCATTAGAGTAGTACTCAAAGCCTGTAATCCGCACCTGATAAGTCTGATAAAAATTCATTGGGGTATGGGTGCTAGTGTTTTTCAGACGGGGTTCTAGTATTTTCGAGGTGGGGTTCTGGAGTTTTTGCACTCAATCTCAAAGCAATGTAGGCAATGGTTAAAGACTGTTTTAGATGTAATTTGGGATTGATAAAATCTGCACTCAAAAGAAAATATCAATGTCTCTTGATAAAGATAGACTAATAAATTAGAAAAAGCAATTAAATATTTGGAAAGTAAATTATATTTCCAGAACAAAGAGAAAATAATTTAAAAAATATTCATATATACAGAATTATAAAAATTTAATCTCAACCAAAGAGACAATAGTTAGCAGTTCCAAATGGTAAACTAGAAGAATAGTGAGCTAGCCTCTTATAAAGTGAGAATCAATGGGAATATCTCATAAAAGTTCTTCCTAAACTTTCATATTTTGTGGTTTAGTTAGAATACATAGTATATGCACTCATTGACATTAAACAACAAAATAAATACATCAAAGCTTATTGTTATAAGTAAATACTCTGTACTAAGATTTAGGATTTTAGGGGTTAAATAATGCGGATTGCTCAAGACATAACAGAACTGATTGGACGAACTCCTTTAGTTCAACTGAACAAGATTCCTCAAGCTGAGGGAGTAGTAGCAAGGATAGTTGTTAAATTAGAAGGGATGAACCCGGCGGCTTCGGTGAAAGACCGCATTGGGTTAAGTATGGTACTCTCGGCGGAAGCTGCTGGTTCAATTTCCCCAGGAAAAACCATTTTAGTTGAGCCTACTTCCGGTAATACAGGTATTGCTCTAGCAATGGTAGCAGCAGCGCGTGGCTATCGTTTAATTTTGACCATGCCAGAGACTATGAGCCAAGAACGACGCGCTATGCTCAGGGCTTATGGTGCAGCTTTAGAGTTGACACCAGGTGCTGAGGGAATGCGGGGAGCAATTCGCAAAGCCGAAGAAATTGTGGCTAATACTCCTAATGCTTTTATGCTGCAACAGTTCCGCAACCCTGCTAACCCCAAAGTTCACCAGGAAACCACCGCTGAAGAAATTTGGACAGATACAGACGGGGAAGTAGATATCGTCATTGCTGGGGTAGGTACTGGTGGGACGATTACTGGGATTGCAGAAGTACTTAAGCAGCGCAAGCCGACTTTTAAAGCGATCGCAGTTGAACCCAGCAATAGCCCAGTCCTCTCTGGTGGTGAAGCTGGGCCACATAAAATTCAAGGTATTGGGGCTGGATTTATCCCAGATGTCCTCCGTTTAGAATTGGTTGATGAAGTAATTAGAGTCAGCGATGAACAAGCGATCGCCTATGGGCGACGTTTGGCAAAAGAAGAAGGCTTATTATCTGGGATATCCTCTGGTGCAGCTTTGTGTGCTGCAATTCAAGTCGGTAAACGTCCAGAAAATGCCGGACGTTTAATCGTGATGATTCAGCCTTCCTTTGGCGAACGTTATCTCAGCACACCCATGTTTCAAGATTTGTCTTTAGAAACTGCTGGCGTGCGTTAGGCAAATAGAGGGACAAGAGAGCAACGAATCATCTCTGTCCTTCTCATTTGGCTCTTATATAAATTAATACAACTTACTTTTTGAGTTACCTTTTGAGGTGCGATCGCATCCCATATTACGTTATTAGTGCTTCTAACTCTTTGACACTCCCACAGCTGCGTAAATATTGCTACGCTCATTCCCCCTAAAAGCAGTGGGATTCTTGTGCGGAATTTGCTTATGTCGGGTTGCCCCTATTACAGGTCTTACAGTTCATGCCTACGCAATTATAGATATAGTGCTTCTGGATTGAGTGCAATACAGACCTAACAAAAACAGCCCTTACCCTGACAAAAAGATTTATTTTATCGAAACTCTTGCTGTCTCGGTGGGTAAAGATTAACATATCTGTGGGCAGAAGCAATATCTCGTTGAATCAACCACAACAATAGTGAAAACCTTGCGCTGTCTATTTTTAATCTTGTTTAGCACCAGTTAAACTTATCTGCATATAGTGACTTAAGACCATTACCTGCTAGGTTATAAATCAAGCACAGACTATACTATAGAAAATTTAGTCAAAATTCTTTACAGCTTTAAAATCAGAGGTATCAATGATTATAACTAATTTTAGCAAACAAAGAAATGAATTTAAGGAATCGAAAGTACTCAAAGCGAAACCACATTGGCAAGGGCAAAATTTGAGCGATACTGCTGTCAAAGGTAAAGATACCAAGATGCGAGATCCTGCACCTGATAGTTCGATTTTGAATAACTTAAATCGTGGTCGAGTTGCTATTTTTATTGATGGCTTAAGCCTGTTCCATACAGCCTTACAACTCGGCATAGAAATTGACTACGTTAAATTGCTTTGTCATTTAACCAGTGGTTCCAGACTATTGCGTGCTTTTTTCTATACTGGGGTTGATATCAGTAATGAAAAGCAACAGGGTTTTCTTTTGTGGATGCGTCGCAATGGCTATCGCGTAGTGGCAAAGGAACTGGTTGTACCAGCAGAGAATTTCAAAAAATCAAATCTGAACGTAGAAATTGCTGTAGATATGATAACTTTAGCTCCTTACTATGACACAGCGGTTTTAGTCAGTGGCGATGGAGATTTAGCTTATGCGGTGAACGCTGTCAGCAGAATGGGGGTTCGGGTGGAAGTAGTCAGTCTGCAAACAACGACTAGTGAAAGTTTGATTGATGTTGCTGACTGCTTCATTGATCTTGATAGTATTAAAACACACATTCAAAAAGATTCTAATCTTGGCTATAGTTACCGCACGTCGTCAAATTCAAACCTCTAAGGATCGTGGATTTAATAACCTGTGTAGGTTGGGTTGAGTCTGCGAAACCCAACATCTCTGGGGCGTTGGGTTTCGTGCCTCAACCTAACCTACAAAAGTCGATGTTATTTAATTCTCATTCCTAATTAAAAAGAGGTGGAGAGTGGGAGACACAGGAACGCATAAAAGATATCTCTGTGTCCCCGTGTATTTCCTGTGCAAATTTTGCTCGACCCTATATTTCAGATGGATATTTTAATAGTTGAAGATGAACCAGAAATTGCTCGTTTAATCGAACTATCTTTAGAAAAAGAAGGATTTTTTTGTCGCACTAGCCGCGATGGCATGAATGCTTTGCGGATGTTTCAAGAGCAACCACCGGATTTAATCATTCTAGATTTAATGATTCCTGGTTTGGATGGGTTGGAAGTTTGTGCCCGAATTCGCCAGAAACCAGGTGCAAAAGATCCTTACATTTTAATGCTCACGGCTAAGGGTGAGGAAATAGATCGCGTCATTGGTCTATCTACTGGTGCTGATGATTATATGGTCAAACCCTTTAGCCCCAGAGAGTTGGTAGCTAGGGTGCGGGCACTATTACGGCGTAGCCTCCGCCAAGGGGGACAACACCAAGTCAATCGTACCCAACACTTTATTGTTGATGTAGACCAGCGCACTGCCAGTCGCCAGATAAATTCTCAAGAAGTTGAAATTTTGGACTTAACTACCCTAGAATTTAACTTGCTAACCACCTTTGTCAGTAATCCTGGTCGAGTTTGGAACCGGACTCAACTAATTGATAAACTTTGGGGAGATAATTTTTTTGGCGATGAACGAGTGGTAGATACTCATGTAGCTCGGTTGCGAAAAAAGATTGAACCCGATCCGGCAAATCCGACTTTTATTAGAACTGTTGTTGGGGTGGGCTATAAATTTGAAGATCTTCTGGTAGCGTAAATGTTATGAAGATGGGGCTGAGAGGACGGCTATTTTTCTCCCATTTAGTAGTAATGATCGTGGGGGTAGCTAGTCTGGTGAGCATCAGCAAAATCTCTTCCCCCCGCTTATTTGTCTTGCATTTGGAAGGATTAGAGAATCAGGGGTTCGACTTAATCGATGTCCGTGCGGAATTGGTTACAGGATTTGAACTTGCTTGGCAGCGCAGCACTATTTGGTCAGTCTTAGTCGGTACTACTGCCGCCGGAGGATTGAGTTACTGGGTGTCCAGACGAATTATGCAGCGATTGACCGAGATGGAACAAATCACCCAAAAATTTGCTGCTGGTCAAATGGATGCACGACTACCTGTGTCTGACATTCCAGAACTAAGTGGACTGAGTGCTAGTTTCAACCGAATGGCTGCCAGTTTAGAAGGGGTAGAAGCACGGCGGCGAGAAGTAATTGGGGACATGACCCATGAACTACGTACACCATTAACTGTGGTGCGCGGTTACTTGGAAGAACTGGCTGATGGGGAAATTGAAGCATCTCCTGAAATCTATCGGCGTTTAGCGAAAGAAACTAGGCGCTTAGAGCGATTGGTGAACGATTTACAAGAATTATCTAAGGCAGAAGCAGGTTATCTACCAATTAATATCCAACGGGTAAATTTATATCCGTTGTTAGAGTCATTAGTGGAGAAATTTACCGACCAACTATTAGAAGATGGGCCAGTTATGCTCTTGCAATGTCCATCAGTGCTACCTCCTGTATTGGCAGATATTGACCGCACGGAACAGGTATTGGTTAATCTGCTAGGTAATGCAGTTCGTTATACTAACGAAGGTTCAATTACCATTACTGTTGGGATTGACGCATCTCAACTCTGGATTGCGGTTAGTGATACAGGCATTGGTATCGCTCCAGAAAATTTGCCTCATGTGTTTGAGCGCTTCTGGCGAGCCGACCAATCGCGCGATCGCCATTCGGGAGGTACTGGTATTGGTTTAACTATTTCCCGCCGTTTGATTGAATTACAAGGCGGTCAAATTCAGGTTGAAAGCGAATTGAAAGTTGGTAGTACGTTTCGCTTTTTTCTGCCTTTGGCTTGAGTTGAGTTTAACCCTCTTTCAAGAAACAGAAATGTTTCTTTACATCCATTGGGAATGTGATCGCTTTCCTTGGGCGCTTTTATCACTCTCGGCAAAGTATAATTAAGGGCGAGTGCCTCCGGCACGCTACGCGAACGCAAAAACACTAGAAAGAGAGTATGGTTGAGCCTCGCCCACCCGCACCCACAGTAAAATTTGTGGACGAATACTGCCAGTTGTATCAAAACCTCTTTCCAGAAGTTATACCATTTCTTTGTGAGGCTGCGCCAAACCCTTTTAACTTCTTTCTTTGTGTCCAACTCTTACGAGACGCTGCGCGAATGCGTCCTTCTCCCAAGGGGAGACGCTAACGCGAATGCGGTTTGTTTCTCTTTCTTATTTCTTGTACTTCAATATGGTTTAGCGCATCTTCATACAGAATTGGTATTAGAAGCTTTGAAGCTTTTAAGTACCTACATATGGGATGTGTTTCTGATATAAAACGTAAAACTCTACCGGAAATAGCGAAAATTTTAGGGCTAGAAAATCATCAAGCATCTCAACTGCTTTGTTGCAGCTTCAAGGCAACTTTTGATTTGGGAGGGAAGGAGTTAAGCACAAAATTTAATTGACAATGGTGGTTATAACTTCACAACTTAAGGAGGTTTGGTGATCGTGCAAAGTCGGATATGATGCATGATAGAAATTTTGCGACAAGGAGTTGGAGTTCGCGCAATTAGAGCGTAGTTGTGTCCAGCAAAGATAACAATACCCAACTTTGGTATTCTAGAAATTAGAGAATGCGAAAACTTTCTGGAGAAATTAGATTATGTCACAGTCATGCAATTTTGATAGCAAAGCACGCACATCTAACTTAGTTTCGTTTAAGTTAGAAGACATTCGACTTCAAGTGGAGAATAAGGAAGTTGTTGATGTTACAGTTAACTTGGATTATATCGATGGGCTGAATCCAAGTGAATTAAAAAATGTTGTACCCATTGCTAATAATATCAAAGATTACTTGACTAATTATCCAAATAATCCTAATAACTTATTTGAAGTTATCAATCGCAATCTCACCAATAAATTGCTAAATGATGAGAATCTAGGGCTTTCTAAAATATTGGACTCATTGAGTGTTAATTTGGATGTGTCACCAAAAGTTATTCCTTTCCCATTTAATAATACAAATACTCGTACCTCAGATGGAGACATTAACGATATTGTCTCGTTTCAGTTAAAAGATATTCAGCTTGATGTTACAAATAGAGAGAATGCGGATGTCACCATTACCCTTGATTATATTAATGGAGTAGACCCTAGTGACTTTAAAGAAGTCGGAGTGATAGCTGATCAAGTCAAAGATTATTTAACTAATTATCCAAATAATCCCAATGACTTGTTTGAAGTCATCAATCGCAATCTCACTCAAGAATTGCTAAGTGATGACAATCTAGGGCTTTCCTCCGTGCTAGACTTTTTAAGTGTGAATCTTGATGTCGCACCAGCCATTATTCCTTTCCCATTTAATAATACAAATACTCGTACCCCAAATGGCGACATAAACGATATTGTTTCATTTCGTTTAGAAGACGTTACATCTCCAATTGATGGTGGTATAGTTACCGATGTCACTGTTAATTTAGATTATGTTGATGGAATCGACCCAAGCGCCTTAAAAGATGTCATACCCATCGGTAATTACATTAAAGATTTCTTGGCAAATTATCCAGTAGAAGCAGGCTTGTATGAAGTCCTCAATCGCGACCTTACCCAAGGGTTACTAAATGATAGCACTATAGGACTATCTGGGGTGTTGGGCTCATTAAGCGTTAATCTGGATGTGTCACCAAAAATTATTCCTTTCCAATTTGACACCACAATTACCCGCACAGCCAATGGTGATATTAACGATATTGTCTCATTTCAATTAGAAGATATTTTACTTCCGATTGATGGTGCTAGTGTTGCTGATGTCGCCGTCAACTTGGATTATATTGATGGAATTGACCCAAGCGCATTCAAAGATGTCATCCCCCTTGGTAATTTCATTAAAGATTATCTCACAAATTATTCTCATCCCAATGACTCTTTTGAAGTCGTAAACAACAATTTAGGCAATGCATTGCTAACTAATTCTAATCTAGGACTTTCCTCAGTGTTAGACTCACTAACTGTTAAGTTAGGTGCATCACCAGGTGTTATTCCTTTTCAATTTAACAATACTGTCACCCTTACCCCAATTGGCACTACAATCTTTGGAGGAAGCGAATTTACTACGATTTTGTGATATCGACGGTGTAATAAACCGGGTTTTGCTATAACCCGGTTTGGCAAATTCCTAAGCAGCTACAGCTTCTTCGTAAGGAACAAACGTTTTCTTCGTAGCACCACAAATCGGGCAACGCCAATCTTCAGGAATAGCCGCAAATGGTGTACCAGGAACAATACCCGAATCAGGATCGCCTTCAACTGGATCGTAAATCATTGAACACTGGCGGCAAATCCATTTCTGAGTCGCCGGATCGTTGCTGCCTTGACTGCACTCGCCACTTCATCTAAAGCTTGGAGTGCTTCTGAATACTGACGGGCATAATGGAGAAGGCAGGAGGTTGAAATTTATCTATTGCGGCCTCTCTGGTTAAAGCCTTTGAGATACAAGGGATTGACACAAGGTAGTCATGGCTGTGTCATAGCCAATTGCTAATTTGAAAGTATCCAAAATCTTGGTTTGTTGATGAATGCCAGGATTTTAGAAATGCATAGAGTGTAACATTATGTCTACTTTTATTTTGGCTGCTTTTTTGGTTAGTTTACTCAGTGCTTGGGGTTATGCTGCGATCGCCTACCTGTTCCCTCAAAATCGTTCATTAAAATAATTCGTAATTCGTAATTCGTAATTCGTAGTTAAGAATTGAATTACGAACTTGTACTGAGCGTAGCCGTAAAGCCTGCGGCATAGCTACGCTTCGGGCACAGCCTCTCGTAGAGAAGTATTAGTAATTAGTTAATCTCCTTTCGCAATAATTCTGGAATCTGAGAAGGGCGTTCGGCTACTGTAACTTCTGCTTCTTTTAAAGCGGCTAATTTACTTTGGGCTGTGCCAAAGTTAGGATCGCGTCCAATAACCGTTGCTAAAGTCCCAGTTTGACGCCAACTTTTTCCTGGCGGTGCAAGTCTACCTGCAATGTAGGCAATTACTGGTTTATCAATTGCCTCAGCAATGTACCGCGCTGCTGCTTCTTCACTACCACCACCGGGTTGACCGACTAAAACGATCGCTTGTGTGGTTTCATCTTCATCGAGAATTTGCAGCCATTGCAAAAACGAGGAACCAACGATCGCATCACTACCAATACTGACACTAATCGACTGCCCTAAACCTGCTTTTGTTAATTCGTAAGCAATTTCGTAGGTGAGGGTGCTGCTACGACTAACGATTCCCACTGTTCCAGGGGTATAAAATTCGCTGGGTTGAGTCCCTAAGAGAATTTTTCCCGGTACGATGATCCCCGGACTATTTGGCCCGATTACCAAAGTTTCACAAGCTTCGGCTTTGCGGAGTAATTGCACCATATCCAAAGGCGGCACACCAGCAGTAATAATAATAATCTGGCGAATCTTAGATGCGATCGCTTCTAATGCCGCATCCAATACGTCGTAAGGATCTACACAAATAATTGTTGTGTCAATTGCCCCAAATTGTTCTATTACCTCCTCTACTAAATCAAATACTGGCAGTCCATGCAGTTCCTGTCCGCCGCATCCAGGATTGACACCAGCTACTAAATTTGTGCCATAAGCTTTCATTTGAGCAACATGAGTGCTTGATATAAATTCACAAAAGCCTTGAATTAAGACTTTACTTTCTGGCGTTAGGTTCATAAAAAATTACCGTAAATTTGGCAACCCAGCGCCTTCAACCACTGGGCATATTGATTCAATTTTTACTGAAATTCCAAAAACTAGTTTTGAAGCCGAGTGTTCCAAAAGTCAGAAAACGCGCCTCTAGATAGGAATATCCAGTTTGAATGTACTATATAATTTAGTTCCAAAAAGCAAAGCTTTACTTGATTTGAGCATCAAATTCAACAATTTATACCTGAAGGTAAAAACTAATAATTTTTGATTTTTGAATTGGAACAAAATGACATTCACTATCTTTTATTAGCCGTTGGTTTAGCAAGGAGAACTGCTGCTGCAACTGCCTCATCTAAATTTTCTACCACGACGAGCGCATCGGTGTGGGTTTTTAGTGTTGTCAAATATTTTCTCGCAGTGTTAAATTCAGAACCCGCAAGACGGACAACTAAGGATGGAAAATTAAGCTGTCGCCGAACTTTACTACCATTAGAACGTACAACCTGTGATTGAAGTTCGCTGTTGTCTTGCTGCACAACTCTAGCTATAACTTCAGCCACTTCCTCAGTTTGCGGAATGCTACCCAGAAAGTTAATTAGTATTACTTGAATGCTTTTATCAGCCTCCAGCATTTTCAAACCTGTTTCTAGGCGATCGCGGAAGGTAGTTGGTGTAGTATCTGTAAGGAAAGCATGACGTAGATTCAAACAAACACCTGGGTTGCCACCAGCATTCGCAACTAAATCTAAAGTTGCCATCACTGAACCAGTACCATTACCTAAAATACCGATTTTTCCATGCATTTGCACACCATCCCAGTCACCCAAAATACCGTTAATTTCAGTAGTGGTATGACGACTGATAATTTTTGCTGCCATCTCGGCCAGATCGGGATGACGCTTGATCGCCCGTTCGTTGACCCTGACTTTACCATTAAGGGCCATAACTTGACTAGTAGTACTGACTGCCAAGGGATTAATTTCGACTAAATCCAGGTCTTTTTGGACAAATAAGTGGTACATCTTCTCCACAACGCTGCTTACCGACTGCATCAGCGTTCCTTGCAAACCCATTTTCAAAGCCAATCGTCGCGCATAAAATGGCGAGAATTCCTGTTCCACAACAACATGGTGCATTCTTTCTCCAGCCGATTCCCAATCGATGTCTGCTTCTTTGCAACCTAAAAGTACCGGTCGGCAGACAGCTGTATCTAAAACTACTGCTAGATAAAATTCTTGGTTGGCGTCGTATCTAGATTCTGCCAGTACAACTTCCGGCAATTCGCCCCATATTGGTAAACTAAAGATATTTTGAGCAGCTGCTATCGCATCGATAGTTGTTTGGGCAAACCTGACTCCGCCCGCTTTTGCCCGTTCTGCTCCGTGGACTTGAGATTTCAGTACAATTGGAAAGCGAATTTTTAACCGTTTCAAATCTGTAGGATGGTCAATTCGTTGGGAAGGCAATACCGGAATGCCTATCTTTGCAAACCATTCTTTAACTTGGTACTCTAATAAATCCATTGATACACCTTGTATTGACACTTTCCAAGATTTTGGTTATTCCTGTCTTGATATTTTGCAGCACCTTTATTGCAGAATTAACCTTTTTGCAGCTATAAAAACTTATTTTTCACGGATCAATTTTATCGAATTCAGCAAATGAAGCATATTAATTTTGATAGTCAACTTGTTTGTGCCGGAGCCACAACACATAATTAATCTCCTCAGCAAGTTTCCCAGCATAGAAGATAACTAGCTTTTTTGTCAAAACCCTCTGACATAGCATCGTTTTCTTAACCTTTAGATAATTTGGTAAAAATTGCTCTGCAACTAGAATTTCGCAAAGCAGTAGCTTTTGTGAATTTAATTATCGCAAAGTAATGCAGTGAAAATACTCAAGCCTTCTATTATTCCCATTTTTTATTTGTAATTTATATCTGAAGACAGATTATTTAATTTTGCATCTAGTGCTGTAAAAATGTATTGTTACGAACAATATTTACTTTTTTAATTTTTGGTGAAAAGTCAGAATTTGTGTTAGAAAGTTGGTCGTTCAGATTCTCAGGCTGTGGTTGGTTAAATTGTGCATTTGCATTCAACAAACCTAAAAAGTTCATTTCATCCCCTTAAAGATAATCAAAACTATATAGAAGTTCAGCGGGAAAGCTCTATGAAAGTAGCAGTCCAGCAGGAAGATTTACAGCTTTTAGCCAAAACTTTGCAAGAACAATTACTTGTAGAAGTCTCAACGGCTGAAGTCTTCGAGGTTAAGTGCGTCGTCAATAAAGGCGAGTTAATGATTTTAACGCAACACGCGTCAGATGTAATCGTTGACGCTCAACTAATTTTTGCAGTCATTGAGGAGGTACTTCAGTCTCTAGCACCCCACAAAGAGCAGCGGGTGCAATGTTTCCTCAGAGTTTTTGGCGAACAACTCCCTTATACTAAATGTTTCTTGGCATTGAAGCCGACGGGGGGATGGGTAACAGAGGGAGATGAGGAAGTACAAGGAGATGAGGAGGTAATATCCCCCTCATCATCTCTGACATATTCTCCATTAATCAATGAGAGCGAAGAAGAAGAAGAACTGTTTGATCCGTTTGCAGATGTGCCGAATTTGTCGGCTTCAAAGCCAGGATTTCAGGTCAAACCTATCCTACTGGGTGCTGTGTTGGTGGGAATTATAGTTTTAGGCGGTGGTGCTTACTTATTGACTCGCCCTTGCGTGATGTCTGAGTGTAAGGAAATACAAAATGCCAAGCAATTAAAAACAAAATCTCCGCAACTGATGCGCCGCGCCAAGTCTGAAAAAGAATTAATCGCTGTACAACAGCAACTTGCAGCAGCCAGCACAGACCTGAATGTAATTCCTAGTTGGTCGCCTCGCTACCAGCTGTCACAGGAACTAAAAGCAAGTTTGTCTGGACGAGCAGAAAAAATCAATCAGGTGGTCAAAGCTTTGCAAATGGCATCTTTGGCGACACAAAAAGTTCAAACTCCAGCATCTAGCTTAGAAGAATTACAAACTAGGCAACACTTATGGCGACAGGCTATAGCGCCACTAGAAAGTATAAGTTCCAGTAGTGAACTTTATGGGCTGGTGCAGGGTAAATTACTGAATTATCGTGTTCGTTTGCACGCTGTAAATCAACAGATATTTATTGAGGAAAAATGGCTGAAAAAACTAACGGCGGCAAAAGGTGTAGCCGTTGCAGCCCAGAAGCGGGAAACTGCTGCTAAATCCTTAAATGACTGGCGAAAGGCGCAGTCTACTTGGCTGGTGGTAATTAATGCCTTGAATACCATTCCCCGAAATAGCGTTGGATACCAAGAAGCCCAAAAGCTGTTGGTAGATTATAAACCTAAGTTAGTATTAGTACGCGATCGCGCTACTAAAGAACAATTAGCTGTTAAAACCTACCAACAGGCCTTTAGCACTGCCAAGCAAGCCAAAGTTTATGAACAACAAAACCAATGGCAAGCAGCGGCGATATATTGGGAACAGGCTTTGCAAACTGCTAAAAAAGTTCCCCAAGATAGCTTGTACTACACTCAGGCTCAGTCTCTCATCGAACCCTATTCATCTGCGCTCAAACAAGCACAAGAAAAACTACAAGTTGTTAGTAGTTTGCAACAAACCCGCACTGACTTGGATAAGACCTGTACTAATGGAATTCGGATTTGCACCTTTAGTATGGACAATGCAGAAATTATTGTCCGACTAACCCCTGAGTATGACCAAATCAGGCAAAATAACTTGGCTAATCCTTATTCTAAGAATTCGGATACTGCTGTTGATGTTACCAATCACTTGCAAATCTTACGCGAAGCCCTAGCCGTAATTGGTGAAAATGCCAATCTATCCCTTTTTCTTTATGATTCCCAAGGTCAGGTAATTTATACGCGGACTTTAGGCGGGTAAGTAGCATCCCCAGTGAAGTATAAGTGCTGATTCGTAAAGAAAATCTTAAGGATACTCAACTTCTTACTAGGTCTGAGTTTCAGCGAATAAGTGCTTTATTGACTCAAATTCTTGAAACCCTTACAAGACAAGTACTTTACTTGAGTTTACAAATTAGCTCTAAGCCTGGGTATTTGGCTACTATCCCAAATTTGTCCATTTGACCGATTATCCTTGGAGTTGCTCCATAACGATTATGATTTTCTGGCACATCAAGGCGTGACTTTCTCTCGTTATATTGCCTATCGCAGTCCTCGTCCCAACTTACCGACTGTTGAGCAGCTCAATGTCTTGTTGATTTCTTCTGGGGCAGGTGATAGAAGGCTGGGGTTACAATCCTTACCTGCTCTTGAGCGAGAAGCGATCGCCCAAGGACTGCAACAAACCAAAAATGAAGGGTTAATCCAACTGGAAATTCTCGCTCCTCCAACATGGAATGCTCTACGAACACGGTTGCTAGAAGTTCCTCACGTTCTCCATTTTGATGGTCACGGTTTTTTTGGAAAGCGCTGTAACCTAGCAGGATGCCGGAAAGCTTATAAGCAGAGTGCAACTCATTGTGAATGTGGTGCGCCACTAGGAGAAGCCCAAGGTTATCTAGTGTTTGAGCAATCTGATAGCACTGCCGACTATGTAAGTGCTAAGGAACTTGGTGAACTGTTGGGTAATTTGGAGCGTCAAGAGCAACCTACTTCAGATCGGGGAGTTGCATTGGTAGTTCTCAGCGCTTGCAGAAGTGGAATGTCTCGTTTGAGTGAAACTGTCTTTAATGGTGTAGCTCAAAAGCTGATTGGTCAAGGTATTCCGGCTGTAGTGGCAATGCAGTATTCTGTCCGCGTGGATGCTGCTAGTGCTTTTTCTAAAGACTTTTACAAATCACTTGGGTAAAAAGAGCCACTGGCGATCGCACTACGCCGAGGACAAAGGGTCAGACAGTTTTTAGTTTCCCTGGCTCGTCAGTTAAATTGTCGGACTCTTCCCGAAGCGTTAAGGCTGATGGCTAACCAACTTCAAATGATTTTTGATGCGCTATTTGACCACTCCGACTCCTTTTGCCCAATGCCTGTGAGTCCAATGGTCGAGTGAGAAAACTTTTTCTATCCCGACAATTAATCCACCCTGCCCTCAATGGAAGAGGTTATAAAAAAAATCGTTGAAAAGCTTGTTAAATAAGGCTTTATTTAAAAAGCGGGCGATGGGACTCGAACCCACGACGTTCACCATGGGAAGGTGACATTCTACCACTGAATTACACCCGCAGATTGCTAAGATAAACTTATACCTAAAATTAACCATACCACTATTTACATCTGTTTTCAATTGGCTAGAAAATACACTATTTTGACAACTACTGATGCATGAGTCCTGTGGCTGTTCAGATTAGGAAATTTTTTAGCTAGCTGATGACGGTACTTACTACCATATTTAACTAAAGAACAATGTCCTCGCCTCGCTCCGTGAAGCGAACCTCTTTAATATTCCATTGAGCATTACTCGTTAAGGTTTTGCGGAGACTGCCAAACAGAGCAAACTGTTCACAACTAGAAAGAGAAGTTATTTGCCGCTTTGACTCAGGAGATATGCGTAAATCAACTGTAGCAATGCCATTTTTGATGTTGACACGATACCCAGACAAGCTAAAGTCGCTTGTATCGCGTTTTTCTAAGATTTTACTCACGACATTTGTCACTGGTTCCTCAGCTGGTACTGAAACTTTTTCTGGAATTAGTTTTTGACACTGGGTATCACTTGTGTATAGTGTTACGGTAGTTGTTTTGGCAGTGGCAACCTTAGAAGTTGGTGAGGAAGGCGCATTTTCCTTAGAAGATTCTTCATTAGGAGATTTTTCTCTCAACTGAGCTACGCTAGGAATTTGGCTGGGAGCCTGAGAAGGTAGGCTATTCGTCGGTGATGTGGTAGGGGATGGCGTTTTGCTGTCTAAATTACTCGCGGTAGGATTAGAACTACAACTACCAAGGCTCAAAACCATTGTCACAAAAATAGGGGGTAAAAAATATCTCTTGATTGTGTTCATAAATTTTGCTTATAAATGTTGTTGTTATCGATTTCAGTGTCGTTGGTATCAATTCCGTATAAATTCGTGAATATTGAGCCAGTCCCTAAAGTGTCAACCCAAAATCTCTTAAAGTCAAATTTTATACTATCTACCAAAATTACAACATTTGTTATTCAAGGAGTCATACATATCCGACAACAAGCCACTTTGTGTCTACGTCAATCCCAAAAAGCTTGACTAAAACAAGTAGGGATACAGTAAACTAGAGAATTTCTGCAACTAGTAGCACTGCATCTACGTCTGCTGCTCGTGCTAGATAAATTTGGCAACAGTAAAATCAACTCCTTGTACAGTATGGATAAGTTGTTCTGCCTTAGTAGAAAAACTTGTGCTTTTAGATTACTGATTAAAAGCAAATTACTAGTTTTCACTACTTTTTTGCTTAGTCAATTGCTGTACTAATAATTGTACTCCCAAAGCCAATAAACCAATTGCCACTATACCAAAAATCCCGCTACCTAAAGCAACTACACCAACAACCAGAGTGCGGACAGCAGAAGAAATCTTCACTACCAATGGATTGATTGAATGGATCGGTTTACTAGCAAAATTTGTCGCGATCGCAATCATCAGCGAATACGCTGCAAATCCCATTCCTCCAGAAATCACCGCCCCAGTAAAACAGCGTAATGGACTAGCTGTTACCTGTTCTTTAGCATCTGTTTGCGGCGTTAGATTTTGGTCATTCATAATATTTAGATTTTAGATGTTAGATTTGGGATTGAAACATTAGGAATAACTATTTTCATCAGCTTGTTGTCATTCAAATTGCATCTTTGCGTCTTTGCATTTTTTTGGCGATTTTAACTATGCAACTCAAAAGCTCATCAGCTTATTGCCCATACTCTATTAACAATAAAGATTTATTTAAACTGAAGATGCCACCTGAATACCATGTGTAATTGTCCGAGTCACAAACAATTCTAAGTCTTCATCAAGAATTGCTTCCCTGACTTGCAGTTTCACTTGCTCTGCCTGCTGCTGAGACTCAAAAAGAGCAAATACTGTTGGCCCAGAACCAGACATCATTGTTCCTAAAACGCCTTCCTGATTAGCAAACACTTCTCGCAACTGCAAGACTTGGGGATAGGCTGGCAATACCACGCGCTCTAAATCATTGTGCAGTTTTTGGGCAATTTCTCTTGTATTTTTATCCAGGATCGCTTTTACTATTTTTCCTGAATGAACTGCATTAGCACGTGCTGCCAAGTTGTCACTATCTCTAATATAAGAGTGACCAAACTGCTGTCGATAGGTTTTGTATGCCCAAGGTGTGGAAACTTCGAGACTGCGGTATTTCGCCAATACTATATATATGTTATCTAAACTCGGCAGGGGAGAAAGTTGCTCACCCCTACCTGTTGCGATCGCAGTTCCACCCGCCACACAGAACGGTACATCTGAACCGAGTGTACCTCCCAACTCCTCTAATTCTGACTGAGTTAACCCCAACTTCCACAGTAGATCTATCCCCACCAACACAGCAGCTGCATTTGTCGAACCCCCAGCCAACCCAGCAGCGACAGGAATCTGCTTGTTGACGGTAATCTCCACACCTCCATATTTAGCCAAGGCTTCGGGAAATTGCCTTACCATTAATTCTGCTGCTCGGTATGCCAGATTACTTTTATCTGTCGGTACTTGTGGGTGGTTGCAGTGAACACGGATATTGTCAGTGCTGATGGAACGCACATCAATCTGGTCTGCAAGCCCGATACTTTGAAGTATCATGGCTAACTCGTGATAGCCATCGGGGCGATCGCCAATGATTTCCAGATACAAGTTGATTTTAGCAGGGGCAATTAGGCTGTAAGAACGCATTTTCTCGGAGTGGGGAATGGGGAATGGGGAATGAAGAAGGAGAAATGGGAAAAATCTGCCTTGTTCCCTACTCCCTACTTTCTACTCCCAATTCATTTGCTAAAATTACCCATTGCTGAACGCTGAGGTCTTCGGCTCTGGCTTGGGGATTTATTTTTAATTGTTCCAGTAAGTGGCTCAAGCGATCGCGTTCTATAACAGATTGCAAATTATTTCGTAACATTTTGCGCTTGGCACCAAACCCCAACTTTAAGAAATTTTCTAACTGTCGGGGATTAAGTGCTGGTATCTCTATTTTTCGGGGGCGCAATCGCACCACTGCTGAATCGACTTTTGGCGGTGGATGGAATGCGGCCGCTGGGACTGTGCAGATTAACTCACACTCAGCCAAATACTGTACCCGCACACTCAAAGCCCCAAAAGCTTTTGAACCTGATTTAGCATATAACCTTTCTGCTACTTCTTTTTGTACCAGCAACACTATTGAGTCAAATGGTTCGGGATTTGGGTTAGCGATCGTACCCAGTAGTTTCTCAATGATTGGCCCTGTAATATTATATGGAATATTTGCTACTACCTTATTTGGCTGTTGGAAATTGGGAAAGGCTGCCAGATAAGATGGTAAATCTAGAGTCAGAAAATCTCCTTGCAGCAGTAAAAAATTTTCAGTCTTACCAAGCTGCTTTGACAACAGTTGGCATAAGTCGCGGTCTATTTCAACTGCAATCAGAGATTGCACTAAGGGTAATAAACGACGGGTCAGAATGCCAGTTCCAGGCCCAATTTCCAGGACGCGATCGCCTTTGGGGGAGCGATCGCTTTCTGTACACTCAGCTGCTTTAATTATTGCGTCGAGCGCCTTTTCACTTTTGAGCCAATGTTGAGCAAAGACCTTACGCGGTCGGATCATCTGTATTTATTGCCTAGTCTAGTTTTTAGCTTTTTCTCAAAAATTCATTATAAATTTTGAAGCCCTTCTACAGCGCTAGACCCACTGTAACTCCTATCTTCTCTTCCAAAGGCTCCACGAACGTAGTGATGGCGATCGCGATAAATGCCGATACAAGCGTTATTTGTAGAATGGCAGTCTTAAATCGCAAGCTCTGCAACAATTATGCTCTTATATTATAGTTAATTCAGGCGTAGGGATTCAGGATAAATCCCTTCAGAAAGATTACCTCCTGCCTTTTTCCATAATCACTCCACCTGCATCAGATTCCATTTGGAGACAAGCAGCCAGGTTTAGCCACTTCGTTCTTTCGTTCTCGCCTCCTCATGCCGCTTAAGTCATTCTACTGAAAGTAATGCCAGTCAAGTGATTTGCCCATTTAGAAAAAAAAATAAATTTACCCCTTGACAAACTAAGGGATGAATAGTTACTCTAGTTAAGTCGGAAGGCAAAAGACGCCAACGACCGCTGAACCTAAAAAACATAATACTTTGAAAGCTTAAGAAAAAACCAATCCTCGTCAAAAGATTTTGTTTTTGGGAAATCCCAAAAAGACAATCGAAATTATAGATAGGATTCCGGGAAATATTTTTTTCGGAGCCACAAACTCGAAACACAACAAAACGGAGAGTTTGATCCTGGCTCAGGATGAACGCTGGCGGTATGCTTAACA
>NZ_JAVRCS010000035.1:0-61749 GCF_034530635.1 Nostoc sp. EspVER01
TCGCGTTAGCGTCTCTGAAAGAGAAGCCTCTCGTAGAGAAGTGCTGCTCCCCTGCCTCTCTACTCCCCAGTTATTACCGAGGTTCGTTCTTCAATCACACGGTCAATTAAGCCGTATTCTTTTGCTTCTTCGGCAGACATGAAAAAGTCACGATCCATATCTTTTTCAATCTTTTCTATGGTCTGACCTGTTTTATCGGCATAAATGCCATTGAGCTGGTGACGAATCCGCAGAATCTCTCTAGCTTCAATTTCGATATCGGTTGCTTGTCCACGGGTGCCACCTGAAGGCTGGTGAATCATAATCCGTGAGTGAGGCAATGCTAACCGTTTGCCTTTTGTGCCAGCTGCCAGCAGGAAAGACCCCATTGAAGCAGCTAATCCCACGCAAATAGTTACTACATCTGATTTGATATGTTGCATGGTGTCAAAAATAGCCATGCCAGATGTAACCATTCCACCAGGAGAATTGATGTATAAATAAATATCTTTACCTGGGTCGTCTGAATCCAGATACAGCATTACAGCAATAATTTGATTGGCGATTTCATCATCAATATCGCGCCCCAAGAAAATAATCCGTTCCCGGTAAAGGCGATCGTAGATGCTAATCCAATCTGTATATTGTCCACCGGGCATCCGGTAAGGAACTTTAGGAACGCCTATAGGCATAATTTACTCCGTTTTTAATAATTTGGGGGCGGTGGGAAAGTTAGGAGTTAAAAGTTAGGAGTTTTCAATAACTCATAACTCATAACTCCTAACTCCTAACTAAATTAAAGGACACTGGCAGGAAGTGGGGGATTTGCAAGTTCTTCTTTCTCAAAAACTCGGTCAATTAAACCGTATTCTTTCGCTTCGTATGGTGTTAAATATAACAACCGATCCATGTCTTTAGTAATTTTTTCTGGAGCCTGTCCAGTGGTGCGATGTAAGATATCAACTAAGGCCCCTTTATTTACTAAAACTTCCCTGGCGCGAATTTGAATATCCGTTGCTTGACCTTGGGCGTAGCTCTTAGGCTGATGCAGGATAATCGAGGAGTGAGGCAAACTAGCGCGGCAACCTTTTGTACCAGCACTGAGAAGCATCGCTGACATACCCATTGCAGAACCTACGCAGATGGTATGGATAGGAGGCTTGATATATTTCATGGTGTCATAGATGGCGAAGGCTTCGGTTTCAAAGCCAATGGGTTCGCCACTGTAACCGGAAGTGCCGGTAGAGTTGATATAGATTTTAATCGGTTTGTCGGGGTCGTCGGACTGCAAAAACAGCAATTGGGCCACGATCAATTCCGTGACAGCAGGCACCAGTGGCATCCCAATATAGACAATTCGCTCCTTCAATAAAAGGGAAGGTAAATCTGGCGGTGGTGTCCGGTAAAAGTTATCGCCGTAATATGGGGCTTGAACAGCCTTGATTGGGGAAATGTCCATAGCAACTGATCGCCTGAAACTATGCCGTTAACTGTAATACATCCTAGCGCGATGCACGCTTCCCTCAAGGTGCGGATTTCTCCCTAATGGTGAAGGTGGCTTCGCATCTGCCAATGCTTGGCTTCTAAGATATTCTGATTATATTAGTGTATTTATGTTGGATAGGTTTTCCGTAGAGCTAAAGTAGTGCTTTGAAGTTATTTTTTAATATGTATATCCTGAATAGGGACTCTGAGTTATGAAGGTTAATTTGCAGCCTGCCTTGAATGATGGTAATTTGGACGCAAATCAACTGAACAGTCAACGTCAGTTGGGAATTTCGATTTCAGCGACCGCAGAGACTCAAGACCGCCATGTACCCCTGAATTTATGCTTAATTCTCGATCATAGTGGTTCGATGAACGGGCGATCGCTAGAAACGGTGAAAAAAGCAGCGAATCGTCTGGTAGATAGACTCAATCCTGGCGATCGCCTCAGTGTGGTAGTTTTCGATCACCGGGCCAAAGTCTTAGTATCTAGTCAAAGTGTCGAAAATCCAGAGAAAATCAAACAGCAAATTAATCGCCTAGCCGCCGATGGGGGAACTGCGATTGATGAAGGACTCCGTTTGGGGATTGAGGAGTTGGCGAAGGGCAAAAAAGATACTGTTTCCCAAGCTTTTTTGTTAACCGACGGGGAAAATGAACACGGTGATAACAATCGCTGTTTGAAATTCGCCCAATTGGCTGCTAGCTATAATTTGACTTTGAATACTTTGGGATTTGGTGACAACTGGAACCAAGATGTTTTAGAAAAAATTGCCGATGCTGGCTTAGGTACTTTATCTTATATTCAAAAACCCGAACAGGCAGAGGAAGAGTTTAATCGCCTGTTCAGCCGTATTCAAACTGTGGGATTAACTAACGCTTATCTGTTATTCTCTCTAATGCCCCATGTCCGGCTAGCGGAACTCAAACCTATCGCCCAAGTTTCCCCAGACACAATCGAGTTACCACTGCAACAAGAAGCTGATGGACGTTTCGCTGTAAGGTTGGGAGATTTAATGAAAGATGCAGAACGGGTAATCTTAGCTAATATTTATTTGGGACAATTGCCAACAGGTGAACAAGCGATCGCTAATGTGCAAGTCCGCTACGACGATCCAGCCGCTAACAAGGTAGGTTTAGTTACACCAAATATCCCAGTTTATGCCCATGTAGTCAAAAATTACCAAGCAGACCCGAATCCCCAGGTGCAGCACTCTATTTTAGCATTAGCTAAGTATCGCCAAACCCAGCTAGCCGAAACGAAATTGCAACAGGGCGATCGCAGTGGTGCAGCGACAATGTTACAAACGGCTGCGAAAACTGCGCTACAAATGGGAGATACTGGCGCAGCGACGGTGTTGCAAACTTCTGCTACCCAGCTACAATCTGGTGGAGATTTATCTGAAAGCGATCGCAAGAAAACCAGAATTGTCTCCAAAACAGTTTTGCAAGATACTCCTCCTCAATGAAAGTTAAATTGCTCTCGGCGTTAAATGACAATAATGTTGATGTGGCTCAAACAAGTAGCCAACGTCAATTGGCAATTACAATTTTTGCGCTCGCTGGTGAGTCCGATCAAAATCTTCCCCTTAATCTCTGCTTGATTTTGGATAAAAGTGGTTCCATGCATGGACACCCAATTAAAACGGTGATCCAGGCGGTGGAAGGATTAATCGATCGGTTGAAAGTAGGCGATCGCATTTCAGTTGTAGCTTTTTCCGGCACTGCGGAAGTCATTATCCCTAACCAAGCGATCAAAGACCCCGAAAGCATCAAAACTCAAATAAAAAGCAAACTGACTGCTAGCGGTGGCACTGCGATCGCTGATGGCTTGGAATTGGGAATTACAGAACTGATGAAGGGTACAAGAGGCGCTGTTTCCCAGGCGTTTCTGCTGACGGATGGACATGGAGAAAGCGGTTTGCGGATTTGGAAGTGGGATATTGGGCGAGATGACAACAAACGCTGTCTGAAACTGGCGCAAAAGGCTGCCAAGCTGAACCTAACTATCAACACTTTCGGATTTGGCAATAGCTGGAATCAGGATTTGCTAGAAAAAATTGCTGATGTTGGTGGTGGGACTTTAGCCCATATTGAACATCCTGAACAAGCTGTGGAGCAATTTAGCCGACTGTTTGGGCGGATTCAGTCTATCGGGTTAACTAATGCCTACTTGCTGTTATCTCTAGTGCCCAATGTCCGATTAGCAGAACTGAAACCTATTGCCCAAGTTGCGCCAGACACAATCGAGTTACCAGTGGAACCGGAAGCTGATGGTAGCTTTGCTGTACGTTTGGGAGATTTGATGCAGGATGTAGAACGGGTAGTTTTGGCGAACATTTATCTGGGACAATTGCCAGAAGGGAAACAAGCGATCGCTCATCTACAAATTCGTTATGATGACCCGTTGGTTAACGAAGAAGGTTTACTTTCGCCCTTGATACCGATGTATGCAGATGTAGTGCGAGCCTATCAACCGACATCTAATCCGCAGGTACAACAGTCTATTTTAGCATTAGCGAAGTATCGCCAAACCCAGTTAGCCGAGGCGAAATTGCAACAAGGCGATCGCACTGGTGCAGCCACAATGCTACAAACAGCAGCTAAAACCGCTTTACAAATTGGAGATAAAGGGGCAGCGACAGTGTTGCAAACCTCAGCCACTCGCCTGCAAGCTGGGGAAGAACTTTCTGAAGCAGACCTCAAGAAAACTAGGATTGTATCAAAGACTGTTTTACAAGAATAGTAAAAATTCAGCGTTGCTGATTAGCGGGATGAAAGTTTCGCGCCAAGGCGCAAAGCGAGAAAAAATATTTTATTGCTCAATTAAGCAACAAAGTAGTCGCATATTCCTAACTTATTGATTAACAACCAGCGAAGAATTTGACTTATGCTTATCCAGAAGATTGTCCAAGAATTGCAAGACATCCCTGAAGATAAACTAGCAGAAATTTATGACCTAATTCACTAGTATATAAGTCAATACGGTTCAGTTAAGCATTGTTTTCCTCTCTCTGTTCCCTCTGTGCCTCTGCGGTTCGTTAAAAAAATTGACTTTGATAAAGAGTTTTAGCCTTAACTGAACCGTATTGGTATATAAGTCTACAACTTGGATTAATAATCGAAGTTTGGCAAGATACAGGAGTATACAAAGCTACAACTTGGATTAAGTCGCTATAGGAATCTTAAATCTAAGCCGTTGATATATTCTTGCTGAATGAAGCGATCGCGATCGCAAGCTTTCGGCTCAAGCATACACCAAAATCAATGCGTGAATTACTTAAATAAACAAGCAAACTGGGGTTTGAGAAAGTCAAACGCCATTTTGAATAAGCAATATGCCTTTTTGCTTATTAAATATGAAGTTTTGAGAAAGTAATATGCCTTTTTGCTGATTGAATATAAATTTAAGTTAAATATGCGAAAGTTTAGACATCCGGCAACAAAGGTAAACGATGATGTTGATACCTGCATCACGTAGCAATGCTGCCCTAGAGGGTGGTAATCACTGACGGGGCAACAGTTTCATAGCGGTTATACCAATTTGAAAAAAGAATGCGACAGATAGACCATTTGTAGAGACGCGATTCATCGCGTCTTTACCCAAGGATGTGTTGCGATCATTAATGTATTAGTCCTTTGCACCAATAAACCTGTCCAATTCTTATTGCCCTAAATTGCTGCGAAGCTTGGCAATGTCACGATGCGGGGGAATACCAAATAGTTTTTTATATTCCCGGCTGAAATAAGACGGGTCATCGTAACCGACCTGAAAGCTGGCGATCGCCACGTCCATGTTTTCGCCGAGCATCAGACGGCGCGCTTCCTGAAGCCGTATTTGTTTCTGGAACTGCAAAGGACTCATCGCCGTGACGGACTTAAAATGTTGGTGAAAGCTTGACACGCTCATGCCGAGTTCACGGGCTGTATCTTCGATTTTCAGCGGCTGATCAATGTTCTCGCGGATTTGCTTGACCACTCTAGAGATGCGCTGCGCGTCGCCTTCGGTAGTGATAAGCTGGCCCAGGCGTGCGCTCTGTTTTCCTTTTAAAAGCCGGTAGATGATCTCGCGGATGATGAGCGGCGCGAGAAACTTCATTTCGTCCGGCGTGTCAAATAGTTTCACCAATTTGACGACCGCTTCCAGCAAATCGGCATCAACCGGGCTGACATCCATCGCCTTAACTCGAGTGCCGCTTTTTTTAGTTTCGATGCCAGATTCAATCATCACCACAGCCACAAGTGCCGGATCGAGGTCTATGCGAAGATTCAAATAAGGTTTTTCCTCGGACGCTTCGACGACATTACTCATAATCGGCAAATCAAGCGTCGAGATTAAGTAATGACCGGAATCATAGTGAAATAATTCATCGTTCAAAAGCACATCCTTGCTGCCCTGCGCGATGACGCAGAAGGCGGGCTTTAATACGGATATTTGGCTCTCGGTCGGTTTCGACGATTGATATATAAAAATGCCCGGAAACACTTCCAAAAGGCTGTTTTCAGGAGCGATACGAATCATTCTTTCGATCAGCTCCTCCCGATTGATCTGCATCTTTCGCTTTTCAAATTCTGCTTCTTTTTGGTTCATAAATTTATCTTAAACATTTTGTTTCTGTTCAGTACGTTGCACGGCAATTTTTTGGAGAATTGTCCGGTTTTTTTCAATGAACGTCCTAACGCTATCCGTTTTCACGCCCGCATAATTGAACTCATACAGCAAACGGTAGAAACGCTGCTGATAAAAACAGATTGATATTTGGAGAAATTTAAGATTAATAGAGCAATAATTTCAACTTGTAAATC
This sequence comes from Nostoc sp. EspVER01, assembly GCF_034530635.1. Classification (NCBI taxonomy): domain Bacteria; kingdom Bacillati; phylum Cyanobacteriota; class Cyanophyceae; order Nostocales; family Nostocaceae; genus Nostoc; species Nostoc sp. EspVER01. Next base: position 6,271 of record NZ_JAVRCS010000035.1, read on the forward strand.
AGATAATGAAAAGGAGAAAAATTATATGAAATATATATTATTTTTAGGGATGATGACTCTTATGATCAGCGGGCAAGCTTACACACAAACAGAACAAAAAGAACAATCAAAAACAACAAAAGAAATGGAACAAATAACACCAAAGGGATATACAACTTTTAAGGTAAGCGACAACGTTACGATGTATAAGGTTACTTTTAAAAACCAATACAAAATGAATGTTGCGGGACATCTATTTATTCCCAATAATTTAGATCAGAGTAAAAAACATTCGGCGATCATTGTTGGGCATCCTATGGGAGCAGTAAAAGAACAAAGTGCCAACGTGTATGCTGCTAATATGGCTGAACGAGGATTTGTGACTTTATCTCTTGACTTGTCTTTCTGGGGTGAAAGTGAGGGCGAACCACGCAACGCTGTTGCGCCTGATATTTATTCTGAAGATTTCAGTGCAGCAGTTGACTTTCTTGGGACGCGTCCATTTATTGACAAAAACCGAATCGGAATAATTGGAGTTTGTGGTAGCGGAAGCTTTGTTATCAGTGCCGCTAAGATTGATCCGCGAATGAAAGCGATCGCAACTGTCAGCATGTACGATATGGGAGCAGCCAACCGAAATGCACTTAACCATTCGCTGACCCTTGAGCAGAGAAAGAAAATCCAGGAGGAGGCTGCAAAGCAACGTTATGTAGAGTTTACCAATGGTGAAACCAAATACACAAGTGGGACTGTACATAGGTTAGATGAAAACACACACCCTATCCAGCGTGAGTTTTATGATTTCTACCGTACACCGAGAGGTGAATACACGCCTAAAGGAGGATCGCCGGAACTCACAACGCACCCGACGTTAAGCAGTAATGTTAAGTTTATGAATTTTTATCCGTTTAATGACATAGAAACGATTTCCCCTCGTCCTATGCTTTTCATCACGGGTGATAAAGCTCACTCAAGAGAGTTTAGTGAAGATGCCTACAAACGTGCAGCCGAACCTAAAGAATTGTATATCATTCCGAAAGCAGGACACGTTGATTTATATGACAGAGTTGAGTTAATTCCCTTTGATAAACTCACGTCATTTTTTACCGAACATTTAAAGTAACGTTCGTTTGGGATAAGAACCGAATAATTATGAAGAAACCGTGGTTTGAGTGAAATTAGGATGACCCCTAATTATGCCACAAAATATTTATGCAAGAGTTCTTTTCTTATCGACAAGTACCTGAACCTAGTACTTTAGGTAGCATACTTCTTCTTGGCATTATTGGCTTGTTCATGAAAAGAAAGGTAAGATCAATCAAAAACATTAAAGCTTAACCTCGACTTAAGAGGGTGTAATCCCGCATTTCTCACAAGCTCAAGGCGTTTGATGGAGCAAAGGAGAAGTAATGAGTAATGAGTAAAAACTTCTTACTTCTTACTCATTATTTCTCCCCGGCACTTGCGCAGGCTTTAAGAGGTGTGGTGAGAAATCCGGGTAATGTGGTTGGGTTCCCACCTACGCACACTCTCTTAATAATTGTCCTAAAAAAAGCAAAACTCCAATGAAAACCACTGGCATTCATCATGTAGCTGTTATTTGTTCTGACTACGATCGCTCCAAAGCATTTTATGTCGAAACTTTAGGCTTTCCGATTATTCAAGAGACTTTTCGCGCCGCCAGAAATTCTTATAAATTAGATTTAAAAGTTGCAGAAAATACTCAAATCGAACTATTCTCTTTCCCAAATCCTCCAGAACGACCTAGTAAACCAGAGTCTTGTGGTTTAAGACATCTTGCTTTTCAAGTTGATGATGTAGAGGAAACTGTTTTTTATTTAAAATCAAAAGGAGTAGAGGTAGAAAATATCAGAGTTGATGAAATTACAGGTAAGAAATATACTTTCTTTAAAGACCCAGACAATTTACCATTAGAAATTTATGAGCGTTAAAATTACTGCTGACAGGTGAACTTGTTATCACTATAGATAATGAAGCGATGTCTATAACGACCTACGCCTACGCACCAGTCTAATTACGGCTTATTGCTGGCAAAATTTCTATATTCATAAACAGTGAATCTCCTGAAAACAAGTTATTTTGATTCTAAGTCGACTTTACGGCATAAAATTTATCTGGTTGTTTGGAGGACAGTAAATACTTCTACCAAAAGAATCGCCAGTTTCAGCATCCCTTACTTCCACAAGTTTAGCGTTATCAGTACAGACACTTCTACCTCTAGACATTCTCAACTCACCTTGGACAAAACCAGTCACTATCCACACCATTCGGTTGTTGGAAATCGATGATTTGTATAGCCCTGTTTTGGCTGCAAATTCCTCGTATGTTGTAAGTTTTGCTTCTGTGATTTGCATCTTACTAGACTTTTTAATAACACTTTCAATCGTCATCAAACGGCTTGCTGGTAAGCTATTATTTGCAGGATATATTCGTACTCTTGAGTTAAATGGTATTGGTTGATTGACTTGCTTTTTTGTCTGTACTACTTTAGCTGTGACTGTCTGCACTAGCAATAAATTAGTGGTGCTAGCAAATACAAAAGCAGATAATGAAGTTATTGTAAAAATATTAACTGTAGTGCAAATGCGCTTCATAATGCTCAGAATATTAACAAGTTCATACCACTTTAGGCGATCGCCTGCGTAAGTCTTTGTATCTTCGCGCAACTCTATTCTGTGAGAACATCAAGTTTAGCCAGTATTTTTAAGCTTTCTTTGGGGTTGCCAGTTGCGGTCATTGGTTTAAATCTGGTATATTCCCAGTCAAAAAACTCAAAAGCGATCGCTAGTAGATAAATATCTGCAATATCCAGCCAAAGAACCCAGGATAATGAATCATAATTAATCTCTATAGCTTTGAGTTATCAGCCATCAGCCACCAGTTACCAGCCGGAAGCTGAGATGCCGAATAATCAAGGCTTTGGATTCAACTTAACGAATTGACTATGAATTCTGAACAAATCAAAAATTCTCTAAATATTTCGCCAGCGATACGTGTGGGAGTACTGGGTTTTGGCGGACTCGGACAAGCAGCCGCCAAAGTAGTTGCTGGCAAACGAGAAATGATTTTAGTCGCAGCAGCAGATCAAAAAGGCTACGCTTATGCTGCTGAAGGTTTAAATACTGAAAAATCCGTTGCAACCTATCAGTCCCAAGGTTCGGTGGGTTATTTAGAGCCAATTGGTACATTAACAAATCAAAGTATTCAGGATTTAATCGAAATAGCTGAAGTAGATGGGTATTTTTTGGCTTTACCCAACCTGCCAAATGACTTTATTCCTAATGTCGCCAAGGAGTTTATCAAATCTGGTTGGCGTGGAGTATTAGTAGATGCAATTAAACGCACCACTGCTGTAGAACAACTCCTAGCGATGAAAGAGGAACTGCAAGCCGCCGGGATTACCTACATGACAGGATGCGGTGCTACCCCTGGACTATTAACAGCAGCAGCAGCTTTAGCCGCCCAAAGTTACGCCGAAATTCATCAAGTTGAAATTACCTTTGGGGTGGGAATTGCTAACTGGGAAGCTTACCGCGCTACTGTTCGGGAAGACATCGGCCACATGCCTGGTTATACAGTAGAAGCTGCTAGGGCGATGACTGACGCGGAAGTAGAAGCACTACTAGATAAAACTAATGGCGTCCTGACCTTGACAAATATGGAACACGCTGATGATGTGATGTTAGAAGTAGCCGGGATAGTAGGGCGCGATCGCGTTACAGTTGGTGGTGTAGTCGATACCCGCAATCCCAAAAAGCCTCTCAGCACCAATGTGAAGGTAACAGGACGTACCTTTGAAGGAAAGATTTCTACCCATACCTTTACTCTGGGAGATGAAACCAGCATGGCAGCCAATGTCTGCGGCCCTGCTTTTGGCTATCTCAAAGCTGGTAGACAATTGTACCAACGCGGCATCTATGGAATATTCACCGCTGCCGAAATTATGCCCCAATTTGTTAGGTAAGTAGGGAATGGGGCATGGGGCATGGGGCATGGGGTAGGGGAAAAGGTTAAAGGGAAAAGGGAAAAGGAATAAATTTAATCTTTCCCCTTTTCCCCTTACCCCTTTCCCTTTCCCCATGCCCAATCCTCAATCCCTAATTCTTATAATGGTATTTCAGCGCTGATAAATCGGAGGTAAGTGTGACCACTACGGTACACTGGCAGGAACGGGTTGGTAATCAAAGAGATTGGATTTGGCGTGGCTGGCAAACTCGCTACACTTACATTCGCCCTAGCCAAAGTCACCCCAAAACAACACCGCTAATTCTGTTACATGGCTTTGGCGCTTCCATTGGTCATTGGCGACATAATTTAGAAGTGTTGAGTGAGCATCACACAGTTTACGCTATAGATATGTTGGGTTTTGGCGCTTCTGAAAAAGCCGCAGCTAATTACAGCATCGAACTCTGGGTTGAACAAGTTTACGATTTCTGGAAAACATTTATCCGTCAACCAGCAATATTAATAGGCAATTCCAACGGTTCGCTGATTTCGATGGCCGCCGCTGCCGCCCACCCCGATATGGTGCTGGGTATGGTAATGATGAGTTTACCCGACCCATCATTAGAACAAGAAGCAATTCCTCCTGTGCTACGTCCAGTCGTCACAGCAATCAAAAATGTTGTCGCTTCGCCGTTGATACTTAAACCTGTATTTAACTTCGTGCGCCGTCCTGGGGTGCTGCGTCGCTGGGCACGTCTTGCCTACGCTAACCCAGAGGCGATTACCGATGAACTGATCGAAATTTTAGCAGGGCCTCCCCAAGACCGGGGTTCTGCGAGGGCGTTTAGTGCTTTGTTCAAAGCTGCGATCGGAATTAACTTTAGTCCCAGTGTCAAGACAGTATTACCAACCTTAACAATTCCAATGCTTTTAATTTGGGGACAAAAAGATCGGTTTGTGCCGCCAGCCCTAGCTAGCCAATTTGCCCAGTATAACGAGAAGTTGGAACTGCTAAATCTGGAAGACGTAGGGCATTGTCCCCATGATGAATGTCCAGAACAAGTTAACCAAGCGATTTTAGATTGGATTGAGAGAGGAGTTAGGAGTTAGGAGTTAGGAGTTAGGAGTTTGAATTCTTCCCCTGCTCCCTCATCTCCCTCATCTCCCTCAAGCTTCTGCCTTCTTGCACCTAGCCAATCGTTGCTTGGTTACTGTCAACATCTGTAGTACCATTCACAGAACGCGCCACAGAAATCATTTTGTTGAGAATTTCTTGACTGGGAACTTTACCTTTCAACACCACAGTGCTACCCGTCTGAGCCACCCAAAGGGTATTAACATCGTCGAGTTGGGGATCTTCATCAAATGCCAACGCTACCCGCTTTGCTAAACCACTTTGGTCATATTCTCCGCTTAATCCCAGACGTTCTGGGGGTATTGATTGCGTAGCCGTAGCGACATCACTACTAGAAGCTTGCTGTATAGCCTGTGGAGCCGGATTTACTTCGGCATTTTGAGGTTTTTCCATGCCAAACAATCTTTGTAGCCAACCCATAAAAACTTTTCTCCTATTAGAGGCTTATCAAATCTGAGTATAAAAGGTTTACAACAAATGCTGCATCTGCCAATGAAAAGATATACATTCAACAAAATGTTTGCTTGCAGTCGGATTTCTAAACAATTTATCGATTGAGAATGCAATGAGTGCAACGCTTAAGTTTACAATAAGAGGTCGCACTGAAAATTTAGTGCGGTAGTAGGTCTAGCGTTGCCCTTTGCTAGTGTCTGCGTTACTCAATTCCTGCTCTAGCCTCTGTTGGCGAAGATGAAACATACCCTTTCAGTTCTCGTAGAAGATGAGGCGGGTGTTCTTTCCCGCATTTCTAGTTTATTTGCGCGTCGCGGCTTTAATATCGAAAGCCTTGCTGTTGGCCCTGCTGAACAAGGAGGAGTCTCCCGAATTACAATGGTTGTCCCTGGTGACGATCGCGTGATCGAGCAACTCACTAAGCAACTGTACAAGTTAGTCAATGTCCTAAAAGTCCAGGATATTACCGAAACTCCTTGTGTGGAGCGGGAATTGATGCTTTTGAAGGTGAATGCTAGTAGCAGCAATCGCTCAGAAGTGATCGAATTGTCTCAGATTTTCCGGGCGCGAGTCGTGGATGTGGCGGAAGATTCTCTCACCTTAGAAGTTGTGGGAGATCCAGGTAAAATGGTAGCGATCGTGCAAGTATTACAAAAATTTGGTTTGAAAGAAATCGCCCGCACTGGCAAAATTGCCCTAACTCGTGAATCGGGTGTGAATACCGAGTTACTCAAATCTTTGGAAGCAAAGGTTTAGTTGGGAATTTAAATCAAGACTCAGAAATATTCAAACGCAGCAGAAGTCATAGTGGCAATTGTTACTATGACTTCTGCTTAGGGACTAGCAAAAAAAACAGATATCCAACTAACCTTCAATTTTGGCGTTCCCGCTTCTCCTGTCGGAGACGCTACGCGAACGGGTTGCCGTAGGCATCGCTTCTTCTGGTGATACGTTACCATAAATGACAGACATAATCCCTGGCATGTATTCATCCATCATCGTGACATTGGCGTAAATCAACCGTTGAATGGGAGGAAAACTGAGATTTTTTAAACAAAATTTGACAAAATTGTAATAACGTAAAATTAAATATACTGTATTGCTAGTCAATTTTGACTCCTCAGCAGCGCTTTTCGGATAGGTTATCCACCTTTAAAGTCTTAGAAGTCTGGGAGTAAAGGACTGAATTTGCTGTTGTATTTTTTTTAGTTAAAACTGCCGGAAATTAAATTCTATATACCTTATTTAATGCTGTATAAATCTAATGTATCCTCTTGGCACAGTACTCCGCAGTCGTTATAAAATTATTCATCCCTTGGGAAGCGGTGGATTTGGCGAGACATATTTGGCAGAAGATTTGGATATACCTACAACTCCCAAGCCTAAATGTGTTGTCAAACACCTGAAGCCGCAAAACCAGAATGAAGCACTTCTGAAGATTGCTAAAGGTTTATTTAATCGGGAAGCTGAAACTTTATATCGCTTAGACAACATTCACAACCAAGTTCCCAAACTATTCGCCCATTTTGAAGAAAACGGCGAATTTTACCTAGTACAAGAATTTATTGATGGGCATGACTTAAGCAAAGAAATAATAGCAGGTCAGCCTTGGGGTGAAACAGAAGTAAAAAAACTGCTCGCGGATGTTTTAGAAGTTTTAGTATTTATCCATCAACAAAATATTATTCATCGTGATATTAAGCCACAGAATATCATGCGTCGTCGTCAAGACGGAAAGATTGTGCTGATTGATTTTGGAGCAGTGAAAGAAATTAAATGCTTGGAGACCAATACTCAAGGTCTAGTCACATCAAGCATCCTGATTGGCACAAATGGCTATATGCCAAATGAACAAGCTAATGGCAAGCCGAAACTATCTAGCGATGTATATGCAGTAGGTATGCTAGGAATTCAAGCACTGACAGGCATATCGCCTCAAAAGTTACCCGAAGATCCGGTAACAGGTGAAATAATTTGGCGCGATCGGGCGAATGTCAGCGACAGATTTGCCGAGGTGTTAACAAATATGGTGCGCTCTCACTTTAGCCAGCGTTACCAAACAGCAGCAGAAGCGTTGCAAGCACTTACTCAATCACCACCATCACCAAAGTCAGATCGCCAGCGATCGGCACCTAATCGGAAAGTTATGGTAATAGGCGGAGCGGTTTTACTTGGATCTATCATGTCTTTGTATGTGGTATCTAGATATTTTGCTCAATCACCAACTCCTCCAAATCCACAGACACTTACTCCACAACCGCAAGCAGTTACTCCGAAACCGCTTTCTACAATCAAAAAATTCTCTCAGTTACCTTGCGATAGCGATCAACAGTTATCCTCCCCCCCCGCAGCTACAGGCAAACCAACCTGGGAAACTAACGTCTATAAATATTACGGGCAGATCAATCCAAAAACCAAAGAAGCCAATGGTAGAGGGTTGATGGCTTTTAAGCAGAATGAATTTCAATACTATGGAGACTTTAAAAATAATAAACGTAGTGGTTGTGGGAGATTATCATATCCAGAAAAAAGTAATATTAACTATTATTTAGGGCAGTTTGAAAATGACCAGTTGCAAGGGCTGGGATCTTTAAAATTGAGGAATGGAAACGAATATAGAGGAAACTTTGCTAATAATAAATGTCAAGGAGAAGGAGTATATATATTTACAGATAAAACTGAGAAAGATGGACTCTGGCGTGCAGATAAGTTAGAAGGAAACGATAATTTGTCATGTAAGGGGTCTTCAGCATCTAGTATGCCAACTATCAGCTTTCTCAGTCTAAAACCCTTTTAACAGTTTTCAGCTTATTTACTTAGGCAAAGTCTTCCCATCAATTGGAATTTTATGCATTAATGGCAGATTTAAATTCCTCATATCGAATTGCATTAAAAGATAGTAAATTCAGGAGACGGAAAAGTTCTGCGATTGCTCTGTTACCGGATATTATTTAATTATTCAGATTGAAAGTACATATAATTTAGCAACTGATGTTTATGGAGAGCGGAGGTAGTTTGTAAATTGGTTGGCTCCCACTTGATTTAGGTACAATGGTTAGATACTTGGGTGAAATAGGTTGTTATTTTGATGGAAAAATTACCAGTGTTACTCTAGAAGGGATTAATAATAAACATCAGTTAATTAAAATACTTGGATATGGCTTCCGTGACTTCAGCAATTTTGGATTACGCAGTTTATTAAACAGGCACTTTACTATTAATTTCCCACAAAAATGGCAAAACATCCTAAAATCTTAAGAAATACTTAAGTTTCTTTCCATTTATGCTGGTTAAATACATCTAATGGTTTATACTTAGTTTGTTATCAAATATTTTGATAAATTAAATATTTATACTGAATACCCCTAATTACGTACTTATCCGCATTTTGTAACTATGATGGCAAACTATGGATGGGATTAATACTGTTATTTACAAGTATTAATTAAGTAAGATTTTCCATAGAATTAGGGTTTCTGAATGAATTTTAGGTTGTATACATTACACAATAAAGGTGTTTTATGAAGATAAAACTTATACTTTATATTTCTTGTTTACTTATTTCTACAAGTTTAGGTGTTCTTCCAATACAGCAAATGCTAGGGCAAGAAGCATCGCCACCATCTCCTGAGCCAAACACTGTACCAGCTTCCCCAACAGAACCATCTCCTACACCAACTGCTGTACCAGTTCCCACAACAACACCAGATACTATACCAACTTCTTCTTCAAAATTCTCACAACTACCTTGCGATAAAGATCAACAGCTATCCTCCCCCCCCGCAGCTACAGGCAAACCAACCTGGGAAACTAACGTCTATAAATATTACGGGCAGATCAATCCAAAAACCAAAGAAGCCAATGGTAGAGGGTTGATGGCTTTTAAGCAGAATGAATTTCAATACTATGGAGACTTTAAAAATAATAAACGTAGTGGTTGTGGGAGATTATCATATCCAGAAAAAAGTAATATTAACTATTATTTAGGGCAGTTTGAAAATGACCAGTTGCAAGGGCTGGGATCTTTAAAATTGAGGAATGGAAACGAATATAGAGGAAACTTTGCTAATAATAAATGTCAAGGAGAAGGAGTATATATATTTACAGATAAAACTGAGAAAGATGGACTCTGGCGTGCAGATAAGTTAGAAGGAAACGATAATTTGTCGTGTAAAGAGTTCAATAGGAATTATCGATAGTCTGCACATCAATCTGATTAATTGAGCTTGGCATTCTAGTAGCGTGCATCTGAAGTAAATTCATAAAGCAAAGGTTATTAAAGAAGATGAAAATTAGACTTTCTGCTACTGCTTTAGTTGTTTTCACAAGTTTGAGTTGTTTTCCAGCGCAACGTTTACTGGCCCAAGAAGCACTTCCTGTTGCAGGGCCGGCAATAGCATCAAACAATAATAATAGTAATAATAATATTATTGTTGATGGATTACCTGCTGCAGGACCTGCGATACAGCCAGGAAGCAGACGCTCTTCGTCACGCCGAACAGTCATTAGTAGAGCAGAATCTATAAGGTCATCAAGGCGTTCAACATTCATTGGTAGAGAGGAACCTAGAAGGTCATCAAGGCGTTCAACAGCCATTAGTAGACCAGAATCTAGACCACGAGTCAGACTAGTAACGGACACACCACAGAGACAAACTCCTTCAAGAAGGAGAATAAAACAACCATCTACACCAGTTCAAAAAGCACCTTCAGTCTCTCCCAATTTCCCAATAAGACTATGGTAAAACTATAGATTTATAAAGGGCAAAATGGAAAGCCAAAAATTATAATTTAGGAATTAAGCTTGCTGATTCTTTAATTTTGGCTCGTTGAGAGGAAAGCATGTTTTAAGCTAGTTAATGAAGAGAGAACAATATATCAGGTAACCTGATTAAGGCTTTAAGCATTGCCTCAGAGGTTGTTTGAAAAGTGTTTTGCCGTGACTTTAGATACTTTTAGACTCCCCAACCCCTTAAAAAGGAGGAAACCGGAATAAAAGCCCCCCAATTTATCGGGGGATTTAGAGGGTTCTAAAACTTTTGATACCGACAAAACGACTTTTCAAACATCCTCTCAGATTTGGAATTGTACAATGTATGCCCTTAGATAAATCAGATAATACCAATTCAGTCATACGCTCATTTATAAAGCCATAAATAACAAGGGTTTAGAAGTATTTATATGCCGCATTCTTTTTTGAAATTGGTTTAATTTCTTAAAGTTGATTAAAAAAAGTGATTATTTTAACTTAAATAGCTAGCTTCGCTCCAAGCTGAATAGTTTATGCAAAACAAGATAATCAAGAATAACCTGGAACTTTGTACTGGTTTAAGTATTGGTTTTGGTGCAATTGCACTGTTCTTCTGGCTGCAATCACAGCATACTGCTAGGGTGAGTATTGAGAAACGTGCAGATTCCCAAAAAACAATTGAGAAAGTAGCATCTCCTATAGTCAAGCCAATTGTTCCCGCAGTTTCTAAACAACACATCCATCTAGTACTTAAACGAAGTATGCGGAAGCTGTATGTATATAAAGGAGACAGTTTACAAGCTAGCTACCCAGTCGCGGTTGGTAAACCAGGTTCGGAAACGCCAATAGGAAAGTTCAAAGTTATTGAGATGTTGAAAAACCCAGATTGGACACATCCTAAAACTGGAAAATTAGTTCTTCCAGGTGCAAATAATCCTTTGGGAGAACGCTGGATTGCATTTTGGAATGTTGGCAGAGAATACATCGGATTTCATGGTACTCCTGATAGAACATCTGTCGGGAAAGCAGCTTCTCATGGTTGCGTTCGGATGTATAACGAAGATGTTCGTGAACTGTATGAAATGGTCAAACTTAGTACAACTGTTATAGTAGAACCCTAATCTGGCTTACTCTATACAAATGTACTAAAAATTTCCAATGCTGAATGATTAGCTTACCTTTCAACTTGGGCGATCGCTTCTTCTGGTGAGACATTACCATAAATGACAGACATTATCCCTGGCAGGTATTCATCCATCATCGTGACGTTGGCGTAAACTACCCGTTGAATGAGGGCAAAACTGAGTCTGTCACCTTCTACATCAATGCTGGTTTTGTAGCTAATCTCGCCATCGCTAAAATCTAGCTCAAAGTTGCCGATAATCATGCCAGAATTAGCTCTAGTTATAAACTCTGCTACAGCCAACCGCTTATTTTCTGGTGCATTGACTGGAAAAATTGAGTAAAAAACGAATTGATTTTGTTCACTTCTGGCTCTAGCGTAACAATTCCATTTGCCATTTTCGCCTTGGAACGGTATTTGTAAAGCTGGCTGTTCTGGAAGTTGTACAAACGGCCAATTATCAGCTTGGAAGAAATTAATTATTGCTTCAAAAATACTACCATCTGTAGAATCTGATGGCAAAGCTGCCTCTATTTTTTGTGTTATGTCATCTGTGTTAATATCAGCGAATTCAGTCAAAAATTTATCGATTCCTTCTAGCATTTTGGCAGCAGATTTTTGAGTTTTAGCTGACAAATTTGCCTCAGTCCAATCTTTAAAAAAGTTGACAATACCTTCAGCAATTCCTTCACCGGAAGCGCTTGTTTGAGCCAGATTTTCTAGACTAATATAAGACCAAAGAGTACGATAGCCGATTTCATCTGATTCTTGTTGCTGTTTAACAGATAAACCCAACCAACTTTCAGTGAAGAGGATTTGGTTATCGGGTTGTTCTTGGCTTAAATTTAGGATATATTTTGCAGTTTCATCAATGTTGATGGCGTGTTCTGCTAGTAGTGGTAATAAATCGGGTTTAAGACTGGTTTCGATAGTAATGTCTGGTTCGCTGAGAAATTTACCAGATGATAGGGGGTTACGCGCATCTGGTTTGAGATTGAATAAGGCTGTGGTGTCGATGCGTTGGTAGAGTTGTGCGTTGACACAGAAGGCGAGGCGACACTCGATAAGTTCGTTGTTTTGTTTGGTGAGAGATAGGGTAATGGCGTGAACGGTTAGTGGTGTTTGGGAGGAGTCGTGTAGGGTTAACTCGGTGTTAAGCTGATAAGTTTCAGTGTGATCTGCCATACAAAGATGTGATTAAAGTTGCAAAATATCTTTATCAAATATCTTTAGGATATGCTGGCAGCGAATTCCAGAGGTAATTCAAGGGATTCTTAAGTTTTTGGGCATTTCCTACAAGCTGCTGTTTTCAAAGAACTGGTTAAAGTTTTTTCGTTTCAATCCCTCTTTGAGTTTTTTATCCCCTGTCCACAATAAGCCCTCTAATTCCAATGTTAGTGCTACGTGGGGGGTATCGCTTTCGTCAATATCCTGACATAACGCGTAGGCTGTTGCTCGATTTTTCGGAGAAATTAAATCTTCTTTATAAAGAGTAATTCGTTTCAGCAATATTTGGTAAATTCGCACTATTTCATCTTCAGATAGTTGGCTGAGTTTTACTAACTTCTCCTTGCGTTTAATATAGTTCTACCAGAACTTGCTCGCAGACGAAAAAACGATAATCTGAGCCAAAGAGTATCTCAGTAAAACTAGATTGGTTATTTAGCAATGCTGAGAACAATATATTAGTATCAACAATAATGGGCTGTTGTGTAGGCACTACCAACTATCCTGCAAATTTATGCTTGATTTTTAACCACAGCTCGCTGTCTATTTCATCAGCTAAGGTGGTGGCTTGATCTTGAGTGAAATTACTGCGTTTTCTAATTGTCTCTAACTCCAGATATTCTAAAAATTTAGTCAGGCTTTCAAGATCAAGAATATTCCTATTGAATTTGATGATAATGTCTTGGTTATCAAGTGTAATATTATACGATGAATTTTCCGGCATGATATTCTCCTAGCTAGCGATCGCACTTTTGAGAAGTACTGGAATTATTATGGCAGACTTAGTTGGTGAGTATTGCTCATCTGAGTTAGTGTAATGTGTTTCGCTAATAAATCAGGTTTTGGCGCGATCGCTCTACACATATCCCACTACCAAGTCACTATGAGACGATCGCTTTTGGGTTTTGCGCTGATTGCACCATTATTCAGTTGGATTGGTGTCAAGCGCGATCGCACTTCCCAAAATCTTGCGATCGCCCTAAACTACATCCAAGGGTATCAGCCGCTAATACTTGGTTAATGGCGATCGCGCGAAGTTAATTGGGAAAAGACAAGCCAGCTTCAAAATGTAGTTCTTTCAATTCGGGTATATACCATTCACCTTTGTCATATTTTGTTAATACACCAAGTATGTATTCACTTATATTAATAATAGGACACTCAATATCCCATATTGACTCCAATTCTCCTTTCAAAGTACCCATTAAATAATACTTATGATTTTTGCCTTCCTGCACTTCTGTCTCGTGGCTTAGTGTAATCGATAGTCCAAGAAATGTTGCTTCTAAAACTTCATCGTCTTCAAAGAATTTTGCATCTGAGGAAGTAAAATTGCATTCTAAAGCTTTCCCTACTCTTGCGCCCATTTCTGCTAAACTGGCGGATTCATTGATGCGAACTTGAAAACTTATTTGTGGGTAAGTCATATAAAAATTCCTCTTTCCTAATTATTCTGAATTGGTTGGTTATATTATTAAGTATTATTCTGATCTGGTGGTTGTATTGTTAAGGGATTTCCTCTTGAAGGTTCAAGTCCAAGAGCCTTTACAGAGCGTCGATCTTTGTTTGTAGTAAAATCTGTATTTCCTGAGCTACGTATCAAAACGTTGAATTGCCACTTAACATTTCCGGTGTCTCTATTTCCAGTGATGTTTGCCAGTACCTCACGCATATCCCAAATCAATTTATTAACTTCTTTTATTCCACTCTTCGAGCCTACTATTTGACCATTCCTAGCAGCAGTAGGATTATTGTTTAAAGCCTGTCTAAAAAGATTATCACTGACCACATAAGCATCTATGTCAAAATCTGTGGGGTTAAAAACGTAAGGTTCTCCATTAGATGCCTTCTTTTTCGGATTCATTTTGACACCCGATGCCAAACTGCCTCTTATATTAACCTGAGCATCTCGATCTAAAGCTTGAAATCGGGGGACAAATTGTTGCATTGCGTTATGCACTTCGGTCTGTTTGGCTCTCCATGCTTTTTCCCAATTTTCATCTGCTTGTGATATGGTGATGTCTGGTGTTTTTTCTTGGGGATTGACCTTGCCTTCTACATGATATTTAGTATCACCAGTCTTCACTAGTTCAAGTGACGTAAGTTTATATTTAGATTGAAGAACTGGCAGTTTTGCCTTAACAGTTTCAGGGGTAGCCCCCTGCTTCTTCATAATCTGTTCAGCTTTGGCAATAGCTTTATGAAGGTCAGCTTTCTTCTGTTGCTCAGTTCGCTTGTCAGATTGTTTCTGATTTTTTTTGTTGTTCTTCTCATTTAGAGCTTGTTGCTTTTGTCCCGCTGAACCCTCATCAACTTTATTCCTCTTGTGTTTATTGCTCTTATTAATCTTGTTCCCAACTTTATTAAACGCCTTTGCACCTTTATCAATTACCCAATCAACTGCTTTTTCCATCGGTTTCCGCAACTTCTGGAAGATTGCCTGAATCTTGCCGGCAATTCCATCTAAGCCCAAAAGACTTGCTAGGAAACTGATGACGACTGGTAAAGATTTAGCAAGGGCATTTTCAACGCCTTTGATTGCTTGATCGATCGCACCACTAGCGATCGCACCAATTGCATCCAGTATCGCATTAATTAAATCGGCAATCTGCTGGGCGCGTTCAATAAAGAATTTGACAATCTCATAAATTGCCTTAGCAGCTTTAATGAATGCTGAAGCCGGAGTCAACAGGCTGAGAATCCACTCAATCCCGGCTGTAATTACTTTTTCAATAATAAAATTCTTGATGGGTTCGATCACCAAAGCATTGAGGTCGCCCATCTTCTCTTGGACAAACTCCCAAATCCCAGCCACTCCCTGACTGGCTAAGACTTGAAATACATCAACAGTTTGTTCCAATCGGCTGACCTTTTCTTCACCCAATCGTTTCACAGCTTGGGCACGAATTGCTTCATAAGTGAAGCCTAAAAGCTGCATTGCTAGACTAAAGATCCCTTTGAGATCGAAGTTTTCTGGCATTTCAATACCAGTTTCTGCCATTGTGCCTGTCAGCCAGCCGATTAATCCTTGCTGGAGGTGCTTCCCGATATTATTCATAAAGTTGAGGAAGCCTTGCTTCACCGCCTGGATCAAATTAGTCAAGAAACCAATCGGGTCTTTGAGGATTTGCCCAACTACGCCAGCAACTCGCGCTAGCACTTGCAAAAGCATTTTGGTCAGTTCAATGATCGTCTTGATGACTCCCACAATGAAGTCGAAAGCTTTTTGAATAAAACCTTTATTTGCTGCCTTCATCTCTTCAATGCGGGCATCAACAGCTTCCAAGTTCTCCTGATATTTCTGCGCTAGGGTGTCAATTAGCTCATCTTGCTTATCGTCAACACTTTGTTGCAATTCTTCAAATTTGCTGTCAATGTCTGCGGCAGCTTGTTGACCAACTCCTTTTAAGTCTTGCGGTAGTTGGTTAACATAATTCTGAATCTCCTGCTTACCACTGGCTATTTCTGCTTTGGCTTGGGTCAGTCCTTTACTAATAATGGCGACAACTTTGTTAATGACACCATCCATCTGATTGATGTAAAGCTGGCGACCTTCTTGATAGAAGACATTTACCTCATTTGGTAGACCTGCAAATTGGTCTCTAATCCAGCTTGTCCAGCCGAATGCGCCACCGTAGCGATCGCTCTTATAATCGTCCATCCGCTTGCCAACGTAATCCTCGAAGGCAATCTTTGCGTCAGCAGCACCAGCATCAAAGGCTTGTATAACTTGCCCATCTAGTTCACCGAGGGTTTTCTCAACTTTGCCTTTGGTCTTGTCATAAATCTTATTAATATCACCAGCAACTTTTGCCCGTGCTTGCTCATCCTTGCTCTTGGCTCCAACCTGCTGCTCCCCTACCTGGCCCAGGTTTTGGGTACGGATACCGTGCATTGCTTGGAGATGCTGCTGGGCTGTAGCTTCTGCCGTAGCTTGAGCAGTTGCGAGTATCCCTTGCTCTTTTTGGCGATATTGTGGCGGCGCTTCTTGGGCATTGGTTTGGGCATCTTTCTTAGCTGCGAGTGCGCCTTGAAACTCCGGTTCGTTGGAGTTTGCCAATTGTTCCTCGGTAATATCCGCCTCTTTCATCTGCTGGTCAAGTTTTTTACTGTCCTCTTGCAGTGGTACCTCGACTTCAGCTTGTCCTTTAGATTTGGGTGCAGCTTTATCTGCATCAACGCCTGTTGGCGGTGTCCCTAGCTCATTCTTTGGCAGTGGTGTTACTTGTTTAGCCTCAATCCCACTGGCATCAGGTTTTTCTTTAGTTTTCTCTTCTAGTTGACCCTGAGAGCTTTTCTGTTCTTCTTTAACCTGACCGCTCAAATCACCTTTAACAGAGTCAAGTTTGTTGTTATTTTTAAAGTTGTCTGCCTCTTCCAAGTTCTTGGGAGCCATATCAGCAATGCGCTCCATCAATTTGGCTTTGAAGGCGGCAGGGTCAAATCCTGGTGTTGGGGCTTGTTGCATCTCACCAACTTGATTAGCTTGCGCCTTGCTGTCTACTTCATTACCTGGGGGTTGGGCTGCCGCTTGGGCTTCTTGGGCTTTGCTATTAGCAGGTGGGTGTTTTTTCTCAAGTCCTGCAACCTCTGTTGTTGTGCCGACTACCGCTTGAAATGCTGGGTCATCTTCAGGGGAAGTGGGAGCCTTTTTACCATCATCTGCTGTAATGGCTACATTTGTTCCTGGTAATGCTGCGATCGCTTTCCCTGCGTTTCCTCCAGGTAAATCTGCGGCTCCCTTACCTACATCTGCTCCTTTGTTTTGAGCTTGCTGTTGAGAATCGACCTTTTCTGTATTAACTTTGGTATCTTTTGACTCAGGCTCTTTTGGTTGATTTCCCCCAACCTCAACTTGTTTCTGAGTTACTGCTGCACCAACTTTTTTTGTTGGAGGTGGGTCTGTTGCCGCGTTCCCACCATTATCTGGGGGTGTCGGGGTAGCTTGATGTTTTTCTGTTGTAGGCTGATTTTGTTGTTCGCCGTTTTCTGTATCAGTTTTAGACTCTAATTTTTTTTGCTTATCTTCGTCACTTGGTTTTTGGAAATTCTCTCGCAGTTGGATAGCTAGCCCATACCCCGCAGAGGTTGTCGGCACTTTTGTCTGAAGTTTATTTTCTTTTGATGCTACATAAAGAGATTTTGGCTGCACTGCACTGCCATTCTGCTGGACAACGTGCATCAACTCATGGGCCAGTAATTCTTTGCCTGCATCACTTCCAGGAGAATATTCGCCCTGACGGAAGAACACATCTTGCCCTGTGGTAAAAGCACGAGCTTGTATAGATTCATTTAAGCGATTAGATTGAGCATCAGTATGAATCCGAACACTACCGAAATCAGCCCCAAATGCTTGCTCCATTGGTTGCTTGATATCATCTGCCAGCGGCTGCCCATTGCCACGTGCTTGTTGGATTGAAGTTTCTAGCTCAGATGTTGCTGCTGTTCTTCCTCCACCCTGACGCTGCACCAAAGGGGTAATAGAACCTGCCAGAGATTTCATTTGTAATTGGTCTTCTTTCTCTGGTAATGCCTCCCGACCTACGCTCATCCTCTGCATCACCAACTGAGCGATGTTATCAGCCTCCTGCTCATAAATGTCTCCAGGCTCGTTAACTGTCAGTTTTGTTTGTGGACGCCGCAATGATATTCGACTAATGTCATGTCCAAGCTGTTTGCTTGGATATTTTACCTCATTCACTATCTGGGATGAAGTACCAAGCGGCTTCATTTGCAATTCTTCTTCTGGTAGTTCCTCCCGTTGCAGCGAGGGAGTCTCTCCCCAAGATTTCATTTGTACTTCTTCTAGCAGTTCCTCGCGCTGAATACTGCCCTCTGGCTTCATTTGCAATTCTTCTTCATCATCAGGTAATTCTTCTCGCTGAAGTTTCCCACTCAGTGGCTGATGAATTTTTTGCATCACCTGACGCGCCGTTTGATCGGCTTCTTGCTCGTACTTATCTCCAGGCTCCCCAATCGTCAGCTTTGCTTGAATTGGTGTTGGTGTATCTGGTCTTCTGACTGGAATATTGGCAAAGTTATGACCAAATCGAGTTGCTTTTTCCAGTCGAGAAGTCAATGATTGATCCATCTTGGCTTGCAATACAGTCAGCCGTTCGTGTCCCTCTGGCGTAATCGTCCGATGCTTGGCTTGTAATTCCAATCCAGCTGCTTCCATCTTTTCTTCTGCAAAAGCTTCATTCTCTACGTCCATTTGTGTCACGGGCGTAAAAGATGCTTTTTGAGTTTGGCCGCCAAACGGTTTATAGGCCAATTGAGGAGTTTGTTCTGGTGCTTGGGAATTAGAAAAGCTGGATGAGGGACTTTTGAGGGATTTCATCGGTTTTTTTGCAACTATTGACGATTCAATTTGTCTAGGTGATTAGTTTTGATTATCATTTACCCAAAATTGCAATTATCAAGATAATTTTAGAACGCTAATCAATTAGAAAGAATTAAGATGTGTTTCCCCCGAAGATAAGTACTAGCTTGTAAATAGTTTCATGTCGGATAAAGGAGAACACGCAGCCGTGTTCCCCTAGCCACAAAGAAAAGTATCCTTGAATCTGCCTTTTGATATTAGTACTTTCTATTGTTTGTATTTTATCCATCCAGTATTTTTCCGCTCATAGAAAAGTGAAATTGTCACTATCAAGTGTGAGACCCACTACCCCCTGCACAATACCGATGATCTCATCTTGCTCTGCTCCCAGTTTGTCTAAGAATATTCGTGTGTTGCTTCCAACAACTTGCAAGCGGTAATCCTGTGAAAATCCGTTGAGTTCAATTCGGTCTTGGCTAGAGTTGAAGTCAGTAATAATAGCCAAGTCTCCAAAACCAGGATTCATAATGTTGTTATCGTCGTAGAAAACATTTTCAGCGTCCCCCAGGATAAATCTATCTACCCCAGTCCCGCCAGTTAAGGTGTCAGTTTCCCCTAATCCAGGTGGAAATGGACTATTAGGAAAAGTACCGATGAGGATATCGTTTCCAGACCCCCCATTGAGTATTTCATTGCCGGGCCCGCCTTGTAGGCTATCATTGCCATCCTCACCATTGAGGATATCATCGCCATTATTACCGTCTAGGGTATCGTCGCCTGCTCTTGCATTTAGAGTGTTATTAGAAGTATTACCAAAAAGAAAGTTGTTAAAACTGTTACCTATCCCGGTAATGTTGCCACCTTCCCTCAGCCTCAGATTCTCCAGATTGGATCCTAGTATGTAGTTTACAGAAGACCGGACGTTATCTGTACCTGAATTCGCAGCCTCTGTAATGGTATCTAGAGTAGTGTCAACAATGTAAGTATCGTCACCTTCTCCCCCATTCAAAGTGTCAATACCTACACCACCATCAAGTGTGTCATTGCCCTTATTACCAGATAATCGGTTATTTTGATTGTCGCCAGTAATGCTGTCATTTCCATTTGTGCCGATGACATTATCAAAGTTGACTGCGGTAAATGACAATCTTCCTAAACCAGGAACGTTATTTGCGGCTAAATTTTGGGTTTGCAGGTTAACGACGATAGATACCCCAGGCAAAGATTGGGATGCATCTATGGTATTGTTGGCAACCTTAGGATTAGCAATAACTTTTTCTACTTTAAAGAGTAGGTCTTTTCCCAATCCCCCAGCTTTTTGAATAGTTCCGACACCTGACAAGTTAATAGTTTGACCTAGTTGAGTGTAGTCTGCGGTATCAATGCCATCTCCACCATCAATTTTGTCGTTACCCTGACTGCCTTTGAAGGTATCACTGCCTGCACCACCTTTTAAAGTGTCATTTCCTACACCACCATCAAGTGTATCATTGCCATTATTGCCGGATAATTGGTTATTTTGACTATCGCCAACAATGATGTCATTTGCATTTGTGCCGATGACATTATCAAAGTTGACTGCGGTAAATGACAATCTTCCTAAACCAGGAACGTTATTTGCGGCTAAATTTTGGGTTTGCAGGTTAACGACGATAGATACCCCAGGCAAAGATTGGGATGCATCTATGGTATTGTTGGCAACCTTAGGATTAGCAATAACTTTTTCTACTTTAAAGAGTAGGTCTTTTCCCAATCCCCCAGCTTTTTGAATAGTTCCGACACCTGACAAGTTAATAGTTTGACCTAGTTGAGTGTAGTCTGCGGTATCAATGCCATCTCCACCATCAATTTTGTCGTTACCCTGACTGCCTTTGAAGGTATCACTGCCTGCACCACCTTTTAGAGTGTCGTTTCCTGTGCCCCCATCAAGTGTATCATTGCCATCTCCACCATTTAGGCTGTCGTTCGCTGTCCCACCTGCGAGGGAATCGTTACCAGCCAAGCCATTCAAGATATCGTTACCGGAGGCACTATTGGCTTTACCACCACTAGCCCAACCAACTATGGTGTCATTTCCTAAACTTCCATTTATCGTATCAGGATTTATAGTACCGAAAACCATATTATCTCTCCTAAATTTTTCACTAAATATGTAAGTTCAGCATTAATCAAAGAACTATTTATCAGTTCAATGTAAATTACTGGTAATTTGCATAATCTCACGTTAAAAAACATTAACTATTTAGTTAGGAACTTCTCAACAAACAATATCCAACTACTTACTGTGGGCTGATACAAAAAGCCAGCCCTTTATTGCAAGCGAAACGCTTACTCTACAAAATCAGATAGTTTATTTCCTGAAAACCCATTAATTAATTACGCAAATTATTAAATAATTAGGCCAAATATTTTGGTTTTTCCGCAACTTTTTGAACCCATGCTGTAATTATTTAATTATCATGGAGTATAAGGCTGCACGAACTTTTTTATCAAATCTTAAAAATCCTTAATAAATCCGATTTATAATAAATTGATATATGTTTGTAAACCTGAAATTAAATATTTTTTAAAATCTACTGATTTGTTTGGTTAATGTTGATGTTGCCAGCTTTTTAGCTTGATGGTGTTTGTCATGAGGTTAGGTTTAAATATCATTTTTTTGTTAAAAAACTATTATGTTTAATTACAAAATAACATTTATCTATCCTGTGGAATGATAAATATGAATATTTAGTTATATATTGCTTCCCTATAGATAAATACATCCCAACTCTGTATTTGGAGCAATAGCCTATGTTGGATTGAAAGGGGACTGAAGCCAAGCCAGAGCGCGTAAATTGGGGACTCTTGAAAAGTTGAATGGGGATTCAGACGCTAACCAAATCTTAATTATATTTTCTTCCCCATTACCCAGCCGAGACTTATAGTCGTTCCGTTGCTAAAATTTTGCTTAGTCTCTAGCCTATAGAAAATGCTTCGATACCGTAACCAAACAATATTGATTATTATTTCTGTACTCATCGTTGTACCGATGGGATTTTTGTTTAAGTATTACAATGGGCCTGCCCATCACTGGTTTAATGACTACGGAGCAGCTGTATTTTACGAAATATTTTGGTGTCTGTTCGCATTTTGGTTTTTCAGAACTCGTGCAGCAGTAATCCAAATTCCTATATGGGTTTTTGCGATCACCTGTATACTAGAATTCTTGCAACTTTGGCATCCGCCACTATTAGAGCAAATTCGCGCCACCTTGATAGGTAAATTGTTACTTGGTACGACCTTTGTTTGGTGGGATTTTCCTCATTATGTATTGGGTTCTGTTTTAGGCTGGTTGTGGCTGCGACAATTACATGGAATAGGTTATGCAAAAAAAAGTCAAGGTTAAACCTAATTCAAAGCAGCAGAAAATTGAAGAACAACCTGATGGTAGCTTGACTGTTTATTTAAAATCGCCCCCAGTTGATGGTAAGGCTAATGAAGAGTTAATTAAACTATTAGCGGATAAATTTGATGTACCGAAGTCTCATATCAGAATTAAGTCAGGTTTCTCCTCTCGGCAAAAGCTGATGGAAATTGATACGAATACCTAACTGCTGCTTAATAATATCTTTTGTGAAGACTTTGCTGCCTTCTGAATGTGAGCTACATTCCACCCAGTACATTCTCTACTAGAGACAAGAAAGGAGAGATAGAAACTTGCTCTCATCTAATTTTTATGCCTCTGTAATACTGATATACCTTGGTTGAGTTTTGACTCTTTCTATCCAAGCTTGGATAGCAGCATATTGTGTTAAATCAAACCCACCTTCATCAGCTACATGAGTGTAAGCGAACAAAGCGATATCAGCAATCGTGTAACGTTCTCCCACAAAAAAATCTTGAGAAGTTAAGTGTTTATTCATCAAGTTAAGTGCTGCATAGCCTGGTTCGCGTTTTTGTTTGATTGCTTCACTATATTCTTCAGTTTTACCTAAAATAGAAATCCAAAATCTTGATGTAGCAATAAAAGGCTCATGGCTATATTGTTCAAAACATAACCATTGCAGCACCTGCGCTCGTAAAAAGCGGTCATAAGGTAAAAACTCTGTACCTTCACTTAGATAAACCAATATGGCATTTGATTCTGCCAAATATTTCCCTGACTCGATTTCCAGAACAGGTATCTTACCGTTAGGATTTTTACTTAAAAATTCTGGTGTTCGAGTCTCGCCTTTCAAGATGTTAAGCTCTATCCTCTCAAAAGGCATACCTAGTTGTGTCAATAAAAGACGTATCTTATAACCATGGCCAGAAGGTAAAAAATCGTACAGATGCAGTAGTTCCATGTTAAAATACAGTTAGGAATGTATTGAGAAGTAAAGGTTCAAAATACAATATTTTACCAAAAGATTTTCCCAAAACCGGATATTTTTTTTGTATTTAGTATCTGAACGTACTACAGGAAAATATTCAAAAAAATAAAAAAAAACATTATTTATTTCTAGATTGAGACATTTAATTTAGTTAGCGGTCGAAAATAAAACTATGTGTGGAAGATTTACTCTAAACCAGTCGGCAGAAGGATTGTCTGAAGTTTTCCATGTCGAGTTAGTTCCCGATTTGGCAGCGGAATATAATATTGCGCCTACGCAAATGGTGGCAACAGTGTTGCAAAATACCGAAAGCGAAAAGCGGGAATTTAAGCAGTTGTATTGGGGATTAATTCCGTCATGGGCGAAAGATGCAGGAATGGGGGCAAAGCTGATTAATGCTAGGGCAGAAACTGTTGCTGAAAAACCCGCTTTTCGTTCGGCTTTTAAGCACAGACGCTGTTTAGTGTTAGCTGATGGCTTTTATGAGTGGCAACGCCAACAAGGTAAGAAGCAGCCATTTTATTTTCGTCTTCAAGATGGGCAACCCTTCGGTTTTGCAGGTTTGTGGGAGAGATGGCGATCGCCTGCTAACGAAGAAATAATCTCTTGTACAATTCTGACAACGGCAGCTAACGAATTACTCCAACCCATCCACGAGCGGATGCCAGTGATTCTGGAACCACAAGATTACGATTTATGGCTAGATTCCCAAGTGCAAACAGCCCAAACCCTACAGCAGCTATTGCGTCCCTATCCAGCGTCAGCAATGACTGCATATCCAGTTAGCACCTTGGTAAACAACTCTCGACATAATAGTTCAGAATGTATCGTACCCCTCAGCGAGAAGAATGCCCCCGCAAATCAGTTAAATTAACTATTGAGTGAACTGGGGGATTGGGGAGATGAGGGAGCAAAGAGTGCGGGGACCGGGGGAGTAATGAGTAATGAGTAATGAGTAATGAGTAATGAGTTGGAGCAGGGGGACAACGAGGAATTATTGAACAAGTCTCTCCCAAGTCTTCCCCCTCTGACTTGTCTACCTTTGTCTCTTCTGCATACCCAATTCCCAATGCCCAATGCCCAATCCCCAATGCCCCAATACCCAATACCTAGAGAGAAATATGCCAAGAACACAAAAGAACGATAATTTTATTGACAAATCCTTTACTGTGATGGCGGATATTATTCTGAAGATCCTGCCAACCAACAAAAAAGCTAAAGAAGCGTTTGTTTATTATCGAGATGGTATGTCGGCCCAAGCGGAAGGGGAATATGCTGAGGCATTGGAATACTATGAAGAAGCTCTAACACTAGAGGAAGATACCAACGATCGCGGCTATATTTTCTACAATATGGGGCTAATTTATGCCAGCAATGGCGACCACAACAAGGCTTTAGAACTATATCATCAGGCAATTGAGTTAAACCCACGTATGCCCCAAGCCTTGAACAACATCGCTGTGATTTACCACTATCAAGGCGAAAAAGAAAAAGAAGCTGGAGATAACGAGGCTGGCGAAGCACTTTTTGACCAAGCAGCAGACTATTGGATTCGTGCGATTCGCATGGCCCCCAATAACTATGTCGAAGCTCAAAACTGGCTAAAAACCACTGGGCGATCGCAAATTGACGTATTCTTTTAGTCATTAGTCATTAGTTCTTTGTCATTTGCTAAGGACTAATGACCAATACTTCGACTAGGCCCTTCGGCTACGCTCAGGACAAGCTCAGTACAAGTGACCAATGACAATTTATGATTGACCAAGAACAAGTTCACAAAGTAGCTAATCTTGCTCGTTTAGAATTGACTCCAGAAGAAGAGAAACAATTCACTACCCAGTTGGGAAGTATTCTGGACTATATCGAACAATTGAATGAACTTGATGTCAGTAATGTGCTGCCAACAACACGTGCAATTGATGTCAGCAATATTACACGAGAGGATGAATTACAACCCTATCCTGACCGAGAAAGTATTCTCAACGGTGCGCCTGAACAAGAAGGCGAATTTTTTAAAGTACCAAAAATCCTCAATGCTGAATAGTCAAACAATTTGGGATTTTAGACTTCGACTACGCTCAGTCGAACGATTTGCAATTTTAGATTGACGATAGCGCAGCGTAAAGTCTTCTCTTCTCACAAAGGGAGACGTTATGCATAACTTGCTTCCACAAAATGGTACGAGAGGCTTGTCGCGACACTTACAAGAGTACGCCAACGGCATAGCAACTCTTAGAGATGCTACCGCGTAGCTTACTTCTCCGTAAGAGTACGCTTAGAGGATGTCCACGTATACTTAAATTTGTTTCACGCACAAGGGGCGGGGAAGCAAAACATACATAAGTTATGTTGAACATTTGTTTACATTCTTGGCAACTATTAAAATACTTGCTCGTACTGCCAAAGTATGTTATATGTCTAAATCTGTAATTACTGTTACCGTAAAATTGTTCGCTGCTTATCAAGAAGCCTTTAGGGTTTCGGAACTAGTGCTGGAATTTCCTAATAGTATGCCAGTCAAAGCAGTATGCGATCGCCTCATAGCTGAACACCCTGAACTCTCACAATGGCGCGATATAACCCGTTTTGGGATTAATTTGATATTTGTCGAACCAGATACCCTACTACAAGATGGGGATGAGGTTGTGTTGATTCCACCAGTCAGTGGCGGCTAGGAAAAGAGTTAGGAGTTAGGAGTTAGGAGTTAGGAGTTAAGAGTTAAGAGTTAGGAGTTAGGAGTTAGGAGTTAAAGGTTCAAAACTTCTAACTCATAACTATTCAAAGAGAATTGGTCTTAGCAGTTAGGTTTATTAAGTTATCTAACTCTTGCTGCATCTGACTAACAACTAATTCATAACATTCATTGACATAGTAGCGATCGCTAGCTGCTTCTCTACCGTAGCGTTCAAATACAATTGGCGGACAAACCCGCGTATACATGGGCACTGGCAATGGAATATTGGGCAACGGGCCAATTGCTAATCCCCAAGGCAGTCCGAGATAGATTGGAAAAACTTCTGGGTCGATACCTAATAGCCAAGGCATCCCCCACTCGTGGAGTTGCTGTACAAATTTGTAGCAGTCAGCGATGACAATGAGTGTATCGTGAGCGCCCCAGGAAATCACAGGCACAATTGGCACATTTTCCCGTAATGCTAACTTGATAAATCCTTGTCGCCCCGCAAGGTAGATTTTGTTACGTAAATAATGCGGTCGGAAGACATCTTCGGCTCCACCGGGATAAACTAGCACACTCGCTCCAGAACGCAAGGCTGTGTAAGCCATTTTTGGATGAGCGATGATTGCTCCAGCCTTGGCGACCAGTTGCGCTAGTGGCGTGCTAACCTGCCAAGCCTTGGGATGCATCAAACCATAAATGGGTTTCTCTACACCAAATCTTCGGAACCAGTCGTACATCATCATTACCATATCTGGGGCTGCGAGTCCGCCATTGTGCGAACCAACAAATAAGACTTTTTGCTGGGGTGGAATATTCTCCCAGCCACTAGTTTTAACTTGGAAATAGTAGTGATACAAAAACCCAAATAGGGGCATCAGAGATTCTATGAACTTTGGATCTCGCTCATCCAAAGACCAACCGGTTTTTTTGTTTAAGAAATGTTGCTTTTTTGACATCGATGCATTCTAACAGCATTGGCAAAGTTCAAACAATCCCTTGTTTAGATATAACTCAATCCGGTTGGGTTAAAGCTAAAACTCTGTATTAAAGTCAACATAGACGCATAAGGGTTGATTTTACTTAATTGCGATCGCTTAATCATTAGATATTTGGTGAAATTAAATATGCGTTATCCATAACCCTTGTAGAGACATAGCACTGCTACGTCTCTACATTACTTTTCACTCATATTTCTATTGCCACATCGCGGCGATTAATTTAGTGATATCTATGGAGTAGTTGCTGGTTTTGAACGCTGCTGTTGGTAAAAAGCCACAACTTTTTGAAGATATGTAGCAGTAAATCCGCTGTTGCAGCCTGTATAGCTGCCAGTCATCCACCAGCAACCGACGCCACGCACAGCAGCGGTTTCATTATTATTGCTGGTGATAAATTGTTTGTTAAACTCACGGCGCGTGATGCAAGAAACGACTTGACGTGCCTTCGCGGGGCTATTTTCAAACTGCGTTGGTGTTAGTTCTTGTTTAAGACAATATTTCGACCAGCCTTTTAAGGTTTCTGGTTTAACTTGCCATTCACTGTAGAGTCCATCATTTGCGGTGCCAGTCTGCGGTGCAGCTAGTCGCAACGCTTCTACCATTGCCGCGACTTGGGCATTAGAAACCTGTTGTTGTGCTTGAGCTAACAATGATGACAGTCCAAAGCTGACAATCACTCCGCTAAGTAGTAATGCTATCGGGTTTCTCCTCATGATTTTGGACTTATTTTTAGATACCAATATGTAGGATACTACGTTTTTACACTTAGGATCGTGGATTTAATAACCTGTGTAGGTTGGGTTGAGTCTGCGAAACCCAACCTACAAAAGTCGATGTTATTTAATTCTCATTCCTTAGCAATTATCGAAGATTAGAGTGAATGGGTATGGGAAAGAGGACTTGGGGACAAGGGCAAATGGCACTAAGAAAAGCTGTAAAGTATGCTGTATAAGCATTACAAGTATTGATTCGTTAATAGCAGTGGACGCTTGGCTGCGTAGGCGACTGTTTCGGCTTTTCTTAGTACCATTTGTCTTTAGGCTACAGTGACTCCTAGCGTATAAGAACCAGGATCAAAAAAGCCAGAACTGAAAATTCCGCCATTTTGAGGGAAGTAATCATAATCACTTACTGAAATGGAGTAAGTACCTGCCCCTAGTGAAGCGGTGATTGATTGAGAAGTACTGGAACTCTGTAAGTTCCCAGCACTATTAAATACGCCGAGAACTGGAAAGACACCACTGTAATTCAGCGTGCTAATAGTCACAGTTCCTGGGTTAGTTAAAGAAAATGTGAAAAAGTCGAAATCAGGATTGTTCCCTGGAAGTCTTGCTAGTTGAGCAGAGGTATTAACTTCTGAACCTAATGTTAAAGTACCTAGCTTCTCAGCAGTGGCTAGTGTATTGTTTGTCCCTTGTGCAGCATCTTCTTTCTCGTAGAACAGGAAGTCGTCACTATCAAGCTTCAGAGGCGATGCTTGCACAACACCAACGAGTTCATCTATTTCTCCTGAGTTGTCCAGAAATACCCTTGTATCGGCTCCCACAGTCTGCAAGCGATAGTCTGCCAGTGTTCCTTTGAGCTGGATTGTATCTTCATTGGAGTTGAAGCCACTGATGGTAGCGTAGTCTGCCAAACCAGTACTTCCACTGTTGTTATCGTCATAGAAGACATTAGTAGCATCTCCAAGTAAGAACTGATCTTCCCCAGGCCCTCCAGTTAGGGTATCAACCTCCCCTAATCCAGGAGAATCAGAACCGTTAGTATCAACGCCTATGAGGACATCATTTCCAGGTCCTCCAAAGAGAGTGTCATTGCCGGCCCCGCCACGGAGGGTGTCATCGCCTTCTCCTCCTTCGATTTGGTCATTGCCAGCCCCGCCAAACAGGCTGTCATTCCCATTCTCGCCCAAGACGAGGTCATTACCTTCCTGACCATCAAGAAAGTCATCACTATCCCCACCAAGCAAGGTGTCATTGCCGCCTCTGCCAAAGAGGGTATCACTGCTGCCTCCTCCAATCAGGGAGTCGCTAAAACTAGAACCAAAGACTTGCTCGATATTGAACAGGACATCATTCCCATCTCCCCCACTGGCAGTTCCAGCGCCAAGGTCAACGGTGACTCCAGCAGTGGCATTTGAATAGTCAGCAGTATTAATGCCAGTCCCACCAAAGAGTTGGTCATCCCCGCCTCCACCTTGGAGTTGGTCATCGCCATCCCCACCAAGCAAGGCGTCATTGCCGCTGCCGCCTAGCAGGGTATCATTGCCTTCTCTACTAATGAGGTTGTCATTCCCGTCCTCACCATTGAGAAAGTCATTGCCAGCCCCACCAAGCAGGATGTCAATGCCGCTACCGCCAAGCAGGGAGTCATTGCCGTACCCGCCATTGATAAAGTCGTCGTTAGCCCCGCCAAGGAGGGTGTCATTGCCGTTATCGCCAAAGAGGCGGTCATTACCAGCCTCACCATTGACAAAGTCATTCCCGTCCCCACCACTGATGAAGAAGTCATTGGCAGCTCCGCCAAGGATGGTGTCATTGAACCTAGAACCAACGACTCTTTCAATCTCCAACAGGACATCACTCCTGCCCTGCCCTGTAGCGGTTCCAGTGGCAAGGTTAATCGTGACTCCGGCAGTGGCACTGAAATAATCAACAGTATCAACACCAATTCCACCCAAAAGTTGGTTATTGCCAGTCCCACCACGCAAGGTGTCATCGCCAGCCCCACCACGGACAGTATCGTTGCCTTCTTCGCCATCAAGCAGATCATTGCCAACTCCACCATCAAGCAGGTCATCGCCACCTCTACCAAAGAGCGAGTCATTACCGCGCCCGCCAATTAGAAAGTCTTTGAAAGCAGAACCAAAGACTTGTTCGATATTAAACAGGACATCATTCCCAGCCCCTCCTTTGGCGGTTCCAGTCGCCAGGTTGACGGTGACACCGGCAGTGCTATTTGAATAGTCAGCAGTATCATTGCCAGTCCCACCAAAGATTTTGTCATCCCCGTCCCCTCCTTCTAGTCGGTCATGGCCAGCCCCGCCAAGGAGGGTGTCATCGCCAGCCTGACCAATCAAGTTGTCATCGCCATTCTCGCCATCAATCTGGTCATCGCCAGCCCCGCCATTGAGCGTGTCAACCCCTTCCCCGCCAAAGAGTTGGTCTTTACCGTCTTCTCCAGCGAGTCGGTCATTTCCGTCTCCGCCTTCGATAAGGTCATTGCCAGATCCAGCAAGGAAAGCATCATTACCGAACCCACCAAGCAGGGTGTCGTCACCGCCTTTGCCAAGGAGTTGATCGTCCCCATCCTCGCCATCGAGAAGGTCATTGCTAGATCCACCAAGGAGGACATCATCGCCCAACCCACCAAGCAGGGTGTTCTCGCCGTCCTCACCATTGAGAAGGTCATTGCCGTCCTCGCCATTAAGCGAGTCATTGCCAGCCCCACCCAAGAGGTCATCATTGCCGCCCCGACCAAAGAGGTTATCATCACCGCCCTGACCAAGGATAGCGTCATTGTCAAACGTGCCAATTAGAGTGTTATTCTGGTTGTCTCCAATAATGTCTGCCATATCAATCCCCTCGCTTATAAGTTTGATTCAGAGATATTCGCTGGCAAAGATGTCATCTATGAATAGCCCTGCCAGCGGGGAAAAACCCTAGATAGGTAGTTCAATTTAAAAGCTACAATGAAAGCTACAATAAGAATGTGAGGATCTTGTGAAGAAATACCTTAGCAGAAGAAAAGGTAGAAGTTCCTTCTCTTCGAGACGCTCCGCGAACAAGTGATACAAGCGGATATTGTCTGCGCCAGAGCAAGGCTTCCAGAGAGATTATTAGAAAAAAAACTGTTCAACTCCTCAGTACAAAATCTAGAAGATAAAGTGACAAAAGAACATTTATGGTATGGTCGCAATATTAAAGTAATAGATGGGTCAACAGTGTCTATGCCGAACACCGTAGAAAACCAAAAAGAATATCCAAAGTAAAAGTAGTTAAAAGCCCGGATGTGGGTTTCCAATTGCGAAAATTGGTGTGATATTCAGTTTGGTGACAGGAGCCGCTGTTGCTTTATGCATAGACGTTTTGAACACTCATGATATTAAATTAGCAAGAGAACTGTACAGTTCTCTTAAACCCAATGATGTGCTTATAGGAGATAGAGGTTTTTGTGCTTACGCCGATATGTTTACTATCAAAAAGCTTGACTGTGATGCTGTATTTTGTAAGCATCAATCTCGTACAACAACTATGCAGAAAGGTAAAATTATTGGAGCTTGCGACAAATTAGTTACTTGTTATAAGCCTAGAAGTTGTCCAAAAGGATTGAGTAAAGATGAATTTGATGCTCTACCTAAAACCATAATTGTAAGAGAAATTTACTACTACATCGTTATTACTAGTTTTCGTACTCAACGAGTTAGTTTAATTACTACTCTCTAAGATAAATCAATTTATTCTATTAATTAACTTTATTCCCAAATTATTAGCAGCAACTTCTCAAAAACGCCTCCGAATTTATCGCACTTTGCTAAAAGTTGTTGCTCACAAGGCTGTTCCCGACCGCTTAGGTCGAAGTCAACCACGAGTTCGTAAACGTCGCCCCAAAATTTTCCCCTTAATGACAAAACCCCGGCATGAATTACGTAAACAATTACAAACTGCTTAATTGATAAGCTTTTCCGCTTTTCTTAGTGCCATTCGAGACAAGGGCAAAGACTTGTTGCAAGTTCTTACCTCTTGTCACCATATATTTGGGTCTGAATCCTAAAGCTTCACGCAATGCTTTAAAGTAATGAGTGGATGAAAAATGGGTATTTACTTATTACTTATTACTCATTACTCCTTCTTAAGAGCGCCTTTAGGTCGGTGAGGATGTCAACTTGTCCCCTTGTCTCCCCTACTCCCCTGCTTCTTCCCCAAATTGTTAAACTGGGTTCCAAGTGCCGTGGAAACTGTGGGGAATAACGCTAGGTAATCCTAGTTTGCAAACTGGTTCTTCATCCAGACGATCGCTATCAAATACCCAAACTTCACTACTATGAGAATTACCATCGTATACAACAGTTAGCACCCAGCCTTGCTCAGGGTTTTGGGCATCTTCGGCGTAGATGGGTTCTGAAGGATAGCGGTTTTCGCCTAAGTCTGCTTCAGTGAGGGTTTCGGTTTTGTAGTCGAAGCGAGCGATCGCACTGAACAATTCT
The DNA here is from genome assembly GCF_034530635.1 of Nostoc sp. EspVER01. Lineage (NCBI taxonomy): Bacteria > Bacillati > Cyanobacteriota > Cyanophyceae > Nostocales > Nostocaceae > Nostoc > Nostoc sp. EspVER01. Next base: position 38,464 of record NZ_JAVRCS010000035.1, read on the forward strand.
TTGTCTGTATCCCCTCTTTGGGGCATTAATAATATGTAAGTATAACGCCAAGGTTGCCCAACTTGCGTAGCTTGCCGCCGTAGGCATGGCTGCACGCTGGGAAATTCACACTTGCGGTTGACAACTTCCTGTATTGCTGTCACTTTACCAGTTTGAGGATTGAGGCGCACTTGCCACAATGTTCCTTTACTTACTGTGTGCGTCTCACCAGTTGCAAATTCTCTGAGATACTCATTAGTTTGGTGAAAATCTGCATATCGTACCATATCCAGAATCACGGAACCGTGTTCATCTTCATAGCCATTGCCAAAATGCCAATTAAACCAGGCATCGGTTTCACCACGACTCACTAAAGATAAGTTTTCGCGATCGAAGATTAACACCTGGGTTCCTAATTTAGGTTCCCATAACAGAGATTCACTAAAGGTAGTCAGACCAAGAATGACTGATAGTGTTTTCATCCGCATCGGTGGCATGAAAAACACCAGATACCTTTGAGTTAAAACAAAATCATGTATTATAGAGCAGCGATCTAGCTTAAAAGCAGTTTTTTGGATGATTTTGCCAGTAGCATCACTTTTGTAGAGATTCAGTTGTACAGAACTTCCGATACTGATTCCAAAGTTAAAAATCTCGCCTGTTTGTGCATCACGCTTGTAATGAGCAGAATAAGGTAATCCGTTATCCAAAGCACCTAAATCATCCAATCCCTTCGTTTCTAAAGTTTGCAAATCAAGGGCGTAGGGATTGGTTGGTTCCCATAAAGCCAATAATTTATCAGGTAATGCCAACACTGAGGTATTCGCTGCATTCTTCATCTGTTGGCCCCAGCGCTTCCAGATGGGGCCTGGCGTATGCATCCCATAGACACCATAAAGAAACCTATCCGCTTGAGTTTCAGCTAGATATTCTGCTGTTTGCACATAGCGATAGACTCCGGTAGCTCCTGCATCTGTGAAATGAACGCCGAGAATTGCCCCGTCTCCATCAAACCAGTGTCCGACACGAGCGCCACCGCGTTCTAGGCGTGCAGGACCATTGCGGTAAAGAGTGCCACGCAAGCCATCTGGAATTTTGCCAGAAATAATTGACAGTTGAGTAAGGGGAAATTCTTTTGCCGGTTCTGCGATCGCACCAGCCCAAGAATTATTTATTGACTTTTTGGTAATAGTATGCATACTAAAACTTCTGGAAATATTGATAATGTAGACAATTGCATTTTTACATTGTTGCAATTTTTTAAAGATGCAAAAAATGGAGTAAGCATTGTTGATTTATCAGGAAAGTCTCTTTTCTCCCACCCTTGCCCCTCTGCCCCCCTGCTCCTCTGCCTCCTTCTCACTACTCTGGTAAAAAATGCTGAAACTATTAAGATTAGAAGCATCTGCCTACTGAATACTTACTAAACCTTCCCAGCCATGCCTCTGTCACGCATAGTAACGCTGATTGTCGGTCTGATCGTCATTTTGGGGCTAGCCCTATGGCTAATTGATTCCCTATCACGCCTCTATTGGCAATTATCCTATTCGCCGTTGCTAGGCAATTTGCTGCTGTTGCTGCTGATTATCCTGATTGGAGCCTTGGTTGCCGCTTTTGTTTATTATGTATTGGTGATTAGATCCGGGGAAAAGCGATCGCGCCGTAACCCGAAGCGAGCGACTGCGGCACAAATTCCGGCTGCTAAATCTGATGCTGCTTCTACAACTCTCCAGGCTGTGCGGCAACAGGTAGCGCAAATTCAAGATGAAGTCACACGCCAAGCTTTATTAAGTCGCTCGCGAGAAATTGAAGCCAACCTCGCACGGGGTGAAATTCAAGTAGTGGTATTTGGTACGGGGAGTGCTGGCAAAACTTCCCTAGTTAATGCGATTATGGGACGCATGGTCGGTCAGGTGGATGCACCGATGGGTACAACTCAGGTTGGAGAAACCTATTGTCTGCGGTTGAAGGGATTAGAACGCAAGATTTTAATTACGGATACGCCGGGGATTTTAGAAGCAGGGGTGGCGGGAACGGAACGGGAACAAATGGCGCGAGAATTGGCGACAGAAGCAGATTTACTGTTATTTGTGGTAGATAATGATTTACGACGCTCAGAATATGAGCCACTGCGGGGGTTGGCAGAAATTGGGAAGCGATCGCTTCTAGTTCTCAACAAAACTGATTTATATACAGATGAAGATAAAGAATCCATCCTTGCGAGATTGCGTCAACGGGTACGGGGATTTATTGCTACTAATGATGTGGTAGCGATCGCTGCTAATCCCCAATCTGCACAACTCGAAACTGGCGAAACCTTCCAACCTGAACCCGATATTGTGCCATTGTTGCGGCGCACGGCTGCTGTTTTACGAGCCGAGGGTGAAGATTTGGTGGCGGATAATATTCTTTTGCAATCTCTGCGATTGGGAGACGAAGCGCGAAAACTCATTGATGGGCAGCGTCGCCGTCAAGCTGACAAAATCGTAGAACGGTTTCAATGGATTGGTGCTGGTGTGGTATCAGTTACGCCGATACCAGTTGTAGATTTATTGGCGACAGCCGCAGTCAACGCTCAAATGGTTGTGGAAATTGGCAGAGTGTATGGCTGTGAATTGAATATGGAACGGGGACGAGAATTAGCGCTTTCTTTAGCGAAAACCATCGCTAGTTTGGGGATTGTCAAAGGAGCAATTCAATTATTATCTACAGCGTTGCAACTCAATGTTGCCACCTTTATTATTGGTAGAGCAATTCAAGGTGTGACAGCAGCTTATTTAACGCGAATTGCTGGTAAAAGTTTCATTGAATATTTTCGTCATGACCAAGATTGGGGTGATGGTGGAATGACGGAAGTTGTACAGCGACAGTTTCAAATTAATCGCAGAGATGAATTTATTAAAGCTTTTATTCAGGAAGCGATCGCACGGGTAGTGAAGCCATTACAAGATAAATCTGAGGTGGTTGAACATGATGAAGAAGTCAATAGTTAAATAATTGAAAATTCAAAAATAAATGTGCTTACTGTTAAGCAGTCCCAAATCATTTAGCCATCGCACGCAACACCTGCCCAACTTCTTATGTTTCATCTCTAGCAAGCTTTTTGCCGTTTACTAACCGTCGAACTCACGTTAAATTATGCTCCTGTGCTTTCAAGCGAGTCAAGCTGCTATTTGTGCGATCGCCTCAGCAAGCCCTAATTATTCATGTCATATCATGTCCGGTTAAAGACTTATCATTAAAACCGCAGAGGGGAGGGGTTTTTGGGTTTTCTGCATAGATTTGGGAATTATAACTAATTAGCCGGACATGATATCATAAGGCGACAGTTGTCTCCCTGTTCCCCTCTTAGGAGGCTTTGGGTTTGATGAACTTGAGGGTCATGCGATCGCTCTCTCCAATGATCAGAAAGCGTTGCCGATCTTTTTGACCTTGGCTCAAGGTTGGAGGTAGTGTCCAAACTCCGCCCGGATAGTCCTTGGTATCTTTTGGGTTGGCATTAATCTCTGATTTACCTACCAATTTAAAGCCAGCTTTCTCCACAGCAGCAATTACCCCATCTTCAGACATATAGCCAGTTTTAATACTCTCTTCTAAAGAAGTCCCCTTAAGGGCGCGGTGTTCTTCCACTCCCAAGATGCCCCCTGGCTTGAGTGCTTTATAAGCCGCCGCATAAACCTGCTCCTCATAGCCAGCTTTGACCCAGTTGTGAATATTACGGAATGTAACAACCATATCCACAGAGTTATCTGGGGCTAGGCTAAGTTCATTTGGGGGATTGATTTGGGCGACTTTGACCTTACCAAAAACCTCTGGATTAGCTGCCAGCTTCTCTTGGAAAGCCAAAGCGGGTTTACTCATGCTGGCAGTCAAGTTAGTAACTATGAGTTGTCCCTTAGACGCTAGAAATGGGGCTAATATCTCAGTGTACCAGCCGCTTCCTGGCCACAATTCAACTACAGTCATATTTGGGCGCAGACCGAAGAATTCGAGGGTCTGGGCTGGGTGGCGGTACTTATCTCGGTCACGATTTGCAATGGAGCGATGACTGCTGGTGAGTATGGTTTGGAACGTGGTTGTGCTGTTAAATGTTGCTTTTTTACTCTCGTTGGCTAGAACAGTTGGGGGCATTACGGATGCCAATACAAGGATTGCTAGAGTCAGGGCTTTTAGTAAGCCTTTGCGGTGGGTAAGATTTTGTGCAAATTTCATAACTGTTGTTTTTACTTTCCGCTTTAGCATAGGGCAAATAGCGTTCTCATAAATGGGTGCGGTGGCGTACCCGTTGTAGTTATTACTCTCCCGTTTTTCTAGCGACCTGCAATCATCGGTTTGAGCCAAGATTAAGGTTCTTGGCAACTTTTGGTGATCTTGGTTGGGGTAAGGCAGAAGGCAGAGGAAAGAAAAATTCCCACAATTGAAGCTTTGCTTGGATTATAGAACATCTGCATCCCAAGAAAGCCGTGAGCGATGCCTGCGGCGGGCGTTCGCGTAGCGTCTCGTAGAGAAGCCATCGCCCCTTGAAGTCACAAATTCCACGCCCGAATAAGAAAACGTTTTAAAACTTTCTACCTTAAAGTACGTAACCTTTCATCATCACCAAAATCTGACAATAACCAAGATTAATTGCAACTATAAAAGTCAAAAAAACGAACGTTTTCTTAACTGTTTCAGCGGACAGTTCAACATACCTATACACCTGATTATTTGATGTCTAATACCCAGTCATACTAATTGGAAGAAATACGGAATTTTGCAGTCTAATTCCCCTAATAGTGGTAGTATTTTCACTAATCACAGTGTAATTGCCTATTTTGGGATGTTTTTTCTGTCTAATCATCCGAATTAGCGGTATTAGACTAATAAAACCAGTCTCATAAATAGTTTGCCTACTACAAAATCTGACTGGTGGGAAATCCTATATTTATCCCTGCCAGAGCAGCACTTTGTTGCAACTGATAGCTGACAGCAGCCAAGAGAGCTAACCGCTATGTGAAGCGGTTGTGCTTGCTTGAGCTTGTCTTTAAGCTTTTGTGTCATGCCCCAAGTGGGGGAATCTCAATTTTTAGTTGTTAGAGCGAGGTAAGGAAAATGCAAAATAAATCTACTCAAATGAAGAATATTTTCAAGGTACTGGCGGTAATTCTGGTCATATTTGGTATCTACACTGCTCAGTCTGCTATGGCCTATAGCGCTCAGACTTTCACAAAGGCCAGTCTTGAGGGAAATTATGCCTATGTCAACAACAGTGCTAATGTTGCCAGCTTAGGGCCGATAACCTTCGATGGAAAAGGTGGACTAACTGTAGACCTCATAGCGAACTTACCGTGTGCCAATCCGATTCCTAATTGTTCTAGAAGCATTAACGATCTTCCTCCGGTGACGAATGGAACTTATTCGGTGGCCACAAATGGTACTGGTGTTGCTACGATCCCTTTCTCTACTGGCACGGTGACATATAATTTTATAATCTCCGAAACTCAGAAAAAAGGAAGAATACTCCTAGCAACCCAGGTTTTTGCGATTGGTCAAAAAGGAGGATTGGCTGGGCAGTTAATCGCTCCCACATGGAGTCGAGTATCAGACTAAGGATGAAGCAAGGATAGCCGAGTAGAGTGAGCAAGACTGAAACCTTGTCCACTCTATTTTTGTAACACTGATATAAGCTGTTGCGTATTTAATTTGTATATGCGATGCGGGCAAGATGCCCGCACTACAATAATTTTACGTTTTTGTGTTATACAATTTAGCTGCACATCAGCTTTTTACTACGCAAAAATACTTAAAAAAATTAGCTTGTATTTAAAGTATCAAAATTCTGGTTATTTATTTCTAAAGTATTCCGGAAACAGGAGGGAATGTCAGAAAAACTAGATAAAAGGACTTACTGAGTAACCAGGTCATGACCCACCACATAATCGGTAAATTACTACAAGGGCGTTACCAAGTTGTCCAAAGCCTCGGTGCAGGGGTGTTTGGACAAACATACATTGCTGTAGACGTAGATTATCCAGAGAATCCTAAATGCGTTATTAAGCAGATTAAAGTTAGCAGCTCCGAATCCGGCTACTTGGATATGTTGAGGTTACTGTTTCTGACTGAAACTGAAACCCTCAAGCTTCTGGGAAGCCATAACCAAATTCCTGAATTTATCGCCTGTTTTGAAGAAAACGAGCGATTTTATATAGTGCAAGAGTGTATTGAAGGACATGCGCTGACTGCGGAATTGCCCATCGAGCAACATTTCGGGTGTCTGTGGAGTGAAAGCGAAGTTGTAGAATTTTTGATAGATGTCTTAGGTATTCTAGAATTTGTTCACTCTCAAGGTGTGATCCATTGCGATATCAAACCGGAAAACTTGATCAGACGTACTGTTGATAACAAGTTAGTTCTGATTGACTTTGGCTCAATCCAGTCGATCGATTTTGGCATAGGTGCAGAATTGCCCATTTATAGAATTCCCGTCACTTCATTGGGATACATACCGCCAGAACAATTTATTGGTCAAACACAGCCCAACAGTGATATTTATGCTTTGGGTATGATTGCTATCCAAGCTTTAACAGGGCTAGAACCACTACAATTAAAAACCGATCCTTCTACTAATGAAATTTTTTGGCGTTCTCAAAACACGCCAGTTAACGATTATTTAGCTGCTGTTCTCAGCCAAATGATCCGTTATAATCACCAAGACCGCTTTCAGTCTGCGGGTGAAGTACTGCGGGTACTCAAACAAATAATTTGGGAACCTCTGCTATCAGAAACATTAGAGGAAGATTCTCAATTTTCCCTAGAAGTAGCAAAAAATCCTGCGTCTGGAAAATCATCGCCATTCTTAACAGGAATGAAAGTAGGATTGGCAGCTAATTCTTTATTGATGGGATTTGGTGTATATTCTTTAGTTAATACTGCACCTGCATATTCAGAAACAGATACTTTATTTAAAGCAAAAAAAGAATATCAAGCAGGAGATTTAGAAGAAGCGATCGCACTTGCTAAATCAATTCCTTCCCACAGCAATGTTTATCCAGAAGCACAAGCCACAATCGAAGAGTGGCAAGAGCAATGGCAAGTAGCTGCACAGCAATACGAAATAGCACAACTAGCTTTTCAGGAGAGCAGATGGTCAGATGTTCTTCATGCTGCTGCGAAAGTTCCCAAGATTTTATATTGGCAATCTAAAACAGATAAAATAGTTCAGAAAGCATCTGTAAACATTGAAGCACAAACGCAAGATTTATTAACAAAAGCTTACGAAAGAGCAGGTGAAAAAGATTTTTCTGCTGCGTTACAATATCTGCGTCAAATTCCTCAAGAAAGTCGTGCGGGTGCTTTAGTTCAAGACAAGTTAGCTGAATATAATCGCAAGCGGCAGATCAGAGCGGCCTACTTTTTACAGAAAGCCTATAAAAAAGCATCTATTGGTGATTTCGATCGTGCCGTCAAATTTCTTAGAAATATTCCCCAAGATACTCTAGTTTATGCTCAAGCTCAAGTCAAATTGAATGAGTATACTCAAAAACAACGCGTGGTAGCTGACTATCAAAGGATAGCTTCTGCAAAAAGAACAAATTTATTCGTCCCTAAAAGCTCAGTTACTAAGGTTGAATATCTTCAAGGAGTAAATTACCTTCAAGAGGTTAATATTCGGTAGGTTTCGTAGATGAGTTATAAGCAAGAAGCTTAAGGTCAGCGAATTCATAATTTGGATCGGAGTTCTGAGTCAGAGAACCTAAACCACTTGATAAATTCACTATTCGCCCTGCTTTTGATTTCTTTAAAAGTGGCAACAACGCTTTTGTAACTGCAAACACTCCAAATACATTCGTTTCATAAGTATGTCGTAGTGTTTCAATATCAACTTGACTAGGCAAAAGGCGTAGTTTACCGCCGTAGGCATCGCCATCACTTATTATTCCAGCATTGTTCACAAGGAAGGATATCAAGTTTTCCGAATTCGCTCTCGATTTGTTTAGCCGCAGAGTCGGTAATTACGAATTACGAATTACGAATTATTTTAAGAGTGGTTGGCTGTCGTGTTTGCACCAGTAGTAATTCACACCTCAGATAGCTGTTGAGATAATTTTTGCAGCGTAAAGTAACAATTGACTCAGAAATTCTTGAAGAAGGTAGATATGCAAACCAAACAGCTTGGCAATTCGGAGCTTAACATTACCCCAATCGGCTTTGGTGCTTGGGCAATTGGTGGAGGTGGATGGGCTTTTGGTTGGGGAGAGCAAGATGACCAGGAATCGATCGCTGCGATCAATCGCGCTCTTGACCTTGGCGTTAATTGGATTGACACCGCAGCTATTTATGGTTTAGGGCATTCTGAAGAGGTTGTTGCTAAAGCGCTCAAAGGTCGATCTAGTCGCCCCTATGTTTTCACTAAATGCTCAATGATCTGGGATGAAAAGGGCGAAATTAGTCGCAGTCTCAAAGCGGATTCTGTGCGGCGGGAGGTTGAAGCCAGTCTGCGCCGACTCAACATTGAAACCATCGACCTCTACCAAATCCACTGGCCTAACCCTGATTCAGACATCGAAGAAGGCTGGACAACTTTGGCCAAGCTCAAAGATGAGGGTAAGGTTCGCTATATCGGAGTTTCCAATTTCAATGTCGAACAGTTGAAACGTATCCAGGAGATTGCACCAGTTACGTCATTGCAACCGCCTTATTCACTGGTGAAGCGTGATGTCGAAAAGGAAATTCTGCCTTTTGCTTTGGAAAATAATATAGGTGTGATTGTGTATTCACCTATGCAATCTGGTTTGCTTACAGGAAAGATGACACCTGAGCGGGTTGCTAATTTCCCAGATGATGATTGGCGCAAAAATAGTAGTGAATTTCAGGAGCCACGTCTATCTCGTAACCTGAAGTTAGTTGAGGTGTTGCAACACATTGGTAAACAACACGATCGCTCCCCAGGTGAAGTAGCGATCGCTTGGACTTTAAATAATCCGGCGGTGACTGCGGCGATCGTTGGCGGACGCAATCCTAAGCAGGTGGAAGGAATCATTGGTGCTGGAGACTTTCGCCTCAATCAGCAAGAACTAAATGATATTGATACTTTCCTGCGCGAGAATCCATAAAATCTCTGGTGGAAAACCTCATAAACCCCACGGCTTTAGGGACTTCCAAATCAAAAAATATCCAACTATTTCTTGGAAATCCCTTAGTCGGGGGTTTATTCATACTTTTATTTTGTCGCTACACCGATAATATGAGGACTAACAATTGGTAATTGCGCATCAAATCGCTCATAATGGATGCTACTAAAACCAGCATTTCCTAATGCTATCCAAGTTTCTCTATCTGGATGACAACCGTCACCTATCACTTTCCAAATCGGACTAACTGTGTTTTGGATTTGTCGCAATAAACTTCCTTGAGGTGCGGCAACATGTTCAATAAATAAGAAGCGTCCACCTGGTTTAAGTACTCTTAAAATTGCCTGCAATGTATAATCTATATTTGGCACTGAACACAAAACCAATGTACTAACAACAGTATCTATACTGTTATCTTCAGCATCTAACCATTCAGCATTACCAATGCGGAGGTCGATATTTAAACCCAGTTTTTCTGCTTGTCTTTGGAGAGAGGAATGCGTATGTGAGTTTGTCCCGATTCCTATCCAATGGATATCTTTAGGATAGTAGGGTAAGTTAGCGCCTGTTCTGGGACCAATTTCTAACACTTTACCTTGGACATTAGCAAAAAGAGAACGTTTGCGATCGCTGACAATTCTATCATATTTACTACTATTTGAAGTCATCATCCAGGCAAAAAAATGTTTACCAAGGTTTGCAAAAATATTATTTTTTGAATCTCCAATAATTTGGTTTACAGTCATTATCTACTTCCTAATTTTTGAGCCGAGAAATTGGGGTGCTAAACAACTATTTGATAGCCTCAAGGTACAATATTTCGTGTTTGTTGTACCTCACCCATTAGACTCACCTGATAGGATGAATTTAATAACCTATTACGCGTAGCAGACTGACCGTAAGATATCACAGAAATGACAAAAGGATAGAGGCGTTTATATATACGATGATGAACCATCGCTATTAATATATCTTCAGTATTTCGCCCTTCAGAACGAGCTTATTTAATGCACTATACTTTCCGTATTAGTAATAATGAAATTGCTGCCAAAGATGTTCCATCCATACCTAATATCTAGCGATCGCCCCCACTGGTCGCATGATGGACATTAGACCTCTTGCAAAAATATGTTTTTGCACTCTTAGGGAAAAGGGTAAAGGTTAAAGGGAAAGGATTTTGAGTTTCTTTACCCTTTTCCCCGACAAATGCCAAGAAGTCTATTAATGGCTAGGAGGAACCGCATATATGCAACGCCGAATTCAGGAGTGGAGCAAGAAAAGCTCCGCCAAGGCTCCAGAATAACTCTTAGTGGGGGATTTTTATTTGCGTCTCCCAATCTCTGCATATTTTTTGAGTACGGTAAACCGTATTTGCTCGTTAGTTCACAAAGATTAATTAAATTGTTAAGTTTAGTTACATAAATAAGTAAAAAAATGCTGCGAACATCGCTAAATGGGAGAAATTATGAGAAACGGTAGTATACTTAAAGATCGAGACAAGCTCAACAACTTTGCCTTATCGTTAGCGAGTCTTAGGGCTAACGAGCATCATGAGCCTTACAGCCCGTCGTAGACATTGCTCAGATGCTAATATACCAGCATTTTTGACTAGTCTTTAATCAAGTTTATCAGAGCGTTAAGGGAAACAAGGAACAGGAGGAAGCAGAGAAGCAGGGAGCAGGGGAGCAGAGGGGAAGTTGTAGTAAGTCTTTCCCCTCTGCCCCTCCACACGCCTGCCTATTGTCCCTATGCCCAATTTTCAAGTTAGTTTTCATTATTTAAGGATCGGTAACATCTATGGGAATTAAAGAACAGCCTAAGTCACCTCGGTTTCGGATCGTTGCTAATATATTACTGGCAGTATCCGGCTTATTCCTGCTCCTAAATTTATTTTTGCCTGGTTTATTTGCTTCCGGCCCTGCTGGTGTTCCCTATAGCCTATTTATTCATCAAGTACAGGAAGGGGAAGTTAGCCGTGTTTCTGTTGGTCAAAACCAGATTATTTACCAACTAAAAACAGAAAATTCCGAGCCGGGCCAGGTGTTTGCAACTACACCAATCTTTGATTTAGAGTTACCCAAACTGCTAGAAGAAAAGGGAGTTGAGTTCGCTGCTACACCGCCACCCAAAAATACTTGGTTTACAACCCTCTTGAGTTGGGTGATTCCACCACTGATTTTTATTGGTATTTGGCAGTTCTTTCTCGCTCGTGGTGGTGGTGGCGGTGGCCCCCAAGGTGCGCTTTCCATTGGTAAGAGCAAAGCTAAGGTTTACGTTGAAGGCGAATCTGCTAAAATCACCTTTGCAGATGTGGCTGGGGTAGAAGAAGCGAAAACTGAGTTGGTGGAAATTGTGGATTTCCTCAAGACTCCAGCACGCTTTACGCAAATCGGCGCTAGGATTCCCAAAGGTGTGTTGTTAGTTGGCCCTCCGGGTACTGGTAAGACACTTTTAGCGAAAGCCGTAGCAGGAGAAGCAGGAGTTCCATTTTTCAGCATCTCTGGTTCTGAGTTTGTGGAATTGTTTGTCGGTGTAGGTTCTTCCAGAGTGCGGGATTTGTTTGAACAAGCCAAAAAACAAGCTCCCTGTATTGTATTCATTGATGAATTAGATGCAATTGGTAAGTCTCGTAGCAGTAACGGCTTCTACGGTGGTAACGATGAGCGCGAACAAACCCTTAACCAATTACTAACTGAGATGGATGGGTTTGCAGCTGGGGATGCAACAGTGATTGTCCTCGCAGCTACCAACCGCCCCGAAACCCTAGACCCGGCATTGCTGCGTCCAGGCCGTTTCGACCGTCAAGTATTGGTAGACCGTCCCGATTTATCTGGTCGTGAAGCAATTCTCAAGATTCACGCTCAAAAGGTAAAATTAGGAGATGATGTAAATTTAAAAGCGATCGCTACTCGTACCCCCGGTTTTGCTGGCGCAGATTTGGCAAACTTGGTAAACGAAGCCGCATTATTAGCAGCGCGCAATCTCCGTGAAAGTGTTGCTCAAGAAGACTTTGCTGAAGCAATTGAGCGGGTAGTCGCCGGTTTAGAGAAGAAGAGTCGTGTGATGAACGAGACTGAGAAAAAGATTGTTGCATACCATGAAGTTGGTCACGCAATGGTCGGGGCGCTCACAACAGGAAACGGTCGTGTAGAAAAGATTTCGATTATTCCTCGTGGGATGGCAGCTTTGGGCTACACTCTGCAATTACCAACTGAAGACCGCTTTTTAATGAATGAACACGAACTGCGGGGTCAGATTGCAACTTTGTTGGGTGGACGTTCCGCTGAAGAGATTGTGTTTAACAGTATTACCACAGGTGCTTCCAACGATTTGCAACGAGCAACTGACTTGGCAGAACGGATGGTAACAGCTTATGGTATGAGCAAAGTCTTAGGGCCATTAGCTTACCAACAAGGACAACAAGCAGCATTCCTGGGTAATGGTGGTGCTAATCCCCGGCGGGCAGTAAGTGAAGACACATCCAAAGCCATTGATAGAGAAGTCAAGGAAATCGTGGAAACAGCCCACGAACAAGCCCTAGAGATTCTCAGACAGAATCGAGACTTGCTAGAAGCGATCGCTACTCAACTCTTAGAAACAGAGGTCATTGAAGGCGAAAAATTGCACGATTTGTTGAGTCAAGTTAAACCCGTAACTCATTCGTAATACAACTCTTGGAGAGGCTGCGCCCGAAGCGTAGCTATGCCGCAGGCTTTACGGCTACGCGGTAGTTGAATCTCGACTTCGCTCGATTACCGCGCAGTCGAAACTCAGTACAAGTTCGTAATTCGTAATTCATACATAGAGGGACGCAGAAGATAACTTTGCGTCCCTCTGCGTTAAACCTCTGCGTTCCTTTGCGTTTCAGAAATGCCACTCACCGCAATGCAAACACCAGCCAGGAAAAATGCTAATCCACCTCCAACAGCACCAAAAAAAGGTGTTATCTGTTGCGGTTGGGGAAATATAACGCCAAACAAACTCATCGCTAAAGCAAACCCACCAAAATACATCCCAATTCCTAATCCCGCCCAGCGCTGGGGTACTAATCCTAAAGCAAAAGGAATTGCGCCGTTGACAATTAAACTAAAGCTCGCAACGATTACTACAATTATCGGAATTTGTGCGCCCAGAGATATCATTATCAATAACGAAGGAATGATTGCACAGATTCCACAAAGCATTGCTTGACTATTACCAATTTTGACGGCGAAGATTCCTGCTGGTATGCTGGCAATTGCGATCGCTAATCCAATCCACACCATTTGCACATCAATATTATCAGTATTCAGTTGGGCTTTCAGCACTTTACCCAAGACATCCATGAGAAATCGGATACCCCACGCTACACCGAAACCAGTTCCTAAAATCAAAGCCAATTTCTCTAAGGGCAACTTTACCGTTTCTGCTTGGTGTCTATCTACTGGTACTTCTGGGGGATTGACTAACCGCAACACAGCCGCCGCCCCCAGCATCACAAAAGAACCGAGCGCAAAGGTATAAACTGGCCCTAAACTCAGAATAAACTTGTTGCTTATCGGTCTAAAAGCCCCAATCGCACCGCCTACCAAAGTGACAAAACTTACTGCTAGAGGTAACTGGGCTGGTGTCGAATACATCCCCAATAGGCACATGACTGGAGAGCGAAATATTGTCATTGCCAATGCCCAGGCTACCAATACTATAGGTAAGAGCGATCGCATCACGGTAGTGGGCGGGATCAAACTTACAACGCATGGTATGGCAATAAACAAAGCCGATGCCAGAATCATACCTACTGAGATAAAAGGAAACCGAGTTCCTACCCAGCGTCTAGCTTGGTCTGAAAGTCCACCCATCACTGGTTCCAGCACCGCACCTAAAGCATTTTCGACTAGCACCAAACCAACTGCCAATGAGGCCGGAAAACCAAACTGAGTCAAAAGTTGCGGCAAATAAATATTATAAATTAACCACGAGAGGGTAATTGCTCCCTGCACCGCTGCCAACACCCAAACTTGCACCCATAAAATATTGAAATGAGATTTCGAGATAGTCAAGTCGCTTCGCTCCAATTAAAAATTAAAAATTAAAAATTATTAATTAAAAATTTCAAGACGCTCTCTACGAGACGCTGCGCCTAGCTTGCTTCTTTGCAGGAGTACGTGGCCTCGCTAACATTACGCTATCTATCATTGTTAGCTCTGTACCAAAATTAATTAATTAAAAATAGAATAATTTTTAACTTTTAATTCTAAAAACGTCATCAGCAGATGGGAAGTGGGGATTTAAACTGCAAACTCGCTCTGCTCACGGCAGAAGAAGAGGGGGAAAGGGAAAAGGTTAAAGGGAAAAGGACAGATATTCTCCTTTCCCCTTTCACCCTTCCCCTTTAACCCTTCCTTGTGCCTTCTGCCTCCTGCCTCTCTTGTTAATACTCCGGAACTGACGGATCGATTTCTTTACTCCAAGCGGTAATTCCGCCTTTGACATTCGTCCCGACAATCCCGGCTTCCTTGAGAATCGCTAGGGCTTTTGCCGATCGCCCGCCCATCTTACAATGAGCAATTAAGCGGTGGCCGTTCAATATTTCCTTCACCTTAGCAACACCATTCCCATTTTCAATGTCTGGTAAAGGAACCAACACTGAACCCGGAATCTTGGCAATGTCGTACTCATGGGGGTTGCGGACATCCAGCAGTACAAAATCCTTCGCACCGCTATCCAACAATTCCTTCAAATCCTTGACAGTCATTTCTTGACTTTCCATCTGCTGTTTTGCCTCCTCTGCCTTAGCTTGTGGAATCCCGCAGAATTCTTCGTAGTCTATCAGCTTTTCAATTACTGGGCGAATCGGGTTCGGACGGAGCTTTAACTCCCGAAATTTCATATCCAAGGCGTTGTATAGCAGCAATCGCCCGCTAAGAGTGTTACCTTGTCCGAGAATGATTTTAACAGTTTCGGTTGCTTGGATTAAACCAATAATTCCTGGCAAAATTCCTAAGACGCCACCTTCTGCACAAGAAGGAACCATCCCTGGTGGTGGTGGTTCTGGGAAAAGGTCACGATAATTTGGCCCACCTTCGTAATTAAATACACTAGCTTGCCCTTCAAAGCGTAAAATTGAACCGTAGACGTTGGGCTTATTCAGCAATACGCAGGCGTCGTTAACTAGATATCTGGTGGGGAAGTTATCAGTACCATCCACTACGATATCGTAAGGTTGAATCAGCTCTAGGGCGTTTTCGGAAGTCAGACGAGTTTCGTATAAATCAACCTGACAATAGGGGTTAATCTCGTGAATGCGGTTTTTTGCCGATTCAATCTTGGGTTTACCCACCCAGGATGTCCCGTGAATTACTTGGCGTTGCAGATTAGAAGTATCGACAACATCAAAATCGACAATCCCGATGCGTCCAACACCCGCCGCCGCCAAATATAAAAGTAATGGTGAACCGAGTCCACCTGTACCGATACACATTACACTAGCGGCTTTCAGGCGCTTCTGTCCTTCTAGTCCTACTTCCGGTAAAATCAGGTGTCGGGAGTAGCGTTCGTAATCGTCTTTGGTCAACTGGATTTCGTCCAGATTGGGATTGAGCATAGCAGTTATGATGTGGGAAAGCGGAATATTAATCCTATCGAAAAACTGGATCTTATATAGAGATAGGAGTGGTAAAGACGAATTTTCATTTGTGGTGGCGGCGAAAACCGCGATGAATGACTGTCTTTAAACCAAGTCAGTTATTTTATATTTTCAATTGCCTCTATTTGAAACTGATGAGTATCATCAAGGCTCCAACTTTTTAGTTCTCCAGCTTTGCCGTTTTGGACGGAAACTATTATATACGAGTATCCCTGCCAAGCGTATAGGCGATCGCATTCTGAGGGTATAGCAGGATGATCTGGATGGGAGTGAAAAATGCCGATAATATTCAATGAGCGATCGCGAGCTTCCCTTTGTGTTTTTAACATAACTTCGGGTGCGATCGTATATTGCCGTCTTTTACTTTCTGTTGTGCGTCCCCCTGGAAACTCAGCAGCCGCTTCTGTATTCCAAGCATTTTCTGTTGGCATGACTTCTACCACAGTTTTGCCCTCATTAGCCAGATAGCCTAAAATTATACCACAGCACTCATCTGGGTAGGTGCTTTCGGCATGAGTGCGGATGGTTTGCAAGTGTTTTTGACTAAGTTGGATCATGTCTGCGTTCGGAATTTTAATCGCCTATAGTAAATACCGTCATGCGTGGGTGAGCATTTACCGCAGGCATCACAACTCATTAGCCTTAAAGTAGTAACAACAACTTTTTGTGGAATTGCGATCGCAAGACGATGAATGCTCTAATCAATTTACTGCTTTTTTTGTTGCCGATTCTGAGTAGCTTTTCCCGGATTTCTCACCACACCTCTTAAAGCCCGCGCAAGTGCCGGGGAAAACTAATGAGTAAGAAGTAATAAGTAATAAGTTTTTACTCATTACTCATTACTCCTTACTCATTACTCCTTACTCCTTACTCATTACTTTAAAGCATTGCGTGAAGCACGGGGCTTCTCTACGAGACGCTTCGCGAACAGACCCAAATATGTGGTGAAAAATGCGATTGTCACTTACCGATATAGCGATCATCCGGCAAAAGTATTAGCCAAAATCTCAATTAGTCAGCCAGTTGATAAAGTACTTCCAAAGAAGGATCAACCTTTTTTAATATTGTGGCGGGATAATTTTGACAGCGATGTCTCGATTAAGTTGTACGATGGGAACAAACTTATCCAAAACATTTCTTCCCGTACTGCTAGCGATGGAGTTTATGAGTGGAAACCACCTATTTCCGTAAAAGAAGGCTATTTTATTCGTATTTTTAGCTGGAAAGACCGGAATATTTTTGGGCAGTTGCAATTGTAATAAAGATTAGCGCTATTTTTAGCGGTGCGGAATGAGAAAATGAAATGGATAACTAGCTAAACGCAAACCTCTCAATAAGGTTGACGGTGTGGCAGGGATCGGAATTGTTATCGTTTCTCACAGTAGACAACTAGCTTTGGGTGTGCGGGAACTCGCCGCGCAGATGGTTCAGAACCAAGTTCCCATTGCTGTTGCAGCAGGTATTGAAGATCCGGAAAATCCATTGGGTACAGATCCGATTCAGGTTTATGAGGCGATCGCTTCTGTTTTTTCTGATGATGGTGTCTTGGTGTTGATGGATTTGGGTAGTGCTTTGCTGAGTGCGGAAATGGCAATCGAGTTTCTGCCAGAAGCACAGCAGGAGAAAGTGTATTTGTGTGAAGCACCTCTAGTAGAAGGCGCGATCGCTGCTGTGGTGGCGGCGGCGGCTGGTAGAGATATTCATCAAGTTATGGCGGAAGCACGCGGGGCACTTCTCGCCAAAGCAACTCAATTGGGTGTAGTTAGTAGGCCGTTGTCTGTTGTCAGCCCAATAACAACCAATATAGAATCCCCAACGCGAGAAATCCGGCTGCTTGTGAGCAATCGCTTAGGATTACACGCCCGCCCCGCCGCCCAGTTTGTGGCAACCGCAGCCCGGTTTCAATCTCAAATTCTGGTACGGAATTTAACGAGAAATACTGAGCTAGTCAGGGGTGACAGTATTAACCAAGTCACAACTTTAGGGGTACGTCAAGGACACGAATTGGTGATTACTGCCACTGGTTCTGATGCAGATGAGGCGCTAGCGGCATTACAGGGATTATTCGCAAATAACTTTGGTGAGGCAGCCCAGTCTTATTGTTCCAACAAAGAGGGACTGCCGAACCCGGAGAGTGAAGATAATGTTACTTTGAATTCTCCACCAGCATTTCACCATGAAGTTACACCAACAACTCACGGCGAACTTTCGGGAATTGCAGCTTCCGCTGGAGTAGCGATCGCACCTGTTGTTCATTATCAACCTACCCACATTTCTATTACGGAATACCACGTAAACGATCCTGATGCAGAGTGGCAACGATTACAGGCAGCGATCAACACTGCCCGACAAGAAATTCAAGCAGTTTTTTCCCAAGCATCTCTGCAAATTGGTGATGCTGAAGCCGCCATCTTTGATGCCCAACTACTATTTTTAGAAGATCCAGTACTGTTGGAAGCGGCTCATCAGCGCATTTTAGACAACCATATAAATGCTGAAGCCGCTTGGCAAGCTGTAGTCGATGAAGTAGCGACTTCCTACCGCGCACTTGAGGATTCTTATCTGCAAGAGCGCGTTGACGATGTTGTGGATGTCGGGCGAAGAGTGCTGCGATTACTAGGTGGGAAGGCTCCGGCTAACCTGCATCTTGAGTCACCCGCCATTTTGGTGGCGACTGATTTAACCCCCTCAGATACCGCTGGACTAGATCCGACAAAGGTGTTGGGTATTTGTACGACTTTAGGCAGTGCCACATCTCACAGCGCAATTATCGCCCGGACATTAGGTATTCCCGCAGTTCTGGGAGTGGATGCCCAAGTGTTGCACTTGGTAGATGGTACACTAATGGCGCTTGATGGTGAAAGTGGCAAAGCTTGGGTAGAACCAGAATCACATATCCTGGATTTACTGGCAGCAAAGCAGTCAGCTTGGCAAACTGCCCAACAGGAAGCACGAGCTACGGCACATCAGCCAGCAATTACTCATGATGGTCGGCAAGTTAGCGTTTTTGCCAACATTGGTAGTATTAGTGATGTGCAAGTTGCGGTGGCTAGCGGTGCAGAAGGGGTGGGACTACTCCGCACAGAGTTTCTCTATCTTGATAGGACAAGTGCCCCCACTGAAGAAGAACAACTAGAAGTGTATCAGGCGATCGCTCAAGTTTTAGATAATCGTCCGCTAATTATTCGTACCCTCGATGTCGGTGGTGATAAGCCGCTTCCCTATATCAGAGTAGGGTTTCCAGAAGCTAACCCTTTTTTGGGTTGGCGGGGAATTCGTTTCTGTTTAGATCGTCCAGAACTCTTCAAAACTCAGTTACGGGCAATTTTGAGGGCTAGTGTGGGACACCAAATTAAGATCATGTTGCCGATGATTGCTACTGTAACTGAAATACGTGCAGCTAAGGTAATTTTGGGTGAAGTGCAAGCTGAATTAACTCAAGCTGGTATCGCATTTGATGCAGCGATGAAAGTGGGGATTATGGTGGAGGTTCCCTCAGCGGTTGCGATCGCCGATCAATTAGCTGCTGAAGTAGACTTCTTTAGTATAGGTACTAACGACCTGAGTCAGTACGTCATGGCTAGCGATCGCACTAATCCCCGCGTGGCAAATTTGGTTGATGCGCTAAATCCAGCCGTGTTACGAATGCTGCAACAAACTGTCCAAGCTGCCCATGCAGCGGGGATTTCGGTAGGATTATGTGGAGAATTGGCAGCAGATACTTTAGCAACACCAATTTTATTAGGTTTAGGGCTGGATGAATTGAGCGTCAATCCCCAAAGTATACCTGGAGTGAAGCAAGCGATCGCTCGCTTAAGTATAGTTGAAAGTGAAGCGATCGCGGCATCAGCATTACAACAAGATTCCGCAAAGGATGTTAGAGAACTAATCTCAACTTCAATTACTCCCCCTGCATAATTAATTTGTAATTAATAATGAAGTTGGGAGAACGTCATTAGGGACTTCCAACTAAAAAAAATATCCCATCGCTATCTAGGCAGGGGAGCATACTTCTCTACGAGAGGCTGCACTTCGACTACGCTCTGTTACCACGCCAACGACTACGCCCTTCGGCTACGCTCAGGACAAGCTCAGTAACCGGGGGGCAGGGGGCAGGGGGAGAAAGAAAAATATTATCTGAGTAAATTGGATAATTTATTTTTTGGAAGTCCCTTACGAATTACGAATTACGAATTACGAATTAATTAAAATCTTATTCCCAGTTGCCCATTAAAGCCACGAATAGAATTGTAACCAGCACCGACAAAAACGTTATTAGTAGCACCTACCTGAACGCCACCTGAAACTGCAACACCTTTATCCTCTGAATAAAGTCCAACTCCTACATAAGGTGAAATTACAGGCAAATTGATAAATTTTAAAACATCAACTCCCGTAGCACCATCAGGGCCAGTTCCCACTTCAACCCCGAAATTCAAAGCCCTCGCTCCGACGGCATAAGTTACATCACCATCTTTTCCACCGACTGAAACCCAAGGTTGCGGTATCAGTTGAGCCGATGCTTGACTGGGGGCAAACAAAGTTAGCAAACCTATAGATGTAATTAATGTTTTAGCAATAATCGCTATTTTCACGATGTTCTCCGATTAATTGTTTTTACGATTTATACCAATTCTTTATGAAGACGCATAAAAAGAACCCCAGTGCCGTAACATCTCCTTTTGGTAATACCATTTGCAAAAAAATCTACAGATGCAAAGCTGGAAATCCAGATTAAATATAACCCCTCTTAATTACGAATTACTAATTACGTAGCTTACTTCTTACCTTTGGCAAGTATTGCGAATTACAAATTGGTATTATTATCTCAACAATTTGCTAAAAACAATTTGAGTATTGGGAATTTGGAGGGGGTTGCAGAGTGGCTGATGAACGCATAGTCAATACACAACAGATTCATCCAAAGGATTTTTCCTGGGGATTATGGCCTGTTGTGCCACTCTACCCCTATGGTAGGCGGCAGACAATTCGTCAAGAAGTGCTTAAAGACACAATCTGGAATTTTGATCAGATTCAAGGCATTTTCTACGTTGTTGTCCCGATTCGCATGACTGTTGTGAAACTGGAAACCGGCGGTCTTCTCGTCTATGCACCTGTTGCACCAACCCCAGAGTGCATCAGACTTATGAATGAGTTGGTAGCGAAATATGGAAGCATTAAGTACATCATTCTGCCAACTATCTCTGGTATAGAACACAAAGTTTTTGTTGGCCCCTTCGCCAGATACTTTCCGACTGCACAGGTGTTTGTAGCTCCCCATCAGTGGAGTTTTCCGCTAAATCTTCCCCTTAGCTGGCTTGGCTTACCCCCAAAACGAACTCAAGTACTTCCAGAAGATAGTAGCAAAACACCCTTTGCTGACGAGTTTGATTATGCAATGCTGGGCCCCATCGGTCTTGGCCCTGGTAGGTTTGCGGAAGTTGCTTTTTTCCACAAGCGATCGCATACTCTATTAGTCACGGATTCTGTACTTTCGATCCCAGAAGATCCACCTGCGATCGTTCTCTTAGATTCATATCCTTTATTATTCCATGCCAAGGATTATGCTTCTGATATTGTTGTAGATAGTCAGGCAAATCGCCGTAAGGGTTGGCAGCGCATCTGTTTGTTTGCTTTGTATTTTCAACCAAGGGCATTAGATATACGCCAATGGAGTCAGGTATTGCAAGATGCCTTGAAAGCTCCAGAACGCTCAAGGAAAGCTTATTTTGGATTATATCCCTTTAAATGGCAGTCAGATTGGCAGCGATCGTTTGATGCCCTGCGAGGTGATGGGCGTTTGTTTGTCGCACCAATTTTACAAACGTTGATTCTCAACCGCGCACCACAAGAAACCATTGACTGGGCTGATAAAGTTGCAAGTTGGGACTTCGAGCGAATTATTTCTTGCCATTTTGATTCACCAATTAAAGCTAAACCGCATCAGTTTCGCCAAGCTTTCTCTTTTTTAGAAAAGCGGCCTGCTGTCAGTGGGGGTTTGTTCGGTAGTAGCAGCTATCCTTTACCAGAGGAGGATTTTAAAGCACTTAGGGAAATCGATGCAGGTTTAAATAAGTTTGGCATTGTGCCAGCAGCCAAGGAGAAGGTGTAAGAGTAACAATAAGGGACTTCCAAATAAAAAAATATCCAATTAACTCCTGTGGGGTGGGCGACACGAGAGCCCAGTTTATATGGCGCTCATGTTGCCCACCCCACAATATAGCGGTTCTCAGTTGAGTGAGGTACAAGAACCCCACCCCCAACCCCCTCCCCGCTCTTCGCTACGGTGTACACACAAGTCTTTAAGAGTTGCCCCATAAGCTTTTGATCCCCCCAACCCCCCTTAAAAAGAGGGGGGCAAAAACCTCTCAAAGTCCTCCTTTTTAAGGAGGATTTAGGAGGATCTACAACATTATGGTTTTGTAGAGAGATGTGTGTACACCGTAGCCGCTCTTCGAGAGGAGGCTAAGATGTACCTCATGTGATTAGGAAACGCTATATTGGATAATTGATTTCTTGGAGTTTCCTAAATAAGTCGGCAAGCTTAATTTACTGGGCTGCACCACTACTATACAGTTTTAGCATTCTCATCTGATGCTTGTTCTGCAACATTTTTCAAGCGGCTCGACCTGATTTTGCGGATGCGATCGCTATTGCGGACACCACCTGCCATCTCATATTCGCGGCTGTCTTTGCCGTACTTGATAGCAACCACCATCAGCATTTTCTCAGAAAGCTGACTCAAGTTTTTTTCCATCTCTTCAATTTCAGTTCTAGAAGAGTCAACCATAGAAAGAGCAGTATTATAAACATCAAGTTTGTTATGTAACTGCTCAATTGACTCAATCAATTTTTCCAGACTAGAATTTTCATCAAATTTGATGCTTGGAACAATTGATTTTAATCCGGCAGCTCTTAACTGAGCTTTTTCTAAAATGCGAGATGTGCGTTTTAGACGAGACATAAATTTATTTCTTTAAGATACTTATAGAGCTAGCTTGCCTTATTTAAACTGCATTTCGGCTCAGGGTAACTCACAATTTTTTCTAATCAACTTTTGAGGTGATACCAGTAATTTTCCGGTATTTCATCACCACATATTTGGGTCTGTTCGCGAAGCGTCTCGTAGAGAAGCCCCGTGCTTCACACAATGCTTTAAAGTAATGAGTAAGGAGTAAGGAGTAAGGAGTAAGGAGTAATGAGTAATGAGTGGATGAAAAATGGGTATTTACTCATTACTTATTACTTATTACTTATTACTCCAGAATCACCGCGCCTTTAGGTCGGTGAGAAACACCTCTCCCCTACAAGGAGAGAGGCTTTGATTTCTCCCCCTTCCCTTGTAGGGAAGGGGGCTGGGGGGTTAGGTTTTCCGTTGGCTTTTCCACATGACGTGAAAACTCAGGAAGACCGTTCCCGTAAACCCGGAGACTGCTCCCGTGAACCTGGAGACCGCTCCCGTGAACCCAAAAACCGCTCCTGTGAACCTGGAGACCGCTCCCGTGAACCCGGAGACCGTTCCCATGAACCTGGAGACCGCTCCCGTGAACCCGGAGACCGTTCCCATGAACC
>NZ_JAVRCS010000036.1:0-60273 GCF_034530635.1 Nostoc sp. EspVER01
ATCTGAATGGTTTACTTGCTATTTGAGTGTTTCTGCCAAAAGTGGATGCTCCCATTAGCTGAAGGTAGTGTATATCGTCAAGGATACATTGCTACACAAGACAAAGCAACTGTACGTATACGTATAGTAGGGGAAAAAAGTTATTTGACTATTAAAGGCCCCAATATTAAATATTCGAGATTAGAGTTTGAATATCCTATTCCTGTTAAAGATGCTCAAGAAATACTTGAGACATTATGTCAACGTCCCTTTATAGAAAAAACCAGATATAAAATAGAGTCTGGTGGTTTGATTTGGGAAATAGATGAGTTTGATGGTGTTAATAAAGGACTGATATTAGCAGAAGTTGAACTCACTGATGAAAATCAGCAATTTGAATTACCAACCTGGATTGGACAAGAAGTTTCTGATGATTCCAGATACTTTAACAGCAATTTAGTAAAATACCCATTTTCACAATGGTAATAGCCTGATTCTGACTCCTGTTAGCGGTAGCGGGGCGTTTAGCCCATTCTGAATTCTGACTTCTTCTTCAACAAATATTGATTTTAACTGCTTCTTGACAACAGGATGCTTATTTCGTTGCGTAATTGATTCCTTGGGAGTTTCATTAGGAAATACCGTATCTACGGACGTGTAATTACTTGGTTAGCAAATCAAGAAAGTATAAAAACTCTAGTATATTTTCGCCTATCAATTCAGCATTAGCCCCAATAGGATGTAGCGGAATACATATCACTCGCCAGATTAACAGGTGCGTTCTTAGCTAAATGACAATTAAGAAACCTTTGCTAATCAAGCAACCGGAAGTTAGAAAGTTCATCCGTGAACTTCGTGGCACAACTAGTCTTACCCAAGAACAGTTTGCAGCATCTTTAGGTATAACTTATTCGACGGTAAACCGTTGGGAGAAAGGACATGCCAAGCCTTCATCTCTAGCTATGCAAAAGATTGAGGGAATGTTAAAGGATATGGGTGAACTGGGGCAGAAAGTGTCGGTGAAGTATTTGTCGAATTAGAAAGCAGCCAGAGAGGCAAATTAATTGAAGTTACTTTCCCCCAATTAACAGGTTATCGCTACGACATAACCACAAACAACTCAATTCTAATTTTACCGATGTTTGCAGATATGCATATTTTGCGGATTACTCAACCTTTGAGTTTGAGTTTACCGTAGCCGATATTTTCTGCACTTTTGAAGACGAGTTTAGCTTAAAAACGCGCAAAAACTTCCAAAATTCTTTTCTTAATTGAGCGCCAATATTTTTCAGTCAACTTCATTTGGACTGTACAATGTTTGATTATTCTACCCCCGCTTTAGCTACATATCTTAATATTTCTTCGCCAAGAGCAGCTTGCACTAACGGCAGCAAAGTTGCGGTCATCAATACTGAAGGTGTATGGGAAGTAGAAAGTAATGGGACGAAAAAACTAATCCCAAACTCTAATTACGATGCTCGTGACATTGTAGCAATTGATGGCAAAACTTATGTCTTAGCTGTTCCAACGGGATTAGTAAAACTAAAAACTGACGGAACTAGGCAAAAAATAGTTAGCAACACAGCTAATTCAAAAACACGAGTTAAATTTTTGCAAAATTGGATTATTTACCAGTCTGCAAATACTTTATCAATTTATGACAAAAACCTCAACTTTAAAGCCAAACAGAGTTATGGCGTAACTGAGGTCATGGATTTTGAGTATAAAAACGGGTATCTCTACATTAGTGGCTACCAACAACAAAAGAGGTTAGGTATTCCCGTCCAGATAGCTTTTCTTTACCGAATGGTTTTCGACGGAGCAAAAATATTTGCTTTGGCAAATTTAGCAGGAAATAACCAAGGCAAGCTTTGGGGCTACAATTCTGCCGATCTTGCTCACGACATGGCAGACACAAGACTTAACCGATTACAAATTTTTGAAGACAAGCTTTATGTCCTCGGTTCAGTTTATGGGGGTAACTCAATCTACAGGTGGAATGGCAAAGACTTATTAACAAAGACTTTGATCACCACAGACACTTATACCAATGCTGCACAGACTCGTGACGAAACAAAAGTATATATAGGAACTGTTAATCTGACTAATTTTACTGTCGAGCGTGGACAGTTAAGTGTTCCAAGAAGGCCTACAACTGCGGGGATGGGAGACGGTGCTAGCAATTTCCCTAAAACTATTTACTCAAATGGCAATACAATTTTTGTGGGTTCCTCTGCTGCTTATGCGATCGCCAATAGAGATAATCAAACCTTCATGGGTAAACGTATCTCGGCTTACCGCGGAGATGCATCTCTTTTAGTTGTCTCCAAAAACCTAATGACTCGCCACGCTTGGGTAACACCGGGAAATGGTGAAGTATTGCTATTTACTGATAAGTTTGCAGTAATCAAAACAGATAATAAAAGAAATGACTTGGCTACAAATGTAGGAACTGCCCAAACATTACCAACAAATACTTATTTCGTTAAGTTTTAATTGAGCAACGAGATTGTAGATAATCCCGTTGCTCAATTCTTTTGTGCAGAAAACTATAAGCAAGATTAATGATGAGTTTTGTTCGCGTAAACTATACGCGAACACTTTTTTGTCCAAAGTCTAATACGTACTTTACATAATTATAATATGCATAGCAGGCTTGTTAAGCTAAAAGTTTTGCCCTGTCTTATCTAACTCCTGTTCGACGCAGAACTTGTTATTTTAGCCATTGAGGACAAGTATAGTTCTTCTCCTTTACTTTTTGGAGAAATTTTTCACCACAGACTGCATTTTATTAAAGAGTAATATCAATAAATTTTAATAGCCTCTTGTTTTTTAGGGCAATCTATGCAAATCTCATAAATACATAATACTATAAATTGGTAAACATACCGTAGTTTATCAGAAAATTAGGTGGGTTAGCCAATAAACTCAAAATTTAGTGCCAAGTAAACTTTTTAGGAGATGTAATCGTGAGTGCATATCAATCTGAGTCAGGCAATAGTTCGACTTCGCAACTGAATTTAGAGACTGATGTACTAGTCATAGGTGGTCTGAAGTTGGAGATTTTCTTAACAAGCAGCATTAAGGGCGAATAGCACCTGTATTTTAAAGATAGCGAAAGAATGAAGAATGACAATTTTGTTACTTTGTCTTTCCTAAATTAGGAGTTACTAAACTTAAAATTGAAGATTCGTGGAGGTAAAATCATGTTTTCTGGAAAAATTGAAAAAGAATTATTTGGTGAAGAAATTTGGTCAATTTGGCAAACAACTAAATTACCAGATCATCTACAGTTATTAGTGGATCAAGAACTGGGAAAACGCGATATCTGGGAATTGCAGTCTCAAAAACCTGACAATCGATCTATTTATCCAAATCTCTATGATGACTCTAGTCATTCAACAAATATTTAACAAAAGAGGCAGTTCTTGCGTAGGGCAGGATAGCGTAGCGGTAGCGAGTCCGCGAGCGTCGGCTGGAGAAATACTACCCTACTCAAGAACTACTGTGATACCTACGGCGGTAAATTAGGCGCTGAGAGTAAGGGTTTAAGTCTCCCAGCAAAGTTTGAATTTGCTGGGAGACTATAAAGTGGTGGGTCTAAATTTCCCACTGATTGCATTCTGAATTTTGACTTCTCTATTTAATTAATGCAAAATAATGCGAAATCGAATTCATGCTGCAAATCCCTCCCAAATTTATTTTTCGTAGCAAGAGAAGGAATCAATATTAATGGCACATCTATTTGAACCATTCAAGATTCGTGAAGTTGTTTTTCGCAACCGCATCGCCGTTTCACCGATGTGTCAATATTCCAGTACAAATGGATATGCTAATGATTGGCACGTTATTCATCTAGCTTCTCGCGCAGTTGGCGGTGCAGGTATAGTGTTCACAGAGGCGGCAGCTGTAGAGCCACGTGGACGGATTAGCCCGCAAGATTTGGGAATTTGGTCAGATTCACATATCGAAACTTTAGCCAAGACTGTGGCATTAATTCATAACTTTGGCGCTGTTGCAGGTATTCAACTTGCTCATGCAGGTAGAAAAGCCAGCACTGCCAAACCGAGTAAAGGAGGCAAAGCACTAGATGAATCTCAGGAAGGTTGGCGGCCCTTAGTTTCGAGTAGTGCGATCGCTTTTAGCCAAGATAGCCCAGTTCCAGAAGCCCTAAATCTTGAGGGAATTCAAGAAATTATTGACGCCTTTGTTCAAGCTGCCAAACGTTCTCTAGAAGCTGGTTTCAAGGTAGTGGAAATCCATGCTGCCCACGGTTATCTACTGCACCAATTTCTTTCACCTCTTTCTAACCACCGTCAAGATGATTATGGTGGCAGCTTTGAAAACCGGACTCGTCTGCTCAAAGAAGTAGTTCAAGCAGTCCGAGAGGTTTGGCCTCAAACACATCCACTCTGGGTACGCATTTCCGCCACCGATTGGGTAGACAATGGCTGGGACATCGATCAAAGTATCGTTTTAAGTGACAAACTCAAGTCTTTAGGAGTGGATCTGATCGACACTTCATCAGGCGGTATCATACCGGGCGTTCATATCCCAATTAAACCTGGTTATCAGACTCAGTTTGCCGAACGCATCCGCCGCGAAGCTAATATTCAGACAGGAGCCGTGGGCTTAATTACATCCCCTGAACAAGCTGACGAGATTATTCGTACAGAAGTCGCTGATATAGTCCTGTTAGGACGTGAACTACTCCGCAATCCTTACTGGCCACATCTGGCAGCCAAACAACTGGGACACGATAAACTCTGGCCTGTTCAATACGATCGCGCTTGGCTGTAAGCTTTCCTTGCTCCTATGCTCTGTATATTGGTGACAACTTAAAGCGATTTCTACGACGTAAACACTTACGCCAGAATGTCACGCAGGGTGTGGAAATAAGTACAAAGTGCTTCCGTGTAGGGATTTGGGTTGATATTTAATAATGCCCAAATCCAATACCAAAACCCAGATGTAGAGACGTGATTTATCGCGTCTTGAAAAACCAATTATCTACACTTGCAAGATGTCTACTCTAAAGTATTGAGGGGCTTCAAAAAGGTAAAATTATAAAGAATCGTTACAACATAATCATGTCAGCTATCCAAACAACTTTGGTTCTTGCCATGACGGCCGATGGAAAAATTAGTGCCGTAGATCCGAAAGCGCCCCGTGAACCTAATGTAGTCGATTATGCACACCTGGAATATCAAGTCTCCCTTGCCGATCTAATCCTGGTAGGAGCAGGGACAATTCGGGCTGAGGGGGGAACCTTTGCAATTAGCGATCGCGAATTGTTGGCAGCACGTGAGGTTCGGGGTCAGTCTCCTCAGCCGATTACTTGCGTTGTTTCAGGTTCTCTTGACCTATCGCCGGACTTGCCTTTTTTGAGTCAGGACATTGAGCGATGGATATTTACCACACGGACTGCTTTAGAGCGCAGTTCTGATACAACAACTTTGCAAAAACTGGCTGAGTTAATTGATTTGGGAGATACAGACCTGGACTGGGATCGAGCCTACACCTTGATGGCAGAGCGGGGTATTCGCAAAATCGTTGCTTTGGGAGGTGGCTCTTTAACAGCTGCTCTAGTCAAGGCAGGACGAATTGACGATTGGTGGTTGACCATTTGGCCGGTCATTTTTGGAGGAAAGCACGCCCCTAGCCCAGTGGAGGGAGAGGGTTTTCTTCCCGATGTTGCTCCTCATCTCCAACTCATAGAAACTCGTCAGGTTGGAAGTGATTTGTTTTTACATTACCGCACGGTTAAGTGAAAACGCGCTGCCTGAATTAAGCACTTATGATCTCGTTGATACTAGAAAGCAGGGGAGCAGGGGAGCAGAGGAGCAAGAAAGAAGTTGCAGTAAGTCTTTCCCCTTTGCCCCTCTGCCCCCTGCCCCCTGCCTCCCATCAACCAGGGGGCCAATCCAACTGCCGCCCTCCCAAAATATGCAAATGTAAGTGATGGACTGTTTGACCGCCGTCATCACCAGCATTGATGACGACTCGATAACCATTTTTTAGTCCAGCTTCTTCTGCAACACGTTTAGCAGTTAACAAAAGATGCCCCAACACAGCATGATCCTCAGATTCAGCGTCAGCTAGTGTCGCAATGGTTTTTTTGGGAATGACGAGGATGTGAACGGGCGCTTGGGGATGGATGTCTTTGAATGCCAGGGCTAAATTATCCTCATAAACAATATCAGCGGGAATTTCCCGACGAATGATTTTGCTGAAAATCGTTTCTGTACTTTCACTCATGCCAATCTACCTACTAATCTGCTAGAGATTTTATATTAAGTCCGCCTAATTACTGATCATTGACAAAATTTGATTGTGCGGGTATACCCCCAATACTTTTCCGATAAACCCAACAATCTCTTTTTTGGTCTGGGGGAAAGGTTAAAGGGTAAGGGGTAAAGGTAAATTCAAACCTTTTCCCTTTTCCCTTTCCCCCTTAACCGAAAAGTATTGGGTACACCCCGATTTACTGTTTGGTTCGGTTTTTTCAGGTAAACAGCTATTAAAAAACCTGCTAATCTTTTAAAAAGACTAGCAGGCATGGCTTATCATCAATCGGAGCGGCGGGATTCGAACCCACGACCTCCACTACCCCAAAGTGGCGCGCTACCAAGCTGCGCTACGCCCCGGTCAGAATTCCTATCATATAGCAAAACTGTAGGATAATCAAGAGGCAATTTTAAAAAACCTTAAGCATCCCACTAGCTTGCAGTAAATCTGGAACAGCAGAAGCATTCCATTTACCTTCTACACATCGCCCTGTATTCAAGATGAAGCGAAGGCTGTAATCATGAGGGTAGCCTTCCACTTCCATCCATAATAAATCGCTTTCGGCTTCACAAGTAATTTTTTCCTCTTCCATCAATTCAGTTGCGAGTTGCTTCATGGTGTCTGCTAGCTGTGCTAGTAGACGACAAAAATCATTTAACTCGGCTTCGGTTAACTCAATTGCCCAATCATCTGTACCAACTAAACCTTTAAACTCCGGTGTATCGGGGTTCCAGCCAATACGCCAACCCGATCCGGTTTTGACAACGCGTTCCATAAAAAGTGAGGAGTGAGGAGTTAGGAGTGATTAATTTACAACTTATAACTCTTCTATTACTTAAGTAGTTCAGCACCTCCTCGTTGCGGTGGCTGTGGGGTAGTTGATGTAGTTGGACTGGGTGCGGTGTTGGAGTTAGGGGGTACGGTGTTTTGGGAAGTAGGATTAAATATATTGACTAAGACTTGTACTAAGGCATCTCGTTGGCTGCGGGTGAGGTTCTTGATGGCTTTGCGATCGCTTTCTATCGGATTTTTCTGTAGTGCATCATTTCCTGGATAGGTAGTATCATACATAATTTCATTTGCACCCAGGTAATCAGCTAAAGTCAACTTCCAATCTAAGCGATAAATGGGGGCACGCCCTTTGGTATAAATATGATATCGAATTAAGCGATTTGCTAAGGTGTTGCTTTCGGCAACTTTGCCATTTTCTTTACTGATATACTTATTTTCACGTGGGAAATCTGGCAATTGCTGATAAACTAGCTGCCAAACATCGCTAGGGGTGATTCTCTGGGCAAAAGCAGGTTGGATACTAAATAAATTTCTCTGTATTGATTTATCCGCTCCTGAACCTAAAACAATTACACTCACTAGTATTAAGGTAAGCAGTAGTGGTGTTAGCGGAACCGAGGCATTTCGCTTGTGCTGAGTTGTGAGTTTTGAGAAAATTGATTTAAACAGAAATTTTTTCTTTTTCATAGAACAATATTTTGGGCGTTGCTGAGTGAAAAGATGAATTTGCCTGATTCAGAATTCAGCACTCACCACTCAGCACTCAATCTTATAGTTCGCCGATAATTTCTGGTTGAGTCAATTCATCGGACATTTCGATTATTGCTCTTAGCACTGGCTTCATCATCGCATCTTCGTTACTTTCAAAGTCTTCGTAACGCCGACGTTTAGCACGATTTGCTACCTGAACCGTAATGCGGTATCGATTTGAGGCTGCACTAATCAGATCCTCAGCACGGTGCATAATCTGAGATTGAGTTGTCTCGAACTTAGAGCGCTTTAGCATAATCAGTGGTTCTTGGGGTCATTCTCCAGTGTAACAGTACTAAATCAGTCTACTGCTGTCTGTTAAATGGCCAGCAACCTCTCTATTGATAGAGGCTAAGATATTTTAGTCACTTTATAAGTAACTTGTAGTATTAAATAACGCACCCTCATGGCTGACCTTGTGGAAACTGCGATCGCAGCAGGTAATTTCAATACTCTAATAAAAGCTGCTGAAGCTGTAAATTTTATAGAAACTTTGAAAAGCCCTGGTTCTTTCACGCTCTTTGCACCAACTGACGAAGCTTTTGCTAATCTGCCAGAGGGAACTTTAGACTCGCTACTACAAGATATCCCCAAGCTCCAGAAAATTGTGGCGTATCATATCGCTAGTGGGGATGTTAGGTCTGATGATTTGGTACAGATTAACGAGGCAGAGACGCTTGAAGGGTCAATTGTCGCCATTGAATCTGCCGACGGTAAATTTAAGGTGAATAACGCCAATGTCCTCAAAACAGATATTCTGGCAGACAATGGCGTGATCCACGTTATTGATGCGGTGTTGATGCCTGCAATGGTGGCAGGGAAGTAATGTATTGGGGCATTGGGCATTGAGTATGGGGAAAGGGGAAAGGGAAAGGGGTAAGGGGAAAGATTAAATTTATTCCTTTTCCCTTTAACCTTTAACCTTTTCCCCTGCCCCCCTGCCCCTTTTGTCCCCTACTCCCTACTCCCCACTCCCAGAATGCAGCCACTCCGTGCGGGAACAGTCAATGACAACTGTTGATCTCCTTTATCATTCCACTCAACTTCAGCATTACCATATAAAAGTTTGTTGGGTTGAGTATGCAAAGTGGAGACATCTGCATTCCCTGTTGCCGAACTTGTGCCAGCGTTAACAGCAATTATCAATTCTTCTGTGCCTAAAGTTCGTGCAAATATATAAAGTTGCCCTTGAGCATGGAGAACTTGGTAATCACCTGTACGCAAGGCTGGGTAATTTTGACGCAGGGTAATTAATTGACGGTGAGTATTAAAAATTTCCTGATTCCAGTTACTCTCTAAGGGAAAACCACGACGTGAGTCGGGATCAATTCCACCAGGTAAGCCAACTTCATCACCATAGTAGATGCTGGGGGCACCGGGAAAGGTGAGTAGTAGTAGAGTTGACAATTCTATACTGGCGATATCGCCGCCTGCAATTGTCATCAATCGGGCTGTATCGTGACTTGCAAGCAAATTGAGTTGAGTTAGCTGAATTTCCCAAGGGTAAAGTTGCAGTACTTCTTGGATTTTGGTGGCGTACTCGGCAGCAAATAACGGTGGGTACGGTTGATAGTCGCGGCTTTGGACTTGTTCTAAGACTACGCGATCGCCTGCCGCAAAGGCAATGGTTGGCCCGGCAAATAGATAATTCATCACACCGTCAAATTGCGTCCCATCTAGCCACTGGCGGGAATCTCCCCACACTTCGCCCACAATATAAGCTTCGGGATTGATAGCTTTGACGCGATCGCGAAATTCCTGCCAAAAACCAGGAGTTTTTATTTCAAATGGTACATCCAATCGCCAACCATCGATGCCGAATTTAATCCAATATTCGGCAATTTCCATAATGTATTCTCGTACTTCTGGATTATCGTGGTTAAATTCTGGCAAAGCACGATTTCCCGCCCAACCCACGTAGTTGGCAGGGAAATCACCATTGTATGCTGAAAGCGGCCAGCCTTCAATTTTGAACCAATTTACCCAAGGTGAATGGGGGCCATTCTCTAAAACGTCGTGGAAAAAGAAAAAGCCCCGGCTGGAATGGTTAAACACCCCATCCAGAACGACTTTGATATTCCGTTGGTGGGCTGCATCGAGCAATTCCTTAAAAGCTTCGTTGCCCCCTAACATCGGGTCAACTTGATAATAATCGTGGGTATGATAGCGATGATTACTGGCAGATTGAAAAATGGGCGTGAAATAAATCGCGTTAATCCCCAAATTCTGGATGTAATCTAAATCCTCCATAATGCCCCATAAATCGCCGCCTTTATAGCCCTGGAGAGTTGGCATAGAGTCCCAATCTTCCCAACGGGCTTCTTGCAATAACCGTTTGCGCGGCTGTTTGCTTCTGGCAAAACGATCTGGGAAGATTTGGTAGAAAACAGCGTGCTTCACCCAGTCTGGTGTTTGAATTTGCATGAATAACTTTTTGTATGTTTAGAAGCGATCGTTGCAAATATTAGCTTCTTTATGGCTCTTACTTATGATAGAAAATCTGTTATTTCTCAGTATTCATTAGCGATTTAGCCTTTTCCATGCTGTTTTATACGCAAATGTTATCAGTCTTAACTATTTTGCCTACAATTTATTTTAGTTTTTAACAGTTCATCTACACAGACTCGTCACTGATTGCATTTTGAGTCTTAAATTATTCTTTAATAATTTTATTTATTACTTAATTATTCTTAATTTCATTTTCTTCACTTTGTCCGTAATTATTTCGGCAGACAATGGATTAGTTTAATAGCTTCATAAAAATTACCTGTTACCTCAGATTTAGGTAATTTTTAGATGCAACCGATCAAAGTCACTAACTACAGAAAATCACTATGAGGGAGACGTAATTACAGAACATGAGTTATGAATTAGCAATTGTCTTAGGAATAACTCTTACCTCCTAAACTTATTTGATGTTATCTATAAAATAAATGGATAACTATAGTCGCATCAAATAATCGAAGCTAAAAAGCTACATAGTCTGCGTTAATCCTAGAGCGACTTATCCTCCTAGAATCACTACTTTCTTGACGGCAACTCAATTTAATTTAAGGTAAAAATGAGACACGAAAAACTTTCTCCTGGGCTACTTTTGGCATTTCAAGACTATCAAAATGAAGGAGATCAAGCTTTAGTTACACATAAGCGATCGCTTGGCATCATTGCTCACAAAAGCCCAGTTAAGCCCACTAAGAGCGTCGTTTTTATCTACTGCGACCCTGATGCAGACTTAAGTTATCTATCACAATATAATATTGAAGTCAATCAAAACTCTGGGAGTGTGCGGACAGCTTTCTTACCCATAGATAGTTTAGATGTCTTATCTGAAGAAGATGTGATTCAGCGGATTAAGCCATCACGCAAACTTCATTTGAGGATGGATACTGCAATGGAAACAGTCAAACTGCCGGAATTTAAGAATCAAACCGGATTGACTGGTAAAGGAGTAATTATCGGCATTATAGACAGTGGTATCGATCCGAAACACCCCGCCTTTGCTGGACGAATTTTACACATTTGGGATCAAACATTGCCAGGCCCAGGAGTCACAGAGGGCGGCTATGGGGCTGAATTTAGCGGAACGCAACTGACAGTTTCTCAGGATACTGGCGGTCATGGTACTCACGTCGCTGGCATTGCCGCTGGTGCCGATGCTAGTTATGGCGGTGTCGCACCAGAAGCAGAATTAGTTGTCGTCAGGTCAGATTTACAGGATGCCCACATTGCAGATGGTGTGCGTTACATTTTCCGAGTTGCTAGGGAGTTGGGACGCCCAGCAGTGGTAAATCTCAGCTTGGGCGGACACGCTGATGCTCATGATGGTAGCGATTCCCTATCCAAAGTTATCGATGCCGAAACTGGTCCTGGAAGAATAGTTTGCTGTGCTGCCGGTAACGAAGGAAACGATAACATTCATGGACAAGCGACCATACCCAGTGGACGCACTCGTGGTATGCGCTTCAATGTTCCTTTGAATCAAGTAGGCATCGTTTGGTTAAACGCTTGGTATGCCAAAGACAGCGAATTAGAAGTATCTGTGCGGAGTCCTAACGGTTTTGTCACCCCCTTTCAAAAAATAATTACTGACGGTAATTCCGCCCAAGATTACCAGTTACCAGATGCACGGGTGCAATTAGCGACACCAGCGCCAGACCAAGCCAACGGCGACCATAATTTCTTTGTGCAAATACGCGGTATTGGCCCCTCGCAAGTCATGGGAGGTGTTTGGCAACTGCGAGTCCGCAATACTTCTTCAACTGACACATGTTTAAATGTGTGGACACTAGATGATAGTTCATCAGTGTTTTTTACAGGTAAAAGTGTCAAGGATGCCTTAAAAATTGGTTCGCCGGGAGCCGCCAGCAGTGCAATTACAGTTGCCGCCTATACTACTAAAACCAAGTACACAGATATTGATGGCCAAGTGCGAGAAATGGGCTTAGAATTGGATACTATTTCGGAATTCAGTAGTGAAGGACCTCTACGCACTGATGGGCAGAAGCCCGATGTAGCAGCACCAGGAGCGATGATTATTTCCACGCTTTCCGCCGATGCTAATTTTGACCGCTCATCGATGATTAATTCCAAGTTTGTGGTTCAGGCTGGTACGAGTATGGCGACACCGTTTGTTAGTGGGTTAGTAGCACTGCTGTTGCAGCGAGATCCTAAACTCGATCCGGCTGCTGTGAAAGACTTGCTACGTAAAAATAGTGCAATTCCTGGCAAACCCGCAGGCACATTTGATGATAAATGGGGTTATGGAGTGATTAACGCAGCTAATCTGTAATTAGACTGAGAGACGCGATATATTAAAAACTATAGATATATCGTGTCTCTTTAGGGTTATAAAGGCGATCGCCTTTATAACCCTGTAAGTTAATACAAGTAACAAAATAATAAAATTATCCTTAACTATTCAGATAATTTTTAATTTTGTTTTTATATTTATTTTTTATTTAAGTAGTCAAATTTACACAAAATTTTGATAATTAATATCAATGGTTAAACTTCGCGTTCGAGAACTAGCACAAGAAAAGGTTTACCATCTACTTAGTCTTAGAGGATGTTTGAAAAGTTTCAAGTTGAGTAAAAAAGCTCTCAGGGCATAAGCTGTAAAGATGTCCTCAATTGCTGGCTTGTTAAATTCAGCCACCTTTACAACTACCTTGACAATAGTGGTCTGTCCCATTGATTTTGAAGGGCTGCTAGATCCCCGACTTCTTTAAGAAGTCGGGGATCTGAACACCACTAACCTCTCAAAACTTTTGGGACAGACTACTAGTACAGCACGGCGTAAATAAACATACCATTTCAAACAGGCACAAGCCTTGATATATGAACTTTTTGACTTTTG
Source organism: Nostoc sp. EspVER01 (assembly GCF_034530635.1). Lineage (NCBI taxonomy): Bacteria > Bacillati > Cyanobacteriota > Cyanophyceae > Nostocales > Nostocaceae > Nostoc > Nostoc sp. EspVER01. The sequence continues at coordinate 13,166 of NZ_JAVRCS010000036.1, forward strand.
ACTACTAAGCAAGATTTGGAAATTTTGCTCAAACGACAAAGGGAATTAAATCAACAACTTCAAGAACTCAACGAACGAGTTGACAGACCATCTGCTACAAAATAAGCATTCGACAGCAGTTAGTTTATGCGATGGCGGAAGCGCCTGCTTTATAGCGATCGCTCTTAATTATTAGAGGAAACCCCAAGCGTAGGCGTAGCCCGTCGCAGACATCGCTCCTCAGAATTTACCAGTCGTTTGCAGAAAGCTTTGGGTACAATAAGTAGGAAAGCAGTTTAATTGGTAAGATTGGTTACGCACCTGTACTTGATTTGAGCCGTTAGGTAACGGGACATCGCTTCTATCTATTTACACTTTCAAAACGCTCATGTCCAATGTGAACCTGCCACTCCACAACTCTAGCAGAGTCTGCTAACATCCCATCCCGCACACGGGGGCTACTGTTGACAATGGCTTGAGCCGCTTCTAAATTCTCCGCCTGAATTACCCACAGCCCCGTTCCATCATGGGGAAAAAACGGGCCACAGCACAGTAGTGTTCCTTTGTCATACTGCTCACGAAACCAAGCCAGTTGATTTTGGTCATGTTCTGGGTGAGCGTTTTTATAGTCGTAATACTCTGGAACAGTTGCGACAACAACGGCAAAAAGTTGAGACATATCCTCTTGTTTACTGAGTGATTTGGGATGATGTTCAGATTTTATAAGTATAGTTGAAGCGCGTTTAGCATTGCAGTCGCATAACCCTTGCTTTCAGAGCGATCGCTCTTAAGGCGGGGTGTAGCCCATCGCTCTCAATCAAGTGAGGAAACCCCAATCGCTTAAAACCCGTATCGCTAATATATGGATTAATAGAATAATCCATCAGCCAAAGTTAGGGTAATTGGCTCAGTGGTGTCGCTAAACCGTCAATGCTGACCAGATTTTTCTTCTGTTGATATTCTCGAACTCCCTCTTCGCCTTTTTTACTAGCCCAATTTACTAGAGTCTGGCGCTGACCTTGATATTCATAGAGTGGTACGCCAAAACCACAGGAAGTCTGGATTTTTTCAATTTCAGCGACGATAATTTGACGAGTTCCAGGTATCGGCAAAAACTGAGAATACAACGAATCCCACTCTGGAGAACTCGGTAAAATCGTGGTTCCTTGACCGTAAAGACGCAAGATAGACGCGGGTTCTTGAAAAGCACAAAACATAAAGGTTATCCGCCCATTTTCTTGCAAATGGGCTGATGTTTCGTTACCACTACCTGTTAGGTCTAAATAACCTACTCGGTTGGGAGACAAGATACGAAAGCAGTCCTGACCTTTAGGAGACAGGTTAACATGACCCGTAGAACTCAAAGGTGCAGAGCCAACAAAGAAAAGGTGTTGGGCAGCAATAAAGTCTTGCAGTTCTTCAGTAATACAGTCAAACAATTTAGACATAGACTGTCTGATTTCTATTTACAAATTGATCGTGTTCTCAGCCTATGTCTTAGCTAAAAATCTAGCAAGGTATAATTACCGATGTCTGGTTTATCGGAAGGGAGTGGGGAAAACTGTTACTGTCTCATATACCGACTAGCCATTTGGATGGCATCAGCAATATCGACATCACCATCACCATCAGCATCCAAGAAGGAATTTAGGACAGGATTTCCGCCAGCTTGGGGATTTTGAGCATTGGCTCCTGATTGCAAAAACTTTAGCACCAAAGGTACTGCCAAAGGCAGCAATTGTTGAACGATACCAGCATCCAACCCAGTGCGCTGGGCAGCAACTTCAGCTACTTGCTGTTGTATCTGAGGAGAAAACAACGAATTGACGGCTTGGGGGTTGGGAGAAGTACCAGCATATTGACTGACTAAATTTTGTGTGGCTTCATTACCATCTGTGGCTTGTTTGTCTTGTAAAGCAGAACGCACTTGACCACCCACAATTGACAAAACTGATTGGATGGTAGAAGGATCTGCACCTGTGCTACTGCTCAACTGCTGTACAGTGTTAACAATGCTTCCTATTTGACCTAAGCTGCCCTGTTGATTAGGATTAGCGACTGCACCAAGAATTTGATCGAAAAGTCCCATAAGTTTGTTTCTCTACTTTGTTCTCAAAAACTTGCCAAAACTGGTTGGAAGTTTTTTGTGTACACGGACTTTTGTAAGTCTACTAAAAGATTAGAACACGTAAATTTATAATTAACGAATAAAATTCTAACAGCTACTAGCTCAAGTATGAGAAATCGATCGAGCGATCGCAAATTCTGTGCTTTGATTTAACTCAGATGTTTTTTACCACAATCTGAAATGCGTAGGCGTAGCCCGCCGCAGAAATTGCTAGCCTTAAACCCTTAATGCGTCGTGGTTTGGTTGTCAAAAATACTTCAATGTTCCCACTTAAAAAAATAAATCGCTGTCTGTAGAAGAATGTTCGTCTATCTTGCAGTCAGCGATCGCAAAACGCTCAACTTATTTGACCGATATTTGCTCTACGCTAATGCCGCTACTGTCTCTAGTAAGCCTTGAAACAACCTCAAGCCATCACTACCCCCTAACATTGCGTCTGATGCCCTTTCTGGGTGCGGCATCATTCCCAACACATTGCCCCGGCGATCGCAAATCCCGGCAATGTTGTTCAGTGAACCGTTGGGATTCTCTCCTTCATAGCGAAATATGACTTGCCCGTTATCTTCAATTTCTGCGAGAGTGGCTGCATCAGCGTAGAATCGCCCCTCTCCGTGGGCAATGGGCAAAGTGATAACTTCACCAGTTGCATAAGCTTGCGTCCATAGATTAGTACGCTCAACTTTCAAGGGGACGCGATCGCAAATAAAATGCAAATCCCGATTTCTGGTTAACACCCCTGGCAAAAGTCCAGCTTCAGTTAATACCTGAAAGCCGTTGCAAATACCGAGGACAAACTTACCCTTTTGGGCGTGTTCTACAACCTGCTGCATCACGGGTGAAAAACGCGCGATCGCACCACAGCGCAGATAATCCCCGTAACTAAAGCCACCAGGAATAATCACGACATCCAAATCAGCAATATCTGTTTCTTGATGCCAAACCATGCGAGTTGGCTGCCCCAGTAAATCTCTGGTTACATAAGCAACATCGCGATCGCAATTAGAACCGGGAAAAACAACAACACCGAATTTCATGATTGGGGAATGGGGAAGGGGGAATGGGGAATGGGGAAGGGGGAATAGGGAATGGGGAATGGGGAATGGGGAATGGGGTAATTGTTTATCTCCCCCTTACCCTTTGCCCCTTGCCCCTTGCCCCTCTATCTCTTTCCCATGCCCCAATCCCTAAAATACCCCAGTTTGAGTTTCGACCTCAATTAATTCAAAGCGGTAATTTTCAATTACGGGATTTGATAGCATTTGGTCACAAATGGTATCAAGGTCTTTACGCGCTTTCTTCTCTTCAGTTGAGGTGATGGTGAGTTCAATGTACTTGCCAATCCGCACCTGGTCAACGTTATCGTATCCCAGTTGCTTAAGACCGGATTGTACTGCCACACCAGCGGGGTCTAAAACTGAAGGACGAAGGGTCACGAAAATTTTGGCTAGATACTTGGTTTGCACGGGCTTTTGCTGAATGCTGCGATCGCTATACTATAACTTTCTGTTCCAACTGAGTGAAAATAAGATTACGAAGCGGTTAAAGTTAATCGATCGATTAGCTCATCTAACAGCTTCAAATTACAGTGCCATACTTAAACAATTATCTATGAGAGCTATACGCACCCGCAGTCAAGAGCGTATTTTTACCCTACTGAAAACTATCAAAAAAGCCATTTCTGCCCAAGATATTTACGTAGAACTACGTAATACAAATCAGAGTATGGGTTTAGCAACAGTTTACCGTTCTCTAGAAGCCTTAAAACTAGAAGGCATGGTACAAGTTCGGAATTTGGCTAACGGTGAAGCCCTCTATAGCCTAGCACAACAAGATAAACACCACCTTACTTGCTTGCAATGTGGTGTCTCAATTCCGATTAATCAATGCCCAGTTCATGACTTAGAAGACCAGTTAGAATCCAGCCATAAGTTTAAAGTTTTTTACCACACCCTAGAGTTTTTTGGGTTGTGCAGTCAATGCCAGGTGAATCAAGGTACTGAGATTGGTCAATAGTCATATCAATTTTATGTGGTGTAGTTATTGGAAAAAGACAAGGAAAAAACTTCTTCCCTTGTCTCTACTCTCCACTTCTACTCCTAACCAGCGCGGTTATTTTCTAATCCTGGGATTTGCTTGGAAAACAACTCGTTAGAGTCAATCTGAGCATTTGAGATAACGGAACGCATACCCTCGAAAGCAGCAGGAATAGTGCGCGGATCTATAAATAATACCTTGCTGCTATCGCTTCTACCAATTGTCGCGCCCATATCCAAATAACCCAAAGCAAACAGTACTTCCACTGCTTTATTGGCATTGGAATTTGTTTGTAGTTTTTGGGCAATAATTTCTGCTGATTCTGCGATCGCTTGAGCTTTCAAAACCTGCTGCTGACGTTCTGCTTGAGCTTTCAGAACGAGCGACTTTTGTTCAGCTTCCGCTTGCAGAATTGTCGATTTTTGACGAGCTTCCGCATCCAATATTTGCGCCTCAGCTTTACCTCTGGCGCTATTGACAGCAGCTTCGCGTTCACCCTCAGAAGTTAAAATTGCTGCCCGTTTGCGTCGTTCTGCCGACATTTGCAATTCCATCGATTCTCGCACAGCTTGAGACGGAATAATATCTCGCAGTTCTACCCGTGTCACTTTCACACCCCAAGGATCGGTAGCAACGTCCAAATCTTGTAATAACAACTCACTGATGTGGGAACGAGCAGTAAAGGTTTGATCTAACTCCAGTTGTCCCATTTCGGCGCGAATTTGAGTCAACACCATATTTATCATTGCCGACTGGAGATTTTCTACCTTATACCAGGCTTTTTCCATATCCACAATGCGCCAATAAAACACCGCATCTACTTCAATGCCAACGTTGTCACGAGTGATGCACTGTTGAGGAGGAATATCTAAGACTTTTTCTTTGATAGTTTCTCGGTAAACAACTTTATCTAGGAAAGGAACGACAAAATTTAGTCCTGGTTCCAGTTTTTTGTTATAGCTACCCAATCTTTCAACCAAAGCTTGATTGCCCTGATTGATGACTTTCACCGAACCTGCCACAGCAGAACCACCAAGAGCTAAAAATACTAGTAAAAAAAACTGTTCCATTGTAAATCTCCTAATTTTTAATAAAGGGAGTGCGGAGTGGAGGAGATGAGTAAGCCGAGGAAGTAGAGTAAAAAGAACTCTTGAATTTGGACAAATGACAAATACTCAAGAATTCAACAGATTTTCCGGTACAACAATCAAAGTAGTACCTTCCCTTCTAACCACATAAACTCTTTGATGCGGTGGTATGGTAAATTTGTCATCGTCACATCTTGCTTGCCAAGAATTTCCCTCATACCGCACCCGCCCTGTTTTTCCAGGCAGAATTTCTGTTAAGGTTTCAGCTATGACTGCATCCCGAATTTTTGATTTGCGTTGTCTTGGTTGCAAAAACCGACGAGAAAGTACGATTAATACTGTGGAAAGCAAGAGCCAAACCACAATTTGCAACCATACACTTCCCATACCCACTCCAGACAGCAGCGCCACCACAAAAGCGCTAATTCCCATCATGAAGGCGACAAACGCCGATGGTAAGAACAGTTCAGTTAAACACAAAACTGCTCCTGCCAGAAGCCAGATTAAGGTAAAACTTGGCATAGCGCCATCCTAGTCTCTACATTGACGTAAATGCATTTCTACAATTAGATACAGCCAGACGTAAGTTATTTACAGAAAACAAAACTGGGTATTTCTACCAATAATTTTGATTAATTTCAGTAACAAGGTGTAGCTAGCGGTACACAAGTCCAGTTTATTCTAGCCTTCAATTCATTGCCAGCTAAAGTTCATCGAAGTTTATGTATAAATAAGAATTCAGAACTCAGGAGTCAAGAGTCAGTAGAAATTCTGTAGACTCTTTGATAGCCCAGCGGTAGCGCAAAATAAGTATTAGATATTACAATTCTCAAACTCTATCCCTTTTTGGGTAGAGTATTCTAAATTCTGACTCCTGTTAGCGGTAGCGGGGCGTTTAGCCCATTCTGACTCCTGAATTCTGACTCCTGACTCCTATATTTATGATTTCTACTCAACTGATAATTTTTTGTATAAATCCACGCTGTAATAGCCCCATTAATCCGATGGGAGATAACGTTTGTGCTAGTTGTCAAACTCCTTTAGTTCACCGCTATCTTTGGGCAACTGGCTCATTGTCTGCTTACATCCCACCAGGCACAAAGGTAGCAGATAGGTATGAGGTAATTAAACAACAGATTTGGCTGGATACTCAACCGGGACTGCCGCCAGATGTACCTGAAGAATTGCCAACTGAAGTAATTCCTTATTTACAGTTATATCAAGAGCGGTTACATCTGCCCCAGGCTTATGGGTTTGTTAGTAATCTTGAGCAAGATACAACTGATATCCTCTTATTGGAAAATGCGCCGATAGATAAGACAGGAAATCTCTATCCAACTATTGTTGAGGCTTGGGAAGAAGCCACGGCAGTACGACAAGTTTATTGGTTGTGGCAAATTCTCCAACTTTGGACACCTCTAGCAGAATTGGGATTTAGCCACAGTTTACTAGTAATAGACAACTTGAGAGTCGAAGGTTGGTGTGTGCGACTTTTGGAACTCTACCAAACACCAAATGATGAAAAGCTGAGTTTACAAAATCTGGGAGAGTGTTGGCAGTTTTGGGTAGCTTCTGCAAAAGCATCAGTAGCTAAGGGTTTACAAAACATTGTCCAGGATATGTGTGAAACTGAGATTGAGTTAGAGGCGATTAATTTTCAACTCAATAATTTACTACTAGCAGCTGCGGCAGAATTACCATTAGTTTTAAAGGTGGCAGGTTCTACAGATATTGGCCCAATGATGGCGCAAAATGAAGATGCTTGCTATCCCAATAGTTTGAGTGATTTAGATGAACCTTTATTGCGCCACTTGTCGATTGTTTGCGATGGCATTGGCGGGCATGAAGGCGGTGAGGTTGCGAGTCAGTTGGCAGTGCAGTCTGTAAAGTTGCAAATTCGCGCTTTACTAACTGAGGTGACAGAACAAACTGCACTTTTTCCACCTGAGTTGTTGCAGGAACAATTAGAAGCAAGCTTAAGGGTGGTAAATAATGTAATTTGTGCCCGCAATAACGAACAAAAACGCCTGGGCAAAGAACGCATGGCTACAACTATTGTCATGGCGTTGCAAGTGCCACAAAGAGTCCAGACAAGTACTGGGTGGCAATCAAATAATACCCATGAGCTTTACTTGGCTAATGTTGGCGATAGTCGTGCCTATTGGATTACTCGCAATTATTGCCAGCTACTAACAGTAGATGATGATGTGGCAACGCGAGAAGTACGCTTGGCTAAAAGCTTGTATCGAAAGGCACTTTTTAGACCAGATGCGAGTGCCTTAACTCAAGCATTGGGAACAAGAAAGTCAGAATCTTTGCGTCTCAAGGTTCAGCGATTTATTGTGGAAGAAGATGGCATTTTGTTGCTGTGTTCTGATGGCTTAAGTGATAATAACTGGGTGGAACATTCTTGGCAGGATTATGCAATACCCGTGTTAACAGGGCAAATGACAGTTGAAGATGCTGTCTGCAACTGGATTAACTTGGCAAATGAAAAAAATGGGCGTGATAATACATCGGTTGTTATGACCTATTGCCGTGTCTCTCCAGAATACTTAATACCTGTGACTCCGGCGTTGCCAGAAGAGATTATAGAAGCAGAAATACAGGAAGAGGAATTAGAAGAACTAAAAGAATTAGAGGCATTAGAAGAACTAGAAGAACCAACTTCTTTTACAGAAAGTTCGCAAGCTTTACTAGATTTGGATTTAGATTTGGATCTTTCAGAGGAACCACCTCTCAACCCAGAAATTCCACCAACTTTAATTACAAAACCGAAGTGGGATAAACGTTTGGTCATGCTGGGGGGAGTGTTGGCGTTACTTGTGGGGGGTACAAGTCTGGGATTATTTGCTTGGTGGCAAATTAATCCTCAGGGATTCCAACAGATGTGTCGGCAACTTCCCCAAAAAGTGCAGTCAGTGTGTCCGACTGGGAAATAGATTATACCGAAATATTTTAATGTTGATGAGAAATATGGCAGTATTGATCAGGAATATTGTAATGTTGATGACGAATATTGCAATATTTGGGATCAATGTTGCAATGTTGATGACGAATATTGCAATGTTTGGGATAAATGTTGCGATGTTGATGAGGAATATTGCAATGTTTGGGACCAATGTTGCGATGTTGACAATAACTACTTGTACTGGCGTGTCAAGACTAAATTTGTGCATTAGCAAACTCTTGTGGGATGGGCTTCTAGCCCGTCCTAATTGGCGGGCAAGATGCCCGCCCCACAAGAAAATTTATTGCAACATTTTAGCCTTGACACGCCAGTACATTCAGAGTGACGAAGAAAAAAGTTGCGATCGCTAGCGAAAACTCTTTTAAAACTTGCTAATCATGGCGGCTCTGCGGTCTGCAAGGGAGGCGGAGCCTCCAGGATGGCATTCCCAGTCGGAGACTGGGAACGAGGCAATCGCACCACAGATGACTTGAAATCACATCTTGCACTTGTATTATATCCGGCTAATTATTTAAACTCTTTTTCCCCTTCTCCCTTCCCCCTACCTAGCTCAATGGGCAAGGTATTCCAATGCCATATCCCTGTGCGTAATCAATTCCTAGTGCCGTAATTCGCTCTAAAATTGCATCATTCTCCACAAACTCAGCAATCGTCTGAATACCCATCACACTGCTAATGCGCGTGATTGCTGTCACGATCGCATCATCCACAGAATTTTCAATAATGTTCCGAATAAAACTGCCGTCAATTTTCAGGTAATCCACAGGCAGAGACTTAAGATAGGCAAACGACGACATCCCCACACCAAAATCGTCTAATGCGAAGCGACAGCCCATCTGCTGGAGTGATTCAATGAACTGCTTGGCTTTTATGAGGTTAGCGATCGCCACAGTTTCGGTAATCTCAAAACAGATGCGCTGGGGTAAGATCGGGTGTAAGGAAAACTGCTCATACAAGAAGTTAATGAACTGATCGTCGTTGATGCTAGAGCCAGAGAGGTTAATTGCATAGATACTTTGTTTATCGCCAACAACCCTTGGCCAATTCCTGAAGAGAGTCCGAATCACCCACCGATCGATCAGGTGCATCAAGTTGTAGCGTTCTGCTGCTGGAATAAACGCCATCGGCAGCACTAAATTTCCCTGCTCATCCCGGAGCCGCAGCAAGACTTCATAATGGTCGTTGTTTTGATCTGCTGGAGTAATAGCAGCAATTTTTTGAGCATAGAGACAAAACCCATCACTTTCCAAGGCTTGAGAAATGCGGCTAGCCCATTGCATCTGGCCACGCTGTTGCAGTCGCTCCTGATCGTCAGCCTCAGCAACATATACGCGATTGCGCCCCCGATTTTTTGCGGTATAGCAAGCTGCGTCAGCTGTGCTGATAATCTCTGCAAGGCTCTCGCTATACCTGTCGATACCAACCAAGCCGATACTTGCCCCAATTGAGAATACCTGCTTTTCCCAAACAAACCGGAACTCTTGAACACACTCACGCAGCTCATTGGCAACTCGTAAAGCTTGCTCTGGCATACACTGATTGAGCAATACGCCAAATTCATCACCCCCTAACCGTGCCAGTGTGTCAGTTTTCCGAATCTTCTCCTGCAATAGGGCAGTAATTTGACACAGTAGTTCGTCTCCAGCCAGATGACCACAGGTATCATTTACAATTTTGAAGCGATCGAGATCCAAATAGCACAACGCATGAACCTGGTAGTCTGATTTGGCAAGGCACAATGCTTGTTCAACCCGCCGCTCAAATTCCTGGCGATTTACTAATCCGGTTAAGGCATCATGGCAGGCCTGCCAGGATAGTTGACGCGAAAGTTTACGGTTCTGAGTCACGTCATGAAACACCATAACTGCGCCAATAACTTTTCCCTCACGATTGCGAATGGGCGCGGCTGAATCTTCAATGGCAATCTCTTGACCATTTCGAGCAAGTAAGACGGTATGGTTGGCTAAACCCACAATTCGATTTTCCTGTAACGCTAGCTCAATTGGGTTCTGAACTGGCTCACGTGTTATTTCATGCACAATTTTAAAGATTTCTAGTAACGGCAATCCTTGTGCCGATAGTTCGCTACATCCAATCAGAGATTCTGCAACCGGATTGAGGTATTGAATCCTGCTAAAGGCATCTGTGGTAATAACTGCATCTCCGATCGATTGCAACGTCACCTGAGCTAATTCTTTTTCTTGAAAAAGTTTTTCTTCGATTTGTTTGAGGGCTGTGATATCGCGTCCTACTGATTGAAATTCGATAAAGCATCCTTGCTCGTCAAACAACATCCGGTTATGCCACTGAGTCCAACGCACCACATCTGCCACAATCACACGATTCTCAATGATGGCAACAGGATTATCAGCACTCATTGAAGCGACTACTTGCGCAACTCGCTCTCGATCTTCTTCAAAGATAGCCGGTTGATAGCGGCTGCCGATCAGTTCCTCTGGCGATCGCCCAAAATAAAGTGCATAAGCTTGGTTGACAAAGGTGAGTGTACCATCTGGTAAATATCGGGTAATGAGTTCAGTCTGATCTTCGACAATGGCACGGTAGCGAATCTCGCTTTCTTTCAGAGCAATTTCTGCTTGCTTGCGTTCTGTAACATCTTGGGCAGTCCCATAGAGGCGAATTACTTTTCCATCCGTGTTAAATTCTGCATGTCCAATCCCCTCAATATAAGTAGTAGATCCGTCAGTTTGAGGTGCGCGCAGAATAAGTTTGTAAGATTCGCCAGTTGACATTGCCCGCTCAACGGCTTCGTGTAGTTTTTCTCGATCCTCTGGGTGGTATAACTGAAGATTTTCTTCATAGTCTAATTCAAGAAGTGTGGGATCTCGATTGAAGAGGGCAAAAAGCTGTTTTGACCAGGTAATTTTGCCACTGGCAATTTCAAACTCCCAATTACCGAGACGAGCAACTCGCTGAGATTCTTCTAATAAGGCTTCACGCTTGCGTAGTGTTTCTTCAGCACACTTAAGATTGGTCACATCCACCACCAACCCATCCCAAACCACCCTTCCATCCTCGAATTGGCGTGGCGTGGAACGAAAATGGAGCCATTTAAGCAGACCGCTGGGCGTTTGGATTCGCAATTGTATATCAAACACCGAGAGATTCCGCCGGGATTCCTCAACTGCTGCCGCTAAGAGTAGTGCATCCTCTGGGATAAATTGGCGATAGAGCAAACTTGAATCCTTAAGTGCATCTTCTGCCCTGACTTCCATCAGTCTTTCAATCCCCGCGCTAATATAAGCAAAGCGATCGCTACCATCTACTTCGCGGATTACTTTATAAATTGCCCCATTGGGCAGATTATCGCCAATTCGCCGCAACATAGCTTCCCGCTCTTGTAATGCGAGTTCTGCCTGTTTACGTTCGCGCAGCGCGGCTTGCCGTTCGTTAACTTCCCTCTCCAGTTCTCGATTGGCTGCCTCCAATTGTGCAGAACTGGGGAGAGCAAGCGCTTTTGGTATCAAAGGTATAAGTTCACAAGTTGTGTAAAGTGAAATTATGGCTGTAATAGCTTTAAGGCAACCACTCAACCAATAAGTTGGATACCAGAGCGTCCAAATCTCCATTAGGTGGGTAGTGCCACAAGTAACAATAAATATTGCAAATAGTATAAATACTCGGTTGAAGGGCAAATCTTGGCGTTTGCGGACAAAATAAAGTAACGTAATGGGAATGGAATAATAAGCAAAGACAATTAAACTGTCGGATACAATATGCAACCCCACTAATTCCGGTTTCCAAAGATAGCAATGACCGTGAGGAATAAACTGTTTATAAGCGAAAAGGCTTTTCCCTAATTCCAGCATCACGTTATTTCAAACACAAATTGTTTGCTCTAAATATTGGTTAGCTATACTACCAAAACTTATTCAGTATTAAATAGCTTGTTGCCGCAGGTATCGCGGTTACTTTATCATAATTGGCTCATCCGTTAGCGGTAAAGGTTCCATCTTCGCCAAGTACGTTACAGAAAAGTCACCGTGTTCTTTATTACAACACTTAATTATCTGGCAAAAATCGGGATATGAGATTAGGGACTGACAAAAAATAAATTATCCCAAATTATTTTTACATTTGTATGGATTTACAGTTGTGCATTGGTGTCAACTTAACGTGAAAGCCCTATAATCACCCGGTATTAAGTCCACTCGCTTACCATCACTATCCGCGTCACCCCACCCCAGTTTTGTCTAAAGTCAAAACTTCCCCTCCTCAAGGCATCTACGGTGTACACGGTAGCAGGGAGAGGTAAAGTGTATGTGGAACAAGCGTTTGATATCATGTCCAGTTGAATAATTGTTATTGCGAACGAAGTTAAGCAATCTCGAAAACCTTGCGATTGCTTCATTCCACTTCGTTGCATTCGCAATGAAATATCATGTCTGCTAAATTACCCATAAAAAAAGAACCCCACCCCTTAATCCCCTCCCCGCAAGCGGGGAGGGGAGACAAAGCGTAGCTTTGGTGGGGTGGGGTTCTTCGGGTTTAATAAGCAATCAAGCGGATATGATATCACCACATATTTGGGTCTGTTCGCGAAGCGTCTCGTAGAGAAGCCCCGTGCTTCACGCAATGCTTTAAAGTAAAGAGTAATATCATGTCCGCATAATTAGTTATGCTAACCACAGTCATTGCACCCCACCCCTTAATCCCCTCCCCGCAAGCGGGGAGGGGAGACAAAGCGTAGCTTTGGCGGGGGTGGGGTTCTTCGGGTTTAATAAGCAATCAAGCGGACATGATATAATGAGTGGATGAAAAATGGGTATTTACTCATTACTTATTACTCATTACTCCTTCTTAAGAGCGTCTTTAGGTCGGTGAGGATGTCAATGGAAGTCCCTTAGCTCTACAGGTGCAGGTGTGCGCGTAAAATTCCTTGAATTACTTGTTGTACAGCTTCCTTACTCAAACTGCCATCTACGCGAACAATTCGTGAGGGATGAGATGCTGCTAAATGTGCGTATCCTTGTTGAACGCGCCGATGAAAAGCGATTGTCTCCTGTTCAATGCGGTCTAGTCCTACTTTATCTGAGAGTTTGCGAGAAAGTCCAACCTCGACATCGACATCTAGCCAAATAGTTAAGTCACTTTCTAAACCACCAGTGGCAATATTATTAAGCTGATTGATTAAACTCATATTCAGACTCCGACCATATCCTTGATAGGCAATGGTAGAGTCAGTGTAGCGATCGCATAAAATATATTTCCCAGCTTGCAGTTGCGGTTTAAGTTCTTGTTCAACGTGTTGCGATCGGTCAGCAGCATACAATAAAAGTTCTGTCACCTCTGCTACTGGTTTATCTTCTGACTTTTCTAGTAGCAAGCGGCGAAGATGTAAACCCAACTCTGTTCCCCCTGGTTCACGAGTTACCACCACAGAAACACCTAGACTTTCCAACCACTCAGAACAAAGCTGCATTTGGCTGGTTTTGCCACAGCCTTCCACCCCTTCAAATACAATTAATTTGCCACCCATGCTTTTTTGTTCGCTGCTATAAACTGATTCGCTGACGTTTCATCAGATCAAGAATAGCGCGAAGTGGAAAATTAACCTGCGATCGCAGTTTATGATTCAATACAGTTCAGATAAGACCAAAACACTTGTAGAGACGGCGATTTATCGCGTCTCAAAAACTACGATTTAGTTTCCTGAAAATTAGTGTCACTTAAACGGTACAGTATCTCGCCAGCTTTCGGCACAAGCAATATGCCTTCATCCTCTCGATTCGCCCATTCTGTCGGTCGAATAGTCGCCGGATCGCGATAGTTTAAGTTATGAGCAGCACAGCGTTCAGCAGAAATACCAGTCGCTAAAGTCACGCGAATCCGCGCTTGTTCTCCTTTTATCGGATCAAAAGTACCCATCCCTTTCAAATGAGTACTATGGGCTAGCACTCCAGCAGGATAGTCTTGAAATTTATGCCACTGTTTGAGAAAGTAATCCCGGACATGATAGCCAACTTCGGATAAAATTTCGCCGTGTGTATAGCTAAACTCGGTAATATGAGGAGCATATATAATTACTTCTCCTCCGTCAGCTACTACTGGCTCTAACTTGTACATGCCTTTTGCCGCTGTCCAAATATCATCGTACATTTGGGGCATGACTGAAAGCACTTGTTTAAAAGGTCGATCTACATATTTAATATTCAGTTTAGCTGATAATTGTGCAGCTGCTTCCCAGGCTGACTCTGGTTGATCTATATAGAGTCCAGCTAGCTGATTTGTTTTGGGTGCGACTACCATCGCTAAACAAAGTTTTGGGGTAGAAATCAGGTTAGCAGCTCGGTTAATCAAACGCCGGACTGGTGTGATTCCTAGCGTACCAATAATTTCGTAACAAGTAATTAAAGCACCTAACCAGTGCGAGAGATTAATTACTTCTTGACCACCAATGCCAGGGAAAAAATATTTATTTCCACCAGAAAAACCGACAACTTCGTGAGGAAAAACTGGGCCGCAAATCACGATCAAATCGTATTCTGTTACTAGTTTATTAATATGCACATCAACTGATTGATGTAACATTCCACTACTAATTTCTGATATCTCTTCTGCCGAAATTACTCCACAATAAATAAAGGTATCCGGCTCATTCCAAAGGTGGTTAAAGATGCGAATTTTTTTAAAAGTTGTCTCTCGCTCCTCTGGTGTCACTCCCACCAAGTGATTGATTTGTTCTTCACTCATGGGATTATGTGTACCCAGAGCAATTAAAAAATCCAGAGATGTAACTCTTTGACTCAACTCCTGATGAAGCAATCGAAACATTTGCGGGATAGGAGCAGTGCGGGTACTATCTGGAATTAACACCAAGATGCGCTGTCCATCCAACTTAGGGTCTGCGAAAGCTTGATGAATTAACTCAGAAACTTGCTCATCTGAAAGTGTCCCGTTATTTACGGCTAGTGAATACATTATTAAACTCCACTGTAGATACTAAATCCACCATCTACCGGCACAACTACCCCATTAACAAAACTAGAACCAGAACTACATAACCAGATCAAAGTGCTGAGTAATTCATCTGGTTTTCCGAAACGTCCGGCGGGGGTATGGTCAATAATTTTTTGCCCACGTTCGGTTAAACTACCATCAGAATTTAAGAGTAAATCTCGATTTTGTTCGCCAATAAAAAAACCTGGTGCGATCGCATTTACTCGCATTCCATCACCATATTTTTGGGCGAGTTCTACCGCTAGCCAACGAGTAAAGTTATCTATCCCCGCTTTCGCAGCTGAGTAGCCAACCACCCGACTAATCGCTCGAATAGCAGACATAGAAGAAATATTCACAATGCAACCGTGAGGCTGACTTCTTTCCACCATTGCTTGACCAAAAACCTGACAAGGTAGTAAAGTCCCAACTAAATTGAGGCTAACTACTTCCTCAAAAGCTGTATGTGGCATATCAAAAATAGTCGCATCAGGAGAAATTGTGGCAGCCGGAATATTACCACCAGCCATATTTACCAAGATATCTATTTCACCCCAACGCTGTATAATAACATCCCTAGCGATTTCTAATTGGGAGCGATCGCTAACATCTGCTACCACAGCCATACTTTCTCCACCACCAGCAGTAATCTCAGCCACCACCGCCCCCGCCCTGACTTCATTGCGACCCAAAACCACAACTCGCGCTCCAGCCAGAGCCAAACCCTTTGCCATAGACCCACCAAGCACACCAGAACCACCAGTAACTACAGCTACCCGCCCCGTCAAGCTAAAAAGTTTACTTAAAATCAACTCTGACATTTAATGATTCCTCTGCTGATTCCAATTCGGAATTTTTAATTCGTAATTAAAAAAGTCAATATTTAATCTGGATTTCCAGGTTTTCTATCTAGCTAGGACTAGGGTGTGTTTTTAAAATACTCGTTTAGCCTCCTAACTTTTTAGATTCCCCTAAATCCCCCTTAAAAAGGGGGACTTTAAGAGACTCTTAACCCCCCTTTTTAAGGGGGGTTGGGGGGATCAAGATTTTGAAAACACGCCCTAGTCCTAATAGCTTGATTGTGGAGAATTGTCACTCCAACTTATAAGCAACCTTAGCGAGGTCATAAGCCAAAGCACGAGCCATCTCATACCCCTCCTCCTCCTCAACCAACCCCCGCGCAACCAATCCAGCCAACCAATTACAAGCTACCCGCCGCCAGACATTATGACGAGCCGGAATCGAAACAAAAGCCCGCGTATCATCATTAAATCCAGCAGTATTATAAATTCCCGCAGTTTCCATTACCTGATTGAAATAACGCTCCATACCATTTACGCTGTCATGAAACCACCAAGGCGGGCCAAGCAATACAGTAGGATAATGACCAGCTAAAGGAGCCATCTCGCGGCTATAAGCGCTTTCATCCATGCCAAAAATGATTAGATGGAAACGCGGATCGTTACCGTAAGCTGACAACAACGGACGCAGATTTTGAGTCCACTCTATTGTTACGGGAATATCAGCACCTTTATCAGCTCCAAATCTCTCAAATAAAGCCGGATTATGGTTACGCATCACACCACAATGCATTTGCATCACCAAGCCATCTTCCACACTCATCCGCGCCATTTCCATGAAGATATGACCGGTAAAATTTTCGACATCCCCTGGATTCAGCTTATTGGCTAATGCTCTCGCAAAGATAGCTTCAGCTTCTTGCTCAGAAAGACGTGTAGTATAGGGTGTAGCTGCACCTTGATCGGTAGCTGTCGCGCCCATTTTTTTAAAGAAAGCTCGACGTTCTTCGAGAGCTTGCACAAAATTGGCATAAGTATTAATTTCTCTACCGATACTGCTTTCCAACTTGCTAAGATTTTCCCGCCAACTAGGAGCATCTAGGTTAACTACTGCATCTGGGCGAAAAGTTGGTCTAATTTGAGTAAAACCTTCTTCGTGGAGCGATCGCTGATTCTCTAGGTTATCACTGGCGGCATCGGTAGTACAAAGCACTTCGATATTAAAGCGTTTGAATAAAGCACGAGGGGAAAACTCCGCTGAGGCTAACAAACCTTCCAGATAATCATAGATACGTCCGGCGTTGCGAGAGTTTAAAGGTTCATCCACCCCAAAGACATTAGTTAGTTCCTCTTTCAGCCACAACCCGGATGGAGTACCCTGGAATAGATAAAAATGGTCAGCGAACAATTGCCAGATTTTGCGGTGGTCTGTTTCTCTTGGCGAACCATCATTACTTGGTATGCCCAAAGCTTGCAGAGATACGCCCCGACTATAGAGCATCCGCAAAAGGTAGTGGTCAGGGATAATCAGTAATTCGGTTGGTGAACCAAAACGAGCTGCGGGATTAGCTAACAAAGCTGGATCTACGTGTCCGTGTGGGCAAACTAGAGGTAACGCAGATATGCTATCAAAAAATTGATGGGCTAGTCGTCTTTGAACTGGTTCTGGAGAGAAGCAGCGATCGGGAGATAAACTCGGTTTTTTAGTTAACATAATTTTTGTATAAATTGTTTTGATTTTTAAATTGTGGGGTTGCATATTGACGGGATGATTTTACTATTTTTGTGGGATGGGCAACATGAGCGTCCCTTGTATTTCCGGGCGGGCAGGATGCCCACCCCACAAGAATCATCCCTTAATTCAGCAACGCCTAAATTGTTAATAATGCTGCACTGCTACTACGCTTTAATAGAAAAGGAGATAAAACGCGGTTTTCCACAGTTTTTTCTTCTATTAAATCGAGTAACATTTGCATGGCATAGCCACCAATTTCCAACATTGGCTGGCTGATTGTGGTCAGTGCAGGCGTAACGTAACCGCCTAAAGCAATACCATCAAATCCGACGAGGCTTAAATTTCGCGGTACTAAAATACCTAATTCATGGCAAGCTAACAGAGCGCCAATTGCTACCATATCGTTGTAACAAAATATGCCTGTAACTTCCGCAGCCAATAGTTTAGACAGCATATTTTGTCCAGTGTTCACATCGCTGGTTCTGATATCATATTCGTCACTAATTGAAACCCAATCAGTATTTTGTGGAATACCAGCTTCCGCAAGGGCTATTTGATATCCTTCTAGGCGCTGCTGGTTCGACCTGCTGCGATCGCCTACACCCAGATAACCAATAGCAGTGTGTCCCAGACTAATTAGATGCTCTGTCGCTAATTTAGCACCTAAGCGATCGTCTATTGCAACTGAATGAAATATTTCCGATTGATCTTCAGTTTGACTATTAATCAGAACTGTTGGCACAGCAATTTGTGTAAGTTGTTTAGTATGCTGTTTACTAATTCGCGAGTCGGCTATTAAGATCCCGTCCACCCTGCGGCGATGAAAAGTATCAATAGCTGCCATTTCCTGCTCAAAATCTCGGTGTGAAGCACTCAATAAAACACTCAAACCCGCTGGTTTGGCTATCTTTTCGATTCCTTCTACCACCTCAGCGTAAAAGGGATCTGAAATTGAAGTTACTACTACACCAATAGTATTAGTACGTTTATTTTGCAAGCTTTGAGCAATAGCATTTGGCACATAGCTCATTTCCTCTGCCAGTCGCTTAATTTCTTCTCGCACTTTCGGGCTAATGAGAGCGTTATCTCGCAAAGCGCGTGAAACTGTAGAATGAGAAACCCCTGCTCTGCGGGCAATATCTTCAATTGAAATTCTTCGTTTATTCATTATTTTATCTTAGCTTTTAAATATTGCACACGTGTGCATTTGTATGTATTATAGAAAATAATCGTTATTTGTCAAGAGATTTTAATACAACTCACATTTCGCATGGAAAGGAGTTAATAGTCCTGATTTTTACCTCCGTCCATGATTACAAGTTACAAATTACCAATTCCGAATTAGTTGAACTTTTATTAAGAAAAAAATGATTATTATCGTCATGGGTGTGTCTGGTTCTGGAAAAACCACCATCGGCAAACTGCTAGCAGACTCCTTAGAATGGGAATTTAGCGACGCTGATACTTTCCACTCGCCAGAGAATGTTGAGAAAATGCGGTGCGGTATCCCTCTGAGTGAAGATGACAGAATACCTTGGTTACAAGATTTGCAAACAGCTATTAAACACTGGCTACAAGAAAATAAAAATGTAGTGCTGGCGTGTTCGGCTTTAAAAGATAGCTATCGGAAATTTTTGGTATTGGATAGCGAACGCACCAAACTAGTTTACCTCAAAGGGTCTTATGAGTTGATTCAAATGCGCTTACAAGAGCGTAGCAATCATTACATGAGCGAGAAACTACTCGACAGCCAGTTTTATACCCTTGAAGAACCAGTAGATACTCTATCTATAGATGTTGCACAGCCGCCGCAGATAATTGTCCAAAACATTAGAACTGCTCTGGAAATTTAGCTGAGTGGTAACAACCGTAATATTAAGATTAATCACGTATCTAGGAAAACACGAACTTTTGGCAACTAAATCGCATCAGATGTCAGTCTAAATAAATATCAAAGCAAGCAGATAACTGTAATGGTAGGAGAAAACTAGTGTTTCTAAGATTAGCGCAACAGCATCAGCAATTCGTTCAAGACTTGGTAATGAACCTACAAGCCTTGACAATTATACTTGAGAGGCGTGGCTATACTGCCTCATGTTATACATGTGGCGATCAAATGAAAAGTGCTTCATTTATGGTTAGCCTAAGAGAAAAGCACCTGATTCGGTTTTTAGTATCTGATTACGGAATTACTTGGATGGAATTGTGGGACGATCGCGAATTAATGAAGTTGGAAGGTGCAGAAGCGATAAACCAGCTACAAGAGTTGGCTAATCTTATTAAATATTCTACTGCTGTACAACTGACAAATTGATACTAGACTAGTTAAGTCTGACATCAAAATTAATAAGTACAGATTTTGCACAAATGTGTCATACAAAAGATTAGCTTATATTTAGTAACTTAATGTATAGGTGTGCAAAAAACAAAAGTACCATTTTTTCGGAATCAAATAGATCGAATACAACCCAGATGTAGAGACGCGATTTATCGCGTCTTGAAACACCAATAACCCTTGACTAAACCATATTCGGATCAAACCGGGTGAAATAATCATCCTAGCAGTGCAAGTATGAAATGAAACTTAACACACATTTTTGCACACGTGTGCAAAAATAAAGCATGAGTTTAAAACAAGTTTATGCACACCTGTGCATAAAAGATTCCATTTAACAAATACAATATCGACAACTAGGAAGATATGTCTCAAACTTTAAATAATGCCATTGTTCAGGTTCAAAACAATCCCTTACATTCACTAGAAGAATGGGAAGAAGACTTACTTAATCGCTATCCCGATCCAGATAGGATAGTTAAAGAAGGTAAAACCACCGAAGAGTATAGGAATTACGAAACGACTGTTAGAAATACGGTCAAAGAGTTTTATCGGTTAAATCATATTAATCAAACATATAATTTTGTACTTCAAAAAGAAAAAGAATTTTTGAAGTTTGATAAAAAAGAAATGTCTGTTTGGGATGCGGTCGAATTTTTGAATCAATTAGTTGATGATTCCGATCCTGATACAGACATGGATCAGTTACAGCATTTATTGCAAACATCAGAAGCCATTCGCGCCGATGGTCATCCTGACTGGATGGTACTTACTGGCTTCTTTCACGATATGGGGAAAGTGCTTTGTCTATTTGGTGAACCTCAATGGGCTACCGTAGGCGATACTTATCCTGTAGGTTGTGCATTTTCTGATAAGATTGTTTTCTCAGAATTCTTTAAAGAAAATCCTGATTATAATAACCACGATTACAACACTAAATATGGCATTTATGAGCCTAACTGTGGATTGACTAATGTACATATGTCATGGGGGCATGATGAGTATTTTTATCAGATGATGAAAAACTATTTGCCCGAACCTGCATTGTATATGCTTCGCTATCACTCATTTTATCCTCAACATCGTGACAATGCGTATGAACATTTGATGGATAAACACGATAGAGAAATGTTTAAATGGGTACGTTTGTTCAATCCCTACGATTTGTATTCAAAAAACCCTATTCCTCCTGATTGGCAGAAATTAAAACCATACTATGAAGATTTGGTGGCTAAATATTTACCCGCAACATTAAAGTTTTAAACTGCTTGAAGAAGAACTCAGGAGTCAGAATTCAGGAGTCAGAATAGTTAGAAACTCAGAATAACTTTGATGAATAAATATACTAATTATTCTAGATTCCTTATAAATTATGACTCCTGACTCACCTCGGCTACGCCCTTCTCTACGAGAGGCTGCGCTCAGGACAGGCTCGGCGACCACCTGGGTGCTGAATTCTGACAATATTATCTTGTTTACTCCTCTATTGCCTGTAAGTGATGGAGGAGGAATAAGAAATAAATATGCTTGGCAAGCTGATTAGAGTTCATTTAGAAAATCTAACCAAAGGATGTTTACATTTTTCAAAATCTAGCATTCACAATCAAAAAGCTCTCTATTCTAATAATATCTTATCTGAAAAATATTAGTTGAGAAATGTTAACCTTTTTAACATTTACCCTAATATTGAATAGGCTAATTTATGTAGATACTTTGAAAAGAAGACCTTGGGTTCGATGGCGAGATTTAAAATCTTTTCCATTTGTAAAGTTCGATAAACAAAGTTAATGTTTGCACAGGAGCGGGATAAAATGAAAAAAGTCAAAACAAATAAAGATTGACAACTTTAATAAAACTAATTTTTGGAAGTTTCACTGAAAAGCTGTTTTCCAGCTATGAACTACGAAGTAACTTCACCAAAAAAATGTGATTATTTGAAGTAGTGTAATGTTCATAATTCTGCTTTAAGAATAAATCACTTTCTTTAGTGACACTAATAGTAATAATTCCAATTACGTCACATCAAAAGACCTTTGGATTTGAAATGACAAAAACTATTAGTATCACTAGGTTAGGTCTAAGATTTTCAGACCTATTTACATTGTCATGACCTTTGTCAAATTTAAATCCGTTGTTATAAATATGAAGAAAATTTCGCTCATAGTTGGCATATTAGGTTTTGCGGTTGTTAGTTGCACAAATGGCGTTAAAAATGATAACACTGCAACTAATACTAACAACAAAGCTACTAACATAAGTGCAGAGAGTCTTACTAGTCCAAATAAAAAATTGCAAACAATCGGCGTTGCTTTGGGTGATTTAGGCAATCCTTTCTATAATGCAGTGCAGAAAGGGGCTGAGACAGAAGCCCAGAAAATCGGGGGTAATATCAGAGTTAATGCGGTTTCTAGTGCCTTTGATTTGAACCAACAAACCAACCAAATCGAAAATTTTACGGCTGCGAATACTGACCTAATTATCCTCAGCGCTGTTGATAAAAAAGGAGTTAAACCAGTTATTGACCAAGCAAGGCTTGCAGGTAGGGTTGTGATTGCATTAGATTCAGCCGTTGATGCAGATGTAGATGCGATGATTAGTTCCAACAATACCCAAGCTGGTGAGGTTGCTTGCAAATATATTGCCGATCGCCTCAAAGGTCAAGGTAGTGTAGTCATCCTCAACGGTACTCCGATGGACTCAATCAATCAGCGAGTGAGTGGCTGTGAGAAATCATTGTCTAAATATCCGAATATTAAACTTATCTCTAAAGAGCAAAATGCCGAAGGGACAAGGGATGGAGGACTGAGAGTCATGAGCGATTTGCTGACAACCTTTCCGAAAATTGATGCTGTTTTTGCCACTAACGACCAAAGCGGTGTCGGCGCAGATTTAGCAGCTAAACAAGCAAGACGTAAAGAATTTTTTATTGTTGGGGTTGACGGATCGCCAGATGCAACCAAAGCAATGGAAGATAAGGATGGTGTATTTGCTGCAACTGCTGCTCAAAATCCCGCAGGGATGGCTCAAAAAGCGGTTCAGATTGGCAACGATATCATCCAGGGTAAAAAACCTGAGTCACCAAATATTCTGATTCCAGTCAAGTTGGTTACTAGAGAGAATCTTAGCAACTACCAAGGCTGGTAATTTGTAATTACAAAACACAGAAAAAGGCTTGATAAAGCAAGGTTACGCGATGTGCAACTTATTCTTAGAACCCCTCTCCAAACCTCTCCCCCACAGGGAGAGAGGCTTTGATTCTTGCTCCCCTTCCCTTGTAGGGAAGGGGTTGGGGGTTAGGTCTGAGAGAAAGTTGCACACGGCGTAAGGTTAGTATATTTTACCCTGTTTTTTTAATACATCGTTTTCAAATTTGTGTGAGTAAGAATGACTTGTAGGAGATATATGAATGTGAAAAAGATTGCGATCGCAGCTAGCTTATTAGGTATCATCAGTGGCAGTCTTGTCGGCTGTACAAATGGTTCTCCCGATGGCAACACAGCTACTAACCCTGATACTAAACCTGCTACCAATACTAGTGCAGAGACTAAAACTGCCACTGGGAATGGAAAATTAAAATCAGTTGCCTTTACCGTTGGTGATTTAAGTAATCCCTTCTTCGTCCTCATGGGACAAGCAACTGAGGCAGAGGCGAAGAAAATTGGCGGTAAGGATGTCAATGTTACCGTAGTTTCCAGTGCCTATGACCTCAACCAACAAGCCAATCAAATTGAAAATTTCACGGCTTCCAATACTGACATCATTATCGTCAATGCTGCTGATAAAAGTGGTATTAAGCCGGCAATTGAAAAGGCAAAACAAGCAGGTAGGATTGTCATTGCAGTAGACACTGGTGCTGAGGGAGGTGTAGATGCCACCATTACTACTAATAACGTCCAAGCTGGAGAAGTTAGTTGCAAATATATTGCTGACCGCCTCAAAGGTAAAGGTAATGTTGTCATAGTTAACGGGCCGCCAGTGGACTCGGTGATTCAGCGAGTTAGTGGCTGCGAGAACGTATTGTCTAAATATCCCGATATCAAAATACTCTCCAAAAACCAGAATGCAGAGGGTAGTCGGGATGGAGGACTCAGAGTTATGACTGATTTGCTCACAACCTTTCCAAAAATTGATGCGGTTTTTGCCATCAATGATCCGAGTGGAGTTGGCGCAGAACTAGCAGCTAATCAAGCACAACGTAAAGATTTCTTTATTGTTGGGGTTGATGGTGCGCCAGAAGCAATAACTGCGATCGCAGCTAAAGATGGTATATATGCAGCAACTGCTACTCAAAATCCGCGAGGGATGGCTGAAAAAGCGGTTCAAGTTGGCAACGACATCTTAAATGGGAAAAAACCAAGTAGTTCTACGATTCTGATTCCAGTTAAGTTGATCACAAAAGATAACGTCAGCACAGAAAAAGGCTGGAAGTAATAAAAATTGTGAATTTGCAATGGGAAATTATGTCTTTTGATATAAGTCCTTTGGTGCATTTGTAAAGTTTTTGCACATACCTAGAATGTCTGGCGGTTTTCACTTAAATTAATACCAAACCTCATCTTTATGCCTGTCTTTTCTTTAATAGAAAGATGGGTTTAGAAAGAGGTTAAAACTCTGCTGCACCCAATTGATAACCGCTATGTATGTGCATCAGTGGAAAGTTTGAGTGTCTATTTATAGCACTTAGACTTTCCCAAGAATCTCTCTGAACTAACGTTAACAACAAAGGATGAAAATATCTCTTGACAACTCCTAGTCAGCTTTGAAAACATGATTTTGCGATCAATCAAATATGAATTTATTAATTTCTAATTTAGGTTCGCGAATTTTAAATTTTTTTACAGGTTTTGCTCATGACAACAAATATTGAAACTTCATTTTCTGATGCACCAGCCACCACCCCGGTGTTAGAAATGCAAGGGATTACAAAACGATTTCATGGTGTATCTGCGCTCCAAAATGTTAATCTCACCATTTATCCCGGAGAAGTTCACGCCCTCATGGGTGAAAACGGAGCAGGTAAAAGCACATTGATGAAAATCCTGGCTGGGGCTTACATTGCCGACGAAGGAGAAATTCGCATCAATGGTCAACCCCTGAAAATTACCGATCCGGCGACAGCACGCAAGGCGGGTATTAACCTCATTTATCAAGAACTGAATGTTGCACCGAATTTAACCGTTACCGAAAATATGTTTATGGGTAGCGAGTTGCGGCGTGGTCAGCTTTTAGACCGCCAAGCGATGCGACTGGAAGCAGAAGAAGTGCTGGAAAGCCTTGGAGCCAATTTTACCGCCCAGACTATAGTTGGTACTTTGTCCATCGCCGAACAGCAACAAGTGGAAATTGCCAGGGCGCTGAAAGATAAAAGCCGCGTTTTGGTGATGGATGAACCAACAGCAGCCCTATCTGACCGCGAGAGCGACCATTTATTTGAGGTAATTCGCAAACTACGGCGTGATGGCATTGCCATTATTTACATCAGCCATCGGATGGAAGAAATCTATGCCTTAGCTGACCGGATTAGTGTGTTGCGTGATGGTCAATATATTGGCAGTCTGACACGCAGCGAAATTTCTCCCCAGCGATTAGTGCAGATGATGGTCGGTCGCTCCATGCAAGACTTTTACGAACATCAACGGCAAATGCATCCTGGCCCAGTGGTGCTGTCAGTCAGGAATATGAGCGACGCCCGCAAGAAAATTGAGCCGGCTAGTTTTGAACTTCATGCTGGAGAAATTCTGGGTTTAGCGGGTCTAGTTGGCGCAGGACGCACAGAACTATCCCGGCTGATTTTTGGTGCTGACCGCAAAGCCAGTGGTGAAGTATTTCTGAATGGCAAAAAACTGGAAATTAATAGCCCCAGTGATGCCATTGCTGCCGGAATTGGCTACGTTCCAGAAGACCGCAAAGACCAAGGTTTATTTCTGGAGATGAGCGCCCGCAAGAATATTGCCATCAACACACTCAAGCAGGATGCAAAGGGTGGAATTGTTAACTGGCCTTCAGTGAATCGGCTATCAACAGACGCGGTAGAAAACTTTAATATCCGCCTAGCCAATTTGGAAATTAGAGCATTGGATCTTTCTGGTGGTAATCAACAGAAGCTACTGCTAGCGCGTTGGTTAGCCATTAAACCGAGAGTTTTGATGTTAGATGAGCCGACACGCGGCGTAGACATCGGTGCTAAAAGTGAAATTTACCGAATTATGAGTGAATTAGCAGCACAAGGTGTTGCTATTTTAATGGTTTCCAGCGAACTATCAGAGATTGTCGGCATGAGCGATCGCGTCTTGGTGATGCGAGAAGGACAGCTCGTAGGTGAACTGGATGGCAGTCTTGGCAAAGAAATCACCCAAGAAAAGATTATGCACTACGCAACTGGAGCATCGGAGGTATTAGCATCATGAGTCAAACAGTCAGACCACCTATCAATAAATCAGCCAATAATTCCGCAGCTCGCAACCGGAAATCAATCAGCACTCTGTTAGAAGTTGCGGGTATTCTGCCAATCTTAGTAATTATCTGCATCTTATTTGCATTCCTTTCTCCCAACTTCCTCACCGGCGGTAACATCGTCAATATCTTGCGTCAGGCATCAATCAATATTGTGCTGGCGACAGGAATGACTTTTGTAATTCTCACCGGCGGTATTGACCTTTCGGTTGGATCAATATTGGCTGTTTCTGCGGTAGTTGCCCTGCTGGTATCACTACTACCGGCTTTAAGTTGGGCGGCTGTACCTGCTGCCTTGCTGGCAGGATTGCTCTTAGGCTTACTCAACGGTGCGCTTATTACCTTCTTAGATGTGCCACCTTTTATTGTCACCTTGGGTTCACTTACAGCCTTGCGGGGTGTTGCCTTTTTAATTGCCAAGGGTACAACCCTGATAAATCGGGACATAAATTTTGCTTGGGTGGGTAATACATACGTCGGCCCCATTCCTTGGCTAGTGATAATTGCGCTACTGACTGTGATAGCTAGCTGGTTTATCCTGCGGCAAACTGTTTTAGGAGTGCAGATATATGCTGTGGGTGGTAACGAGCGGGCAGCCAGATTAACAGGGATTAAAGTTAATCGGGTGTTGCTATTCGTCTATGGTATTAGCGGATTACTGGCAGGCTTAGGAGGAATCATGAGCGCCAGCCGTCTTTATAGTGCCAGTGGCGTATTAGGTCAAGGTTATGAATTAGATGCGATCGCAGCTGTTATTCTAGGTGGAACCAGCTTTACAGGTGGTATTGGTACTATTGGCGGCACTCTTCTCGGTGCATTAATTATTGCAATTCTCAACAACGGTTTAACCTTGTTGAACCTATCTTACTTCTGGCAACTAGTCGTCAAAGGACTAGTAATTATTTTGGCAGTAATGATCGATCGGTTACGCAGACGTTCTAGACGGTGAAAAAGAGGCAGGGGAGCAGGGGAGCAATTACACCAATTTGAAAAAAGAATGCGACAGATACATACTCCCAAACCTTTGTTCTGTCTGGCTTTCTTAATTTTGAATTTTGAATTTTGAATTGGTATTACCTCTTTCCCCCCTGCTCCCTTGCCTCTTGTGCCCAATTCCCAATATATAAACTTATGTCTACCACTACTGTTCGTCGTAAATCCAGCACATTCTATGTGATTTTAATTGCTGGTGCTGCTGCCCTCGGCGGTTTTCTGTTCGGTTTTGATACTGCTGTAATTAACGGTGCAGTTGGAGCCATTACCAAAGACTTTAACGCCAACAGTGTACAGATTGGTCTTGCGGTATCCCTGGCATTGTTGGGTTCTGCGGTCGGAGCCTTTTATGCAGGCAAGATTGCAGACCGGTATGGTCGAGTCAAGGCAATGGTTGCATCTTCGGTGTTATTTACCATCAGTGCCATTGGTTCCGGGCTGCCCTTTGGAATTTGGGATTTTACCTTTTGGCGGGTATTGGGTGGTATTGCAGTCGGTGCTGCTAGCGTTATTGCCCCAGCATACATTGCAGAATGTTCTCCCACGCATTTGCGAGGAAGATTAGGATCTCTGCAACAATTAGCGATCGTAGTTGGAATTTTCATTGCATTGATATGCGACTACTTTATTGCTGTGTCCGCAGGTTCAGCCGAATCGCCGTTTTTGTTTGGTATAAGCGCTTGGCGCTGGATGTTTTGGACAGAAATTCCTCCAGCCGTGCTTTACGGAATGTCTGCTTTAATGATTCCCGAATCTCCCCGATACTTGGTTGCCCAAGGACGAGAACCAGAAGCTGCTAACGTTCTGACCAAGATTTTGGGAGGTGATGTGCTGCCAAAAATTGAAGAAATTCGGCAGACAGTGCTTCGTGAGCGGGAACCTAGTTTTTCTGACCTTTTAAGCAGAAGTGGCGGACTCCTTCCCATTGTTTGGATAGGAATAGGCTTATCTGTATTACAGCAATTTGTTGGGATTAATGTAATCTTCTACTACAGCAGCGTTTTGTGGCGGGCCGTTGGGTTTTCCGAAAAAGATTCCCTATCAATTACGGTGATTACAGGAGCCGTCAACATTATTACAACATTAATTGCGATCGCCTTCGTAGATAAATTTGGTCGCAAGCCTTTACTTATAGTAGGGTCGATAGGCATGACCTTTACCTTGGGGACGATGGCTTATCTTTTTGGTAATGCTCCCCTTGATGCTGCTGGGAACCCCAATCTCACCGGAAGCGCCGGGACTACGGCTCTCATCGCAGCCAACCTCTATGTCTTTTGCTTCGGTTTCTCCTGGGGCCCAGTGGTTTGGGTACTGTTAGGAGAAATGTTTAATAACAAAATTCGAGCCGCTGCACTTTCAGTTGCTGCTGCTATGCAATGGGTTGCCAATTTCATCATTTCCACAACATTTCCTCCCATACTGCAATATTTCGGTCTAGGTTCTGCCTATGGACTTTATACAATTGCAGCAGCTACCTCATTCTTTTTCATTCTCTTTTTTATTAAAGAAACCAAAGGAATTGAGTTAGAAGATATGTAATTAGCATCCATCTAGTGGTCTGTCCCAAAAGTTTTAAGAGGTTAGTGGTGTTCAGATCCCCGACTTCTTGAAGAAGTCGGGGATCTAGCAGCCGCGCAAAATTAATGAAATCGCTTCAGTCAATCACTAAAAAGATGGAAACTATCAATACGGCTCTTTGTTCTTCTGGTTTATCCGGCATGGTATTTCATGCGCCGTTTATTGATTTGCATCCCGGATTTAAACTAGCCGGTTCTTGGGAAAGAAGCAAAAAGCTGATACAGCAAGATTATCCTGATGTCAAAAGCTATCCTTCTTTGGAAGCATTGCTAGCAGATGATCAAGTAATCTTAGTGGTAGTAAATACACCCACTTATACCCATTACGATTATGCTAAACAGGCATTGCTTGCAGATAAGCATGTAGTGGTAGAAAAAGCATTCACCACAACGGTAGCAGAAGCTCAAAACTTGAAAGAATTGGCACAAAAACAGGGCAAAAAATTATCTGTATATCAAAACCGGAGGTGGGATAGTGATTTTAAAACAGTAAAAAAAATTGTTCAAGAAGGCTTATTAGGTGATATTGTTGAAGCAGAATTTCAATTTCAAAAATATAAGCCAACCCTCAGTCATAAACAACATGTAGAAGTCCCGATTCCTGGGGCAGGAACATTAAATAATTTAGGGCCGCACTTAATAGACCAAGCTTTGCATCTATTTGGGATGCCTGATGCTATTTTTGCAGACATCCGTATAACTAGGGTGCGATCGCAGGTAGATGATTATTTTGAGTTGATACTATACTACGACAAACTGCGCGTCAAATTAAAAGCAAGTTTCCTTGTGCGTGAACCTGCACCAGCCTATATCATACATGGTACTCATGGTTCTTTTCTTAAAAGCAGAGCCGATAAACAAGAAGAGTATTTAGTGGCGGGGATGAAGCCCAACACACTTGATTGGTATACAGAGCCGGAAAGTGAATATGGCTTGCTGCATACAGAAAAAGACACAAAAGTAATTCGAGAAAAAGTCAAAAGTTCACAGGGGAGCTATTTAGGCTATTACGATGCCGTGTATAAATCTATTGTTAATAATCAGCCAATTGCTGTTACCGCCGAAGACGGAATTAATGTAATGCGAATTATAGAAGCGGCTATTAAAAGCAGCAATGAGCAGAAAGTCATAGCGTTGCTTTAAGTAACCTAAAACCTAAACTCAAAATTCAACCATCTTCAACTAATAAGTCAATGATCAAAACTCTTTTTTATAGTTTTTTTCTTCTATTTTTGGCAATTCCAGCAGTTTGGGCAGCACCTCCAGAAGATGATCCGAATGCAGCAGATGCTAATAGAAGTTTGCAGGGACAAGTCACTTCTGTTTCCCAGTTTTCTGATGTCCAACCAACCGATTGGGCGTTTGGTGCATTGCAATCGCTGGTGGAACGCTACGGTTGTATTGCAGGTTATCCCAATTCTACCTATCGCGGGAACCGTGCTTTAACTCGTTATGAATTTGCCGCAGGTTTAAATGCTTGTTTGGATCGGATTAATGAGTTAATTGCCACAGCTACTAGCGATTTAGTTAATAAGCAAGATTTGGCAGTGATGCAAAAGTTGCAGCAAGACTTTGCCGCTGAACTGACAACTCTGCGCGGACGAGTAGATACCTTAGAGGCACATACAGCAACATTGGAGGCGCAGCAGTTTTCCACAACTACTAGGTTGAATGCTCAAATTATTACCGCTATTAGTGATACCTTTGGCGATAGAGTAGGTGGTGACGATGATGAATCCAATCTCTACTTTTCAAATCGGGGTCGTCTCAACTTTGAGAGCAGTTTCACAGGCAAAGATTTATTGCGAGTCCGATTAGAATTTGGCAACTTTGCGAATTCCAATGGTGCAAGCCAAATTGCCGCAGCCACAGGCACAGGGATGACACGCCTGAACTTCGATTATGACAGCAACAATACACTTCTTGTCCCCCACATCCGTTATTACTTCCCAGTCAGTGAATCCCTTAACTTCGTTGTTGGGCCTACAGGCATTGGTTACACCGACATTACAACCACCGTCACTCCCCCCACAATCGCTGATGACGGCAATGGGGTTCCCTCACTTTTTGGGTCATACAGTCCCTTATTCCGGCGAGGTGGTGGTGGTGCAGCCGCTAACTGGAACATCACTAAAGATTTGGTTCTTACCTTGGGCTATTTAGCAAACAGTCCCAATGTGCCATCGGGGAGCAACGGCTTGTTTGATGGTGGCTATAACGCCTTAGCGCACTTAGCCTATTATGGTAAGCAAGGAGCGATCGGTGTTGCTTACTCTCATGGCTATACCCCTGCTGGAGTAATCGATCTCTCCGCTGGGACGGGTAGCGTCCTGTCAAACGCTCCTTTTGGCAACAACATTGCGACTTCCAACGATATTGTCGGCGCACAGGGATACTATCGCTTCTCCCCGAATTTCCAAGTCCACGCTTGGGGTGGATATATTTGGGCAAATGCCAAAAACTCTGGTTTTAGTGATGTTTCCAATGGCAGGGGTGGAACAGATTCTCTGTTTGTGAACAGTGGTGACAATGCCAATGTCTGGTTTGGGGCGATTGGGATGTCGTTTCCCGATGTGGGTGGTAGAGGCAATCTGCCGGGAATTCTCTTTGGTTTACCGCCGCGTGTCTCCAACAGCGATGTCCGTCAAGAAGGAGACAACGCTTACCATATCGAAGCATTTTATCGTTACCGACTAAATGACAACATCTCAGTGACTCCTGGTTTTTGGGTGATTCTCAACCCGGAAAACGACAGCAGAAATGATACGCAGTATGTGGGTGTGCTTCGCACAACCTTTGATTTTTAACTGAATAGACCTGCCTTGAAAATAAGGCAGAAGGCAGGAGGCAGGAGGAAAAGACATTTTCATTGTTTCTTGTGAGCGCAGCTCATGAAGTCTCTTGCAAAAATCCTTGAATCACCCCTCCCCAACCCTCTACGGTGTACACACAAGTGTTGGTGCAGTGTTCTATCCCGCCTCGGAATAAATTCCGAGTCTCATAGCGAAAGTCCTCTAAAAGAGGACTAAAGAAGAAATTTAGTTCAGTCCTCTAAAAGAGGACTTTCGCTATCAGCCCGGAACTTTAGTTCTGGGCGGGATATTTGCTCAGTGTGCGACTTTCACTTGAACAGAAATATTGGGTGGGTAGGATTTTTAGAGATGTGTGTACACCGTAGCCTTTATAAGGGGAGGGTTAGGGTGGGGTAAAACTGACGCGAAAATTCAAGTGAGTAAGCTATTTCTGGGGATGCCTACGGCTGGCTGCGCCTACGCATTTGCTATTTCAGCGATCGCATTTGTTACTTCGGCGTATTTTAGCAAATAGGCGCTACTTCTGCATATTCCGCTTCATTTGCTCTAACTCATCCTGAGTTTCCCAGCTACGGAACTTCTCTTCTAAGTCATCAAACCCACTAGAAAAATTGCTAGTTTGATTCGACCAACCACTGGTTTCAAAACGCTGCTGGGTTTGCGCTTTAGCACGGACTGTCTGTGCTTCGGCTGCTTTAGCTTGTACCTCCTGTCGCCGTTGCTGAATTTTTTGCAGTAGTTCCTGAGATTGGTTAATGCGTTCTTTCAGTCCTTGCATGTGTCCCCAGCGCTGATTTCCTTCGCGCAACAGGGCTGCTTCTCGCTCACCTGCCGCCGCTGCCAAATCCTCTCTCTTGGCGTTTTTGGCTTTTTGAATGCGGATATGCCAACGCTGAATTTCTTGCGCGGTGGAGAGAATTTCTTCTTCCGATTGCTTTTCTTGTAATTTTAAATCTGCGATTAGCTTTAATGTGTCTTCTTCTTGCTCACGCAGCTGTTCTAGCAGCGCCTCTAACTCCAAATGTGGATTGTTACGCAAGAATTCTTCTAAACGGTTTTCTAGAAACCGACTCAAATCATCAAATAAGCCCACTGCTAGAACTCCAGAGATCGGGTGCGTGACTATTTTATTGTAGTGGGCGGAATGTAAATTTTAATAGTTCCCATCGGGTGAACTCTGGATGTTAGTTAGATTTCAAAGTTGGGAAGAATGTATTTGATGAAACTACGCAAATAACACTGACTTACAAAATAAGGCTTTAATCAGTATGAGTTCTGACTTTCAACCGCCACCTAAGAGCTTGTCTATACTAGCTACTGTAGGAGGAGTCGTTACCGCTGCGATCGCGATCGCACTTTTAAATGGTTGGTCTAAGCAACTTTCTAATACTTCTATAAAAAAACCTGAAATATCAACATCCCCAATTGCTTCCCAACCAGAGAAACCCCAAAACCCTGTCTCTAGTGCAAAAGAAGCTGAAATAGTTGCCAGCCTTGATGCTAAATCCGTAGTTTTGCCAGGTCAACCGATTCCTAAAAATCAATTAACAGTAGCTATAATTCCATACGTTGCTCCTGGAGTTGGAAAACTTACCCCAGAAGAAATGACAACGGCCCGTCAAGCTTGGTCATACTTCCAACGCAACTGGAACGATGAAACTGGCTTAATCAATTCCGTTGATGGCTTTGCTGCTGTAAGTATGTGGGATCAGGCAGCAGCGATCGCAGCCTTAGTCAGTGCTAGAGAACTCAATATCGTGCCTGTGGCTGAATTTGAAGCCAAAATGAGCAAAATGTTGAATACACTGGCGTCAATGCCATTGTATAAAGGAGAACTACCCAACAAAGTTTATAATGCGAAAACTCTCGTACCCGTTAATTATGGTCAACTAGAAAAACGGGAAGAAATTGGTTGGTCAGCCATTGATTTAGGAAGAATGGCAATCTGGTTGAAGATTGTCGAGGCAAAGTATCCAGAAATGCGATCGCAAACAGCAGCAGTTTGGAAACATTGGCAAGTCAAGCGTCTGACCAAAAGAGGACAAATGTACGGTACTGCTGTCATCAAAGGCAAAGAACAATACAACCAAGAAGGTCGCTTGGGCTATGAGAATTATGCTGCTTATGGTTTGAAGCTTTGGGGCTTGGATGTTAATAAAGCCTTAGATTATCAGTCCAATGCTGCCTTTGTCGATCTTTACGGACAGGGAATTCCTTACGACAAACGGGACTATAAAAACTCTGGAGCCAATAACTACGTTCTTAGCGAACCCTATATCTTAGATGGCATCGAAACTGGGTTTCAAGCTTTGCCTAAAGCTTATGCCGATCGGATTTTAGCTGCTCAAGCAGCGCGTTATGAAGCGACAAAACAATTAACCGCCGTCACCGAAGACAACTTAGATCGCCCGCCATACTTTGTTTACAGCAGCCTATTTGTCAACGGGCAACCTTGGGCAACCATCGCCGATACTAGAGAACAGCACAACAATTTGCGATTCCTCAGTGCCAAGGCTGCGATCGGCTGGCATGTGCTTTATAACACTGCTTATACCCGTCAGTTATTTGATTTCGTTCAAGGCAATCTTAAGTCTCAAGAAGGCTGGTACAACGGCTTTTATGAGTCTCTGCGTCAGCCGAATAAAACTCTCACCGCTAACAATAATGGTGTAATTCTGGAAAGCTTACTGTATAAGCAAGTTGGGCAGCCACTCACTGTTTGGGCAGGAGTCAGGAGTCATAAGTCAACCGCGAAGACTATAAAGTAGGAGTCAGAATTCAGAATTCAGAATTCAGAATACTCTACGCCACTTGCGGGATAGAGTTTTGATTACGAAAAATATTTATTTTAGTTTCGCTTAACTTCGGGCGTTAGCGCAGCGGGACGTTCGCGGTAGCGTCTCGTAGAGAAGTCCGGTTTTAATCAATCTTCAGACGCTCGCAGACTCGCTATCACCTACTCGTACAGAATTCAATACTGAGTTCTGAATTCTTCTTATAAATCGCATAAAAAAACCCCTAGCATTTCTACTAGGGGTGAGAAATAATACCATTTCACTTGATGTTTGTCTGAGATGACCCTGTTTGTGCCTCTGCTCTACGCAAGAGGCTGGAGTGTTTCTCAAATATTACAGTAAAAAGCGATCGGGTATAAAATTAGCCAACATTTGCCAAGAGCAATTCTCGTTTTTCTGATTTTTGTACTCTCACTTGAGAGTCATCATCAACATCGATAAGGGCTGTGTCTCCATCTGTAATTTCACCAGACAGCATTGCTTCGGCGAGAGAATCTTCTAGGAGGCGCATAATTGCCCGACGTAATGGCCTAGCGCCGTAGCTGGGGTTATAACCTTCTTGTACCACAAGCTCTTTGAAGCGATCGCTAACTTCTAAGATAATTCCCTTTTCCGTCAACCGACCAGCAACTTCACGAAGCATAATTTCGGCGATTTGCTTCACTTCATCCCTAGAAAGCTGGGTGAAGACGATAATTTCATCAAGACGGTTAAGGAACTCTGGACGGAAGTAAGCTTTCAATTCTTCATTTACCAAGGTGCGGATGCGGTTATAACTAGCGTCGGCTTGAGTGTCGAAGTCAAAGCCTAAACCACTACCACCTTTTTCAATCACCTTGGAACCGATGTTAGAAGTCAAAATGATCAGCGTATTCTTGAAGTCCACTTTCCGACCTTTGGCATCGGTAAGATGACCGTCATCCAAGAGTTGCAGCAACATATTGAATACATCGGGGTGTGCTTTTTCGATTTCGTCGAATAGCAGCACTGAGTAGGGTTTCCGTCGCACGGCTTCTGTAAGTTGTCCGCCTTCGTCGTATCCTACATAACCAGGAGGCGAACCAATTAGCTTGGCGACGGTGTGGCTTTCCATGTATTCGGACATATCTAGCCGAATCATCGAGTCTTCCGAACCGAAGAAGTAGCCCGCTAGTGCCTTCGCCAATTCTGTTTTACCAACTCCAGTGGGGCCAGAGAAGATAAAGCTAGCAATGGGACGATTGGGATTTTTCAAGCCAACGCGGGCGCGACGGATACCGCGAGAAACAGCAGTGACTGCTTGCTCTTGTCCGATGAGGCGCTGATGCAGAGTATCTTCTAGGTGTAAAAGCAACTCTGACTCAGATTCAGTGAGCTTATTAACTGGTACACCAGTCCAAGAGGCAACAATTTGAGCGATGTCTTCTTCATCAACTACAGTCGAGTTGACAGGTTGATCGTTTGGTGTAAAAGTTGCTTGCAGTTGTTCTGCGAGTTTTAACTCTTGGCCGCGCAGTTCTGTAGCTTTGTCAAAATCTTGGACTCTGACTGCTGCTTCTTTTTCTTTGGTAACGCCAGCGAGTTCACGCTTAAGTTCTTTATTGGGAGAACTTTGGGAGTTCCGCAGACGAACGCGAGAACCAGCTTCATCAATCAAGTCTATTGCCTTATCTGGCAAGAAGCGATCGCTAATATAGCGGTCTGATAATTCTGCGGCTGCCACAAGTGCCGCATCTAAAATTGTGACTTTGTGGTGCTGTTCGTAAGCACCGCGCAAGCCGTAGAGAATTTGTACGGTTTCCTCTACCGATGGTTCCCCAACCTTAATCGGTTGGAAACGACGTTCTAGGGCGGCATCACGCTCGATATGCTTACGATACTCATCGAGAGTAGTTGCGCCGATGCACTGGAGTTCACCCCGTGCTAAGGCAGGTTTAAGGATGTTGGCTGCATCCAAGCCACCTTCTGTACCACCAGCGCCAACCAAGGTGTGAATTTCGTCAATCACCAGGATGATATTGCCGACAGTGCGGACTTCTTCCACAACTTTTTTGATGCGTTCTTCAAAATCGCCACGGAAGCGAGTTCCAGCTACCAATGACCCCATATCGAGGCTGATAACTTGCTTGTCTTGTAAGCTTTCAGGAACATCCTGATTGATAATACGTTGAGCTAGACCTTCGGCGATCGCAGTTTTACCAACTCCTGGTTCCCCAATCAATACTGGGTTATTCTTAGTACGGCGACCGAGAATTTGGATCGCCCGCTCAATTTCCTTCTGGCGACCAACTACGGGGTCGAGTCTGCCTTCTTGGGCTAATTTGGTCAAATTTCTGCCAAATTCTTCCATTGTTAGCGGTTGGGTGCGCTTTTGATTACCACTACCAGCAAAAGCTGGTGCATTTTCACCCAAACGGCGAACTATGGCACTGCGGACACTCTTGAAGTCAACCCCTAGATTTTGCAGTACTTTGGCGGCGACACCTTCACCAGCCTCGGTTAATCCTAAGAGTAAGTGTTCAGTGTTAATGTAATTCTGTCCCAAACTATGAGCTTCTTTAAACGATTGCTCGAAGAGGCTTTTTACTTTAGGAGTAAAAGGAATTTCTGGTGGTACAAAGCCAGAACCCCTACCAATAATTTTTTCTACCTCGCGACGTGCATCTTTGAGGGTAACGCCTAATTCAGCTAGCACTTTAGCAGCAACCCCAGTTCCTTCTCCCATCAAACCCAGGAGAATTTGCTCAGTTCCTACGAAGTTATGTCCCAGGCGACGTGCTTCCTCCTGAGCTAACATAATTACTCTAATGGCTTCGGAAGTGAAGTGTTCAAACATAATGGGTTATTGCTCCCTCGCTGCTTGGACTTTGGGTGAGATAAAATTCACCCTCATCTAAAGTTTTTTGTATTTTCTTAAGGACTAATGTAACTTTATTTAAAGTTAAGTGGCAGTGGTGAGAGCCGTAAGACATCAGGTGTACTTGCCGTCTAATGTGAGTTAGGAGTAATGAGTTAGGAGTGATGATTAAGTAAGGAGTTATCAATTTTACAATTACCTCTTGCGTGCAGAAGATTATTTTCTTTTGCCTTTTTGCTCCTCTGCTCTCGGCTAAACTTAAAAACCAAGACTCATCATTCTTAACTTATAACTCCTAACTCAGGACTGACAATGACTGAAGCAACGGCCGGTAAAGATCAACAACATCCACTTTATAACCGCGATCGCCCCCTTATTGATATTTTACTCGCTCAAGAGGCGACAGACTATAACTTAGCAGAATTGGCTAGACTGCGAATGCGCTATCAAGGGTTTCCAGGGGCGAGAGACATCCAAAAAGACCTAGATAAAGTCTTGCAACAGTGGGGTTTGACCGAAGACGAGCTTTTTGAGAAAACTCGTCAAATTCACGATTTGGGTGGAATTTACAAAAGCCGTGGCAAGAAAGATGAACAGGATTGGAATTAGTTATTCTTTTCCATTCCTAACTCCTGACTTCGCGCTGGAATCGCGTTGGCAAAGCTCGCCGTAGGCATGGCTAATTCTGTGTCTTTGCTTAATTCAAATGTCACTGTGAATTGGACACCATGTTTTTCTTCTATAATCTACCGGTAAGTGGCTAATCCTAAATCAGTACCTTTACCTACTTATTTAGTGATAAATAGTCTAATATTTTTTAAATATTAAAATAAACCTTGCGATCGCTAGCTCGTTTTCAGAATTAGATGAGTTTAGACAAGTCTTCTCAGAAGTATAAAGCGTGTTTTACTCCTGAATTAGGAAGGTTTTGTTAAACAGGTTGTCCATTAAATCACACAAAATTCCCGGACTCCTTACATACTTTTCGGGTTTTGGGGAAAAGGGGAAAGAAAAAACCTTTAACCCTTGCTCTTTTTCCTTTTCCCAAAACCCGATTCCCAATTAAAAATGCCTAACCGAGAAATATTGGGACTCCTTAGAGGGAAAATCACAGTAAGTACAGAAGCGAAATTTTAAAGACATAATTTGCATTCCATGACTAAGCTCCGAGAATTTGGGATATCAACACAGGAAAATGTCGTTATGTCTGCGTTGGATATACATATGTAGTTGGTGCTGTCCCGTGTCACTCACTAAATCAGTTAGGGATCTTTCCATCTTGGTGTATTCACTTTTGGACTTGCACCGTTGAGGGTATTATTGCTTACCTCATGAGCGAGAGAATGTATTTTATTACTAAGGATAGTTTTGAGTTGAACCAACTCGTATTTAATATAACAAGTACTGAAGAATCAACTTTGTCAGTGATTAATCTTTCCCCTGCGAGCAAGGAGTAATTATGGTTTTAAGTCAATATCAACGTGCTGTAGGCGTATTTACTCATCGGATAGATGCAGAGCGGGCAATACATGAGTTGAGAGATTCTGGCTTGGCGATGGAGAAAGTATCTATACTTGTGCAAAATTCAGATCGCAATCATGAGATTGCCAGTAATGAAGTGACAGAGGGCACTGGTGATAAAGCTGACGAAGGTGCAACAGTAGGAGGACTTTCAGGGGGAGCTGTTGGTGGATTAACTGGTTTATTAGTGGGTCTTGGGACTTTAGCAATCCCTGGAGTTGGCCCCATAATGCTGGCTGGGGCAGCGGCAACTGCTTTGGTTACAACCCTTGTTGGGGCAAGTATTGGTGCTGCCACTGGGACTTTTGCTGGTGCATTAGTTGGTTGGGGAATGTCGTCAGAGCAAGCTAGAGCATATAACGAGCGAGTAGAGGATGGACACTATTTAATAATCGTAGATTGTACATCTTTTGAAATTGCTAAAGTACAAGAAATACTACAGCGTTGGGGTATTGAAGAGTTTGGCATTTACGAGCATCTCAACAGTGAATCTGAAACTACAAATTCTCTGACCCCAACAACTTCTGCTACTGCCATTCCTAATAAAAGTGGGATGATGTCTAAGTATAGTGTTAGTTGCTTTAATAGCATAGATAATGCTGAAGCGGCAATTAAAAATATGTGTATCGCAGGTTTTTCAGTAAACCAAATTTCCTTAATTTGCAAAGACTTTTCTCAATTGGTTGGGTCAACAGGCATTAATTTAAGTGAACGCTTTGACGCTATGAGGTTAGGAATAGCAGATGAGTGGGCACGATTTTATAATGAGCAAATAGAGCAAGGCAATTACATACTTATCGTTAGCGGCACAGATCATGAGCAAGATATAGCTAGGTCTATTCTGTGTAATTATGGGGTTCAAGAGTCTCAAATTTATGACCCAATGTTAATTCGTTCTTAAAAGCGGTTGCTGTCATCAATGGGAGCAAACTTATTTGAGTTTTGGAAGATACAGCAGGATTTAGGATTAAAACACACTTTATATCTGGGTAACAGAATTAGCTTGTGTACCTCACTTTCTTTGAAATCTGCTGTATCAATAAGCAATGGGTTTTGCAGCCTGAAAACTCTACTATTGACAGTAAAATATTTTACTTAAAATTCTCAGCATTTCTGCTACGCTCAGGGTCAGCAGTGAGTGAAGTTGAAGGGTCAAGCTGTATTGCCTCTTTCTCCGTCTCCAGTTGCTCCCGTTGCTTGCCATATTCCCGCAGCTGCTTCAAAAGGTTTTCTTGGGATGAGTTCGGGATAGACGGACTAGGACTTGGTTGAAAGTCGGTATCGGTAC
The DNA here is from genome assembly GCF_034530635.1 of Nostoc sp. EspVER01. Lineage (NCBI taxonomy): Bacteria > Bacillati > Cyanobacteriota > Cyanophyceae > Nostocales > Nostocaceae > Nostoc > Nostoc sp. EspVER01. Next base: position 53,472 of record NZ_JAVRCS010000036.1, read on the forward strand.
TTGCAAAATTAGCCGCTGAGGGATTCATTTCGTAGACTGGTAGCGACTTGTCATTAAACATCGCCTGTTGGGTTGGTGCTGGGATAGGAATTAGATTCTTTGGTTTGCTCACAGCAGCTTTTACCGAATCTAGAGTAGTAGCAACCTGCACTTGTTGCTGCATCTGTTGTGTAGAAGATACTAAACCACTTAAACCATTCACCAATTGCCGCAGATTTTTACGGAAATTAGGATCGCCTGTCAATTCATCTAAATCAGATGTAATTTTTTGGGTATTTTCAAAGGTTACTCGTGCTGAATCTAAAGTTTGTTGCAGCAACACCGCATTTTTTGGATCGTTTAAGGTTTTAGAAGCATCACGTAAATTAGCTGAGGCTTGGGCTGCATTTGCTGAAAGCGTTTCTAAATTGTTGAGTAATTCTCCTTGAGTCAATCGATTGACAGATGGTGATAAGCTACTGACTGTAACACGCAATTGGTTGCTGGTTTCGGTGATATTGTTCAACGCACCAACCAGCGTCGAACGATTTGTTGTCAACAAATTATCCAGGTTGTTTAGCAACCGATTTGCTTGAGTTGCAGTTGCACCGAATTTATTTACTGTTTGATTTGCGGATGTATTAAGTTGGTTTGTCGCCCGTTGTACTGAATTAGCCGTAGCGGAAAAGGTATTAAGTTGTAGTTGTAAGCTTTTGGTCAAACCTTGTAAATCCTGACTTAGCTCACTAAAACTGGATGCTGCGCCTGTGGTAGTTTCTAGAACCCTATTGACATTTCTATAAAATTTTGGATCGTTGTATGCGCCAGCTAGCTCAGTTGAACTACGAATTAGGGCATCAACACTGATGCCAACCTGACCTTTTAAGCGAGAGCCATTACAGACTATGAGGCTGGTATCACAACTTTTATCTAGGGGTTTAGCAACAACCCCAGCAGGCAAGGTTGTTCTTGGCGTGATATCGATAATACTTTCGCTAATTAATCCGCTTTGATTAGCTTCCACTACAACATTACGGGGAATAATGAGGTCAGTTTGGGCAATTTCAATCTCTACATCAATGGCATTCGCACCTGGTCGAACATGGGAAATAGTTCCTACTTTAACACCACGATAGCGAACTGCTGCTCCCTTTTGCATTCCGCCAGCGTTAGCAAATTCTACAATAATTTTGTATGAACGGCCAGCAGCGGTGAATCTATTTAACCACAGAAAGAGTAATCCAAATACCCCTAGTCCTAGCAGGAGTAATAACCCCACAGAACCTTCTCTAAATGTTCGCCCAGACGCGAAGCGGCTTGTCATAAGACCTCGCATTTTTTTGCCTCCACCAACAACCAATAATCAATTAGGTGTTAAAAATTAGGAGTTAGTAGTTAAATTTAACTCCTCACTCCTCACTTTTAAGTTTTTAACCGGCGACTTTAATCGGGCCTTTAACACTTCCACTGATAAATTGTCTGATCAAGGGATGTTCTGTGTTGTATATTTCACTAACTGTACCTTGCCACTGCACTTTACCTTCATAGAGAAATATAAGTCTATCAGATGTACGGCGGATAGTGCTGTCCTGGTGAGTAACAACAGCATAAGTACTACAAACTCCATGTAAACATTGCAAGTGGCGGATTAAATCTTCGATGACTGTTGAGGCAATGGGATCGAGTCCGGCTGTTGGTTCGTCGTATAGTAAAACTTCTGGCCCTTCACTGGGATTATCAGGGTTAGACATAATCGCCCGGGCAAAACTTACCCGTTTGCGCATTCCCCCGGAAAGTTCGGCTGGGTAGAGGTGGCCTATTGCTGGCAAACCTACCATCTCCAATTTTTCTTCTACCAAATCTCGGATGCGCGATCGCGGCAGCTTTGAATTTTGATAAAGTAAAAATCCCACATTTTCCTCCACTGTCAGCGAATCAAATAGGGCCGCCTGCTGAAACACCATACCAATGCCAACCTGCTGGCCACCATCCTCAATCAAACCGTCTCGCCGCTCTCCTTGCACATAAATTTCTCCTTCATCAGGACTAAGTAACCCCGCTATTACTCGTAAGATAGTTGATTTCCCAGTCCCTGATGGCCCAATAATTCCCAGTGCTTCTCCCCGGTAAATGGTCAAGTCTACATTATCTAGAACTTTATTGCTACCAAAGGACTTAGAAACACCTTTCAGTTCAATCAATGGTTCAGTCATTAGTTATTAGTCATTGGTCACTGGTCATTGGTCATTAGTCAGTAGAAAATAAACAAATGACCACTGAGAACTAACAATGGACAAATATGCCCAATAATGATTTCATACTTACTTGGTAGGAAATTATTATTGTATAGTATATTATAAGTACATAATTAGCATTCTGATTAACAAACTTTATTTTTTTAGCATAATATTTAGTTATTTGCGATGTTTAACGTCTCCAAATACGCTCAACGCAAGGTTGACGAAAACACCGTAGTAATTAAACATCTCAGTAACGTGAAAATAAGATTCCAGTTTTCTGTAGACATAAGCAAAGTCATTTAATAGTATTACTATACTACTTAAGGTTATAACTAATTCAGAGAAAACTTACAGCAAAAAAAGCTAATTAAGTAGGTTGATACAAGATATAAAAATCAGGTTTAAGTTGTAAAAATCAAAAAATCCAGACTTCCAAATTTTTATGTAAGCCAAAAACCTGTTTTTCATAAATGATGAAGTATGGCTAATCACAATTATTAGATAATTGTAGAGGTTAATAGCATTATCCGCCAATCTGAGAATTGGCAAAGTCAAAAATTATTTACTAGTATTGTAAAAAATACTGTTAAAAATCAAAGTAGAAATTATGAGTAGCCAATTAGAGCAGTTTGCAAGTGATAATTCCTCTGGTATTTGTCCTGAAGCACTGGAATATATGATTAGGGCAAATCAAGGTAGTGTTCCAGCTTATGGAAATGATGAATGGACTCAAAAAGCGGCAGATTATTTTCGGGAACTCTTTGAAATTGATTGTGAAGTATTTTTTACCTTTAACGGCACAGCTGCAAATTCTTTATCTTTAGCTGCTCTTTGCCAGTCATATCACAGCGTCATTTGTCATGAGACATCTCACATAGAAACAGACGAATGTGGCGCACCTGAATTTGCATCTAATGGCTCTAAACTGCTACTTGCTCACGGTAAAAATGGCAAATTAACATCAGAGTCTATAGAGTCGATTGTTACTAAACGTACTGACATTCATTATCCCAAACCTAAAGTTATTAGCATTACACAATCAACTGAATTAGGAACTTTATATTCTATTGAAGAACTTTTAAGTATTAAAGAAGTTGCAAACAAATATAACTTAAAGATTCACATGGATGGCGCTCGTTTTGCAAATGCAGTTGCCGCTATGAATAAAAGCCCTGCTGAAATTACTTGGAAAAGTGGAGTGGATGTATTGTGTTTTTGTGGTACTAAGAATGGAATGGCATTAGGTGAAGCCATTCTTTTCTTCAATAAAGCGCTAGCAGAAGATTTTGATTATCGATGCAAGCAAGCAGGCCAGCTAGCTTCAAAAATGCGATTTATTTCGGCTCCTTGGTTGGGTTTGTTAGAAACTGGTGCTTGGTTAAAAAATGCCAGACATGCCAATCAATGTGCTGAATACTTAGAAAATCAATTATTAAACATAGAAGGTGTTGACTTGATGTTTCCTAGAGAAGCCAACGCCGTATTTGTGAAATTACCTGAAGAAGTCATTCACAGCTTAAAAGCCAAAAACTGGCAGTTTTATACATTTATTGGTGTGGGAGGAGTACGTTTTATGTGTTCTTGGAATACTACTCAATCAAGGATTGATGAGTTGATTGGTGATATTAAAAATGCAACAATCAAATAAGTGCAGCAATCCTAAAATTTAATACGATTCAGTTAAGGATAATTGGTCTTTCAAGATGCGATAAATCGCGTCTATACATGAGGTTTTGTTGCTCATTCTCAACTGTATTGTTTTAAAATTGCTTCTGCTTATTATAACTGATCGTGTCAGCGCTTACTTGGTATGTAACTTCAATTGTAATTTTGATTGTTGCCACAAACCCAAATGCTTATTTTTAGCATTAGCTTCTGCAATTAAAAATTGGGTTTTGCTCTCATAGCAATTTTGTAAAGATTCTTGGTCAACGACGGCATTACCTGACTCTACTAAAAGTAAATTTACTGACCGATTATCTACAAATACTTCACCCGCTGGACGACCACTTTTAATTTGTTCTGTGCTTCTAATCACGACAGGAGTTTGAGGTGGTAATAGCTGTTTTAGCCTTTGTGTTGCTGCTAAACCATAGCGCTTGTCAGTTGCCTCTGGTGCATTAATACACGCTAACTTGACTATAGTTGTTTGTCCTGCATTATCTTTAACCAAAATTGTGTTCCCATCTGTAACACCAACGACTGTACCTAACACCAACATTAGTTGAAGTAATTCCATCATTTTATATGTAATATTTTATGCACACATAGAATTTTATTTCGGTGCTTAGGTTACTAGTGTGATTTAGCTCACAAGTTGTAAATAAAAACAAAAGTAAAAAATATTATCAGTGGCAAAATATGGCGTTTATATGAATCAAAATTTCATTTAAGCTTCTAGAATATGATTAAATTTGCACTGTTGTTGATAGAAATGATAATTATCAATAGCTGTTGCAGCTCTTTCAGCAAACAATTCCACAATTTGGATGTCTTCTTTTATAAAATCACGTGGTAGACGATTAAAAGAACAGATAGTACCAATCACTTCACTTTCAGCAGTCTGCAATGGTATCCCTAAATATGCACAATAACCTTCTGGAGCCTGTCCATCTTCTGGGTGTTTTTGAGCATCTTTTACTGCTAATGATTGACCCATTTTGATAACAGTACCAGTTAGTAAACCATGTAGTGAATAAACATGTTCGCCTTCGCCCATTTCAAGGGTACTGGCTAGAACCGTTTCAAACCCCTCTTGGCAAAAGGTAACAACTGTCCAATCAACTCCAATGAGTTCGCTGACTCCGCAAGCAATGTTGTGCAAATAGCTACCCAGTTCGCCAGTTCGATAGTTCAAAGAAGATAAACGTGCTATTATTTGCCGCTCACGATGCCAAGTTTGCTTGTGCAACAACATTTCGTCATCACTGGTTTTGCTCATGGATGCCTATTGCATGGGTTTTGAAGCCTGTTTCCGCAAGTTTGATTTGGGTAGCGGCGATTTTAATCGTTAAGTGTAAGAGTACTCCAAGTAAAAAAATACCCAATTGTCATTGCGAGCGAACGCAATGATGGGTTTTGGCTCATTTATTTTTTGGAACACTCTAAGTTGATAGAAAGATTCTACTAAAGACATCTGCTATTTGTATACAACAAAATTATGAAATTTTACTTAACTAAATTTAAAATTATACAGGAATTAAATAAGTAAAAATAAGCGGTATCATTGTAAGCAAAGTTAAATAATTTTAGAAAATTATGCTTGGTTGACTTCAGTCTGTTACGTTTTTGATAATTTACTTGTATTTATTTATACCTAAACACTTGCGAAAAGTTTAGATTTTGCTGAGAAATCTATAAGAACTTTTTAAACAAAATCTCAGCTTTTTAGAGATTAATCCTTAGATATCCATAATTTTATGACTAATTATATAAGCAATAATTAGTTCAAATCTCAATTCAAAACCTATATTGTTGTTTATGAAAATCAGAAATTTATTAATACTAATTTTGTCTTCTATTGTCATGATTAGTTGTGTCCGAGAAGTATCAAATAATGAGTCTAAAGAAGTTGCGATCGCAGTGAATACATCTATTCCCAAATCTTCAACTCCGGCAAAGTCTTTAACCCCTTCGGTACAATCTCAGAAGTCAGGCACTTTTGTTTCTGGAGAACATACAACTCAAGGAACAGTCAGTATTCTTAACAAAGACAGTAAATCATTTCTAGAGCTTGGAGAATCGTTTCAAACCTCGGAATCAGGCCCGGATTTAGTCGTAATTTTGCACCGTTCAGATAATGTAATTGGTTCAACGAAGCCGCCAAATTATTCTTTAAAAAATGGGGACTATATCATTCTTGCTCCCTTAAAAAAATATAGTGGCGCTCAAACATATTCTATTCCTAACAATATAAATTTAGCAGATTACAAATCTGCTGCTATCTGGTGTCGCAAGTTCAACGCTACTTTTGGTGCTGCTAAGTTGAGTAGTTAATAATTAACTAATTCCTAAAAAACATCCCACAAGGAAATCGCTATGACAGTCAATTTACAAGGAATATTACAGCAACCAGGACAAGGTTCTTCATATTGGGTGCTTGGAGATTTGTATACCTTTAAAGCGGTAGGTGAAGAAACTGGTCAAGCTTATGCTCTAATTGAGATCGCTGTTCAACCACAAAACGGTACACCTCCTCACATTCATAGTCACGAAGATGAAGCTTTTTATATTCAAGAGGGAGAATTAGAATTTCAGCTTGATAACCAGATTATCTTAGCAATTCCTGGAACCTTCCTTCACTCTCCTAAAGGTCAACTCCACAGGTTTACAAATATCAGTACAAAGCCAGCAAAATTACTTTGCTGGTTCACACCAGCAGGGTTAGAGAAGTTTTTTATGGAAGTAGGTGTGCCAGTCTCGGAAAGGACGCAATTACCTCGCGTTAATCCCGCAGATATCGAAAAAGCTTTGGCTGCTGCTTCAAAATATGGTCTTGAAATTATTCCCCCTTCTGCTGAACCTTCGCAGCTGACGGGGTGACAAAGCAGCTGAAGCAAAGACAGGAGAAGAGTGTGACCGTT
>NZ_JAVRCS010000037.1:0-57956 GCF_034530635.1 Nostoc sp. EspVER01
CTGACGGGGTGACAAAGAGGCTAGAGCGCTGATTGAATAAGGGCCATAGCACGTAGACCCCTTTGAAAATAGTGTAGTTTACCGGGCTTGAGACGCACAAGTGCGATCGCCAAATCTGACCAAAACTCCATAGCACCTACCCATAAACACCCATATAATCCAACCCAAAAAGCACTATGTCGGCGTGCATAACGCTTTAATTCTTGAAGCCGACCAACATATTGTTGTAGTCCCATTTTTCGGCAGTTGCGACCAGCGAAAACTGCAATTGTGTAGGCGATTGCAATCAATAAAATTAGTGCAATTAATCGTTGTCCAGTTGCGTACGTTGATTCCAAATTATAACCACCAGTTTTACAATCTTTAAACATAGCTTCGATGCCACTTCGCAACTTAAATGCTTTAATCGCATCTGCGAGACTATCAAGATTTGTTAGTAAAAACCAGCCAGCAGGCTCAAGCTTACCACGATATTTACGCTTGTAATATCCGGCCAAATTAAACTTAGCAAAACCTTTTTGTTTAGTAGCTTGAATTGACGACAAAAACAATGAGATACCTGGCTTTAATCCCAAAGATTGTAACCGTTGATATGATTGATTATCTTGCCGAATATAAGTACCTTGTTTTTGACGCAACACAAAGGTAATTCCCTTGCTATCTAACCAATTCGCTAGTTTGATGCTATGAAATTCTCTATCGCCTAATATCAGTATTTGATATCCTTTAAATAACCGCAGCAGTGGTCGAATTAACTCTTTTTGCTCACCTAAATTACTACATCCTCTTTTGGGTAACAATAGCCAGTACACAGGTATTGCTCTTTTCTGTTCAATTAAGCTGATTACAAATACGTTTTCTGACCGCCATTGGGTTCTATCAATGGCGAATATCAGTTTTTTCTGTCCGCGTATATGGCTGTTTCTTACCCATCTTTTTATTAGGGGAAACCACAGGTATTGAATTGATAATTGGGGAATTAATAAAAATCTTTGTATGCTCCTTCGTCTACTCTCAAATTTTATTGGTTGTGGAAATATAGATGAGAGCTTTTCTATCGTTACAGTTTTATGAAACTGTAACACCATCACTAAGATTTCTAGCATCTTGTACTGCGTAGGTGTCAGTACATTTTGAGCGCAGTTTTGGTAGAATTTAGGTAACATTATCATTTGATAGGTCTTGTTGAGAATACCTGACCTATCTTTTTTACCCCAAAACGGTCACACTCTTCTCCTGTCTTTGCTTCAGCTGCTTTGTCACCCCGTCAGCTTGATTCCTTTCTGGACAAGCCATAGCAGACACGTTAAAGAAGATAGCTAGAAAAGTACCAAGTGCCAGTTGTGGATATAAGTACGAATGTTTACTAGTGTTCATATGTTGCATACTTGACGGCATAGGTGCAGTCTATCACATCAAATTCAATAGACATCTGGTGAAATTAAATATGCGTTATCTATAACACTTGTAGAGACCGTAAATTTACGGTCTCTACATTGTTCCTATGTCTAATAATCAAATACGCCATCACCTACCAGAACACAAGGCGCGATCGCTCTTAATTACCTTCTGGTTAGTCTGCAAATAATCATGTAGCAAATCGCAACCCCGTGCCAGTAATTTATCCAGTTGGATATCTGCTAAATCTCGGAAAATTACTGTGCCATTACCACTACCCGCAGCCAGAGTCTTGCTGTCATGGCTGAAACTGACGCTGGTTAACTCATCTTTATCACCTTTCAAAGCTATCAGCAACGTTCCTTCTCGGTTCCAAATCCTCACTTTGTCATCACTGCTAGCTGCCAGAGTCTTGCCATCGGGGCTAAAACTGACACTGATAAAACTATCGCCATTGCCCGCAAGATTATTTAACAGTTTCCCGTCTCGATTCCAAATCTTCACTGTGCTATCAATACTCACTGAGGCAATGCTTTGACCATCAGGCGACCAAGCAACCCCATTTACCCGGCGGCTATGACCAGTTAATGTGTATAGCAATTTACCATCTAGACTCCAAATTTTCACGGTTTTATCATCGCTGGCTGAGGCTAACAACTTGCCATCTGGGCTAAAACTTACCCAATTCACCGCTTCTTGATGTCCCTGCAAGGTGTTAAGTAGTTTACCGTTGCGACTCCAAAGTTTTACTGTTTTATCTTTACTAGCCGAGGCAATTACTTGACCATCGGGCGACCAAGCTACACTCAAGACGGTATCATTATGACTCTGTAAGGTGTTGAGCAGTTGACCGTCACCACTCCAAAGTTTTACTGTTTTATCTTTACTGGCCGAGGCAATTACTTGACCATCGGGCGACCAATCTACACCCCAAACTTGACCCTGATGCCCCGTTAATATACGGAGTAATTGACCGTCTCGACTGAAAAGTTTTACAGTTTTGTCTCGGCTTGCGGCTGCTAAGATGCGATCGCCTGGGCTAAAACTGATGCTAGTTACCCAGTCATCATTATCGGCTTTGGGCTTTCGCAGTAACACATCGTCCCAATGCCAAAGTTTAATAGTTTTGTCCCGACTGGCGGAAATCAGGGTGCGACCATCTGGGCTGAAGCTGACACTGTTAACCCAATTATTATGTCCCTTCAGGGTTCCCAGCAACACACCCTCAGAACTCCAGAGTTTGATTGTCTCATCAGTACTTGCGGAAGCGTAGGCGTAGCCCGCCGTAGGCATCGTGTTACCATCACGGCTAAAACTGACGCTGGTAACTCCAGCACTATGGCCCGATAAGGTTCGCAGTAGCTTCCCCTCAACATTCCACAGCTTGATTGTCTGGTCTAAACTAGCAGAAGCAATTATTTTCCCATCGGGCGACCAAGCGACACTTTTAACTGCATCCTCATGTCCCTGCAAGGTTTTGAGCAGTTTACCATCGCGACTCCACAGTTTCGCCGTCTTGTCAGCACTCCCAGAAGCTAAGGTTTGACCATCATTTGACCAAGCGACACTCAAGACTGCACCATTATGTCCCTGCAAGGTTTTGAGCAGCTTACCATCGCGACTCCACAGTTTCACTGTTTTGTCTGTACTCGCTGAAGCAATAATCTGGCCATCTGGGCTGAAACTCACACTATTCACCACACCCTGATGCCCTAATAAGGTAGCAAGCAGTTGACCCTCTCGACTCCAAAGTTTTATCGTCTTGTCTTGACTGGCGGAAGCAATGATTTGACTATCTGGGCTGAAACTGACGCTATTAACTACATCCTCATGCCCCGACAAGGTTTTAACTAAGCTACCATCAGGAAGCCAGAGTTTAATTGTATTATCCGCACTGGCTGAGGCAATTAAGGAGCGATCGAGACTGAATGTAGCACTATTTACCCCAGATATATGCCCGTCCAAACGGTTATATTCTCTGACCCCTGAAACTGCTTGATAAAGTGCCGTCTGTACTTGCTCTCTTGTATAGGAATCTACCCAGACTGTTTGTTGTAATTTTCTCCCTGCTTTTAAACTTTCTTTTAAAGCATCAATACCTTTTTGCGAAGCAAAGAGGGCTTCACTGGATGCGCTGAGGGTTTTAATTTCGCTATCTACTGCTGTGACGATAGAAACACTTAATCCCAAGATGGCGAGAACGGAAGCTGTGAGGGCAATTTTCAGCGAACGATTTAATTGAGCTTCACTAAGTCTTTGTTTCTTTTGACTTTCTGCAAGTTTAGCTGTTAACTCTTTTTCTTTAAGTTCAGCTCGTAATTGCTCAATTTCTAACTGACTTAATTCTTCCCGTTTGTGTAATTCTCGCAATTCCGTTAATAAGTCTAATCCCTGTTGCGGATGAGGAGCTACCAATTTGGAACGCTGCTTATTTTGACTAAGTTCGCTTTTCAGCCGCTCAATCTCAGCTTTACTTTGTTCTACTTTGTAGCGCAACTGATTTAGTTGTACCTGTAAGCTCGATTCTTGTTGTTGCAGGTAGCGAATCAAGTCTACTAAATAATCGTGAATCAGTTGATAGCGTTCTGGTACATCAGGGAATAGTACCACTAAACCGGAGCTAACTAAAATTTCTAAGACTAACTCTAATTTGTCAGCATCTTCTAATTCTGATAGCTGCGCCGCTAACTCAGCACGAGTTTTAAAAGGTCGGTTGTTACTTTCATCTGTTAATAAGTATAAGACGAGTAACGCGGCTCGTTCATTTTCTGGGCCGCAGTCTTTAATCAGTTCCTTAAGATATCTCTCGATCAGTTTGTTGGGTCTATATGGTTGATATTCTTCTAAGGTAGTAATGCGTTCATCTTGAATTTGTGCGCCCACAACTTGTAATTCAATGGGGCGGACTTCTCCAAATTCTGTGGATAAATCTTCGATTAAGGCATCAATTAGAGCGGGTTCTAAATTAAACTGCGATCGCTCTGTCAATTTTTGGATAATTGCTTTGGCATATTCCGGCGAAAAATTATTTAACTGATAGCGAATATGCTTGTCGAGAATATTATTGTTAATCGCTTCCAGTGCCGAAAGATGTTTAAAATCTAATAAACGATGTAAATAATCTTCTCGCAAGGAAAGGATGACTTTGACAAAGGGTATATTGAGACAATCGCTGATAAATTTATCAAACTCTTGCTTTTGATTGCGATCGCTATAACCAAAGAAAAATTCTTCAAACTGGTCAAAAATTAAAACTGTGATCAAATGGCGATCGGCATTCTCTTGGAGTTGTTGTAAAATTCCACCAATGGTGAACGGTGTGCCAGAGTAAGGCAAAGCCTCCGGTTCAATGGTTGCTTCTAGCTCAATATCAGCGTAAATCGCCAGGGATGCATCACTAGACATCGCTTCACTTAAAGATTTCCCTAATTCCCGTGCCCAATCGGTATAAACTTGCAGTACCACAGGCACGGCTATTTGATCGCCAATGGCTCGATTTTGCAGTGCTGGAACTAAACCCGCCGTTACGGTGGAACTCTTACCTACCCCCGATTGACCGTGAATCACCGTCAATTTTTGATCGGCGCGGCTAATTCTGCCAATTAAGTTATTAATATCACGCTCTCGACCAGAAGCCGCAATTTCTAGAGCAACACTGCTACTTCCAGAAGGTGACATTAATGCTGGGTTTGTCGCCTGTCTTTGGGGTTGCAAACGTCCTGCCCCAATAAAAGCCCGAAAACCATACTGCTGCTCAACAGAACGCCGTTTCTGTCGAATGTAATAGGCTTCTAAATATCGTCCTTCTTCAAAGTAGAGCGATCGCAGTCTCCGCAATAAGCGAATATAACGATGGGCATCGTATTGATGGGCACTGTTTTCTAATGCTGCTGGTAGTTCTTTTGTCGCCTTATCTAAGTATTCACGAGCGATTACTAGCTCACCGATATTTCGCTGTGCTTTCGCCAATACTAAATAGTAAGTTTGCGCCAATAATAATGGAAATAAGCAGTTATAAGGGTCGTTCTGCTTTTGCGCCTCCCCTAATTTTAGTAGCGATACGTGTGCTAAGATACTCGCCTGTACCCACCGCGACTGCTCCACAGCCACCTGTGCCAGAAAACCGTAGTCACAAGCTAATTGGATTTGAGTACCATAAGTTTGATGTAATTCCAAAGACTTTTGAGCAACTGTCTGCAATTCTTCCCACTCTTGCAGATATTGCAAAACCTCAGCGAGTTGATTAATAAATCCAGCAACTATATCTAAACGCCCAGCCACCTGTAAGATATGCAAGCATTGCTGAAAATAAGATTTAGCAGTGTACCAATGGCGGCGGTTTTCTGTTTGATTTTGCTCTGCAAAACGGCAATAACACAACCCAATATAAAACAGCAAAATTCCCTGTCGCAGCAGTAGGGGAGATGGACGATTAGGAGGCGTAGACGAAGAGAATACCCCCTCATCTCCCCCGCTCCCTCGGTTACTGAGCGTAGTCGTTGGCGCAGCCTCTCGTAGAGAAGTATGCTCCCCTGCTCCCCGGTCACTGAGCGTAGCCGAAGTGCTGCTCCCCTGCTCCCCGGTCACTGAGCGTAGCCGAAGTGCTGCTCCCACCGTCTCTGCCAACTTTTGCCAAACTTGCAAGCTTTGCTGAAAATGGCTTAAACCTGTATTGATGCGATCGCTAATATAATTATCTAGACCAAAAACAAATTCTAAACTAGCGTGTAATTCTGGCTCTAAGGTAATACCACGATTGTGCAACTCTTTTATCGCAAAGTGGAGTTCATAGCTATGTTCCCAGACTTGCTCGACAGTGGAATAATGCTTTGCAAGTTGAGGAGGTTGGTGTTGTGCAGCATCGTTTGCTAACACCGTAGCAAATAAAGAGTCAGTTTCCTGTTGCAGAAATTCCAGCAGTGATTGAGTTGTCATTTCAAACCGAATCGGTGTCGCCGCCCAACTAGCAAAATCTGGTGCTAAACGGACTACCTTTTGCAACACTTCCTCATTCATCCAGACAATCATCGGAAATGGGTGGCGTTTGCGAAATTCATCCCGAATATGATTAACAGACCTCAGAAAATCGTCGAGTCCATCTACTGACTCTAAACCCAAAATCATCAACGCCGATGGTGGATTAGCTTCGGTTAGTAGTTGTAAATGAATACTTGTATAAAGACTTCTGGCATTATGCGGCAGAATTACCTTTTGAATGTGGTGTACTCCTGAAGAGATTTCTTCGAGTCGTTGCAGCATAAGTTCTTGCAAAACTCGATAATTGCAGCACACCAAAACCAAGGAAAATTGACCGCTAGAAAGGGTAATTGCTCTCCCCAAACTCCGTAAAGCCCGCTCATTAGCTGCTGTTATATCTACTTGTGAGTGTCGTTCAACCATGATTTAAATTTTTCCGTCTCTGCTAAAACTGGGTTGACGGCAAACCAAGCTCCCTGATGATCGCGGTATTCAAATACAAATAGACTTCGCAAAAGGGTATGGTATTCTATATCACCTCTAACTCGTTGCTGTTGCACCACCTGAAAGATTAGTTCCCACTCATGGGGGTCGATAGCGTTAGCTCGGTAATCGCGCTGTCTTCGGATCACCAGTTCGACACATTCCCGCTCAAAGGGTGGATCTTGTTCTCGCAGACAGTCAAACAGTAAACCTAGTAAGTCGCGGACATGACCACCACTCATTAGGCACAATCGATCTAAGGTTTCTAAACTATCAAACACCTCTGTAATTAAGCCTAACCGATCGCTAGGTAAAATGTCTGGAAAAGCTCTAGCTAGCACCATTTGCCGCATCATTGCTAGCCCTTGCGGAAAAATCTCGCCAGAGCGCAAACGCACAGGTATCATCGGTAAAACTTTTGGTGCGACTCCACCGCCTAAACGATGCTGAAGTTCGGCGCTATCGTTGGAGAAAGTCAAGGCTAGGGGAATAGTGTAGACTACATGACAATTCAGTTTGCGTAATTGTTCGCCCCGTTGAATAAATAAATATTCTGGCAGCGATCGCCCTGATGGTAAAGGTCGAATTGCGACTCGATCCAAGTTATCAACAATTACCACCAATCCTCTTTTACCCCTGGCTTTCAGTTCCTTGGTGGCAGGTTCTAGTAATTCTTGATTAATTGACTGTAAAATATTTGCGGTTCGTGGTTCTAGATAATCTCTTAACCGCCGCCGCAATTGGGGACTTTCTTTTGTTTTAGCTGTAATTTTGGCAATCCCTACAGACAACTCTGCTTCTACCCCAACGTCAATTGGCGTCTGCAAGAAATCCACAACTTCACCAAACAACTTGCTAAAGTAGCGAGGCTTGAGCCTAATTTTCATCGGTTCTAGGCTTTCACTCACCTGTCCAGCGATCGCTAACAAAATATCAGTCACATCCACATCGGCCATTTCTAAGACATGGGTAGACTCAAAATAAACTACATGAAATTGCTGCACTTCTAACTCAGCTTTCAGGCGCAATAACTCCGTTGATTTTCCACAGCCGAGATGTCCGGTAAATAGTTGACAGGTTGGGATATCCGGCGATATTTTAGCGATCGTCCGCTGCAAAGCTTCGATAATTTTGCCACCCCGCACCGCAGCAAAATCGATATAGTACCTGCGATCGCTAGGGTTTCCTATAATTAGAGGTCTGCTCGGATTGCAAGCCTGATAAAATCTTTCTAAATCTAGGAGCATAACTAATGGAGTTCATTTAAGAATAAAAGATGACAAAATTTTTTTCGGCAATTGATCTGTCAATTTAAGTACATCTGCCTTAATTACTAACTAAATTAACAGCATTCTGGTTGATTTTTCATATCTACGTTTTATATAGCACACCGCAATGGTGACATTCGATTTTAACTAAGTAGAAATACTTCTATAAGTATAAATGGCAGAAATATCTCATATGGAATAAGGTACTCTTATGAATATTAAAAATATCCCAGACCAAAAAAGGTACTTTTAAGTACAATCTGTCTGTTCGCTCATTTTGAGATGACAAGAGTCGTCCCAAGTTGACTACTATTTATAGCAGATTCCAACTTCTCTACGTTCCCTGCGGGACGCTTACGCGAACGCGCAGCATGTCGCAGACAGAGGCTAAGAGGCTACGCCAAGGCGAGGTACAGATTTTCGTAGGGGCGCAAAGCCTTGCATTGGTGTCAACTTAAGCAAAAACTCTTTTAAAACCTGGTTTCCAGCCAGAGGCTGGAAATGCTAATCGTTGGGCTGCTGCCGCCAGTAAAGGAGGCGCAGCCTCTAGGACACCATTCCCATTCTCCGACTGGGAACAAGGCAATCTCTCAAAGCTCAGTCTAAGCTGGCTTTCACGTTAAGTTGACACCAATGTGCATGAACTGCCTCTACAGCGTGTAGTTTTGCGTAAGTCCTAACAGTAAGAAGCATCTCGCCTACCCGTTCATGAAGTGTTCTCGAAGGTTAGGGAGGCGATGAGATGACTTGCACGATCGCAGTCGTGGATGAATTTACTTCTAACGCGTCTAAAGCTTTTAGCCTATGAAATTATTAAAGGCTCTTGCATCAGTTAGAATTGTGTCGATTGTTACTACTTCTATTGGTATCAATAGTGAACATGCCGTTGCTGCTTGGAATCCTTTTGGGTGTTCGCAATCTAATGTTGTGGAATGCAATCTATAACGCATTAAATAATTAATTTTATAGCAGTCGCCAAAGCCGTTAGGACAGTTTGCGGGAAACGCGTCTTCAACAGCGTACTTTGTGATTTTATTGCTGTCCTAAGCTCCCTGTCCGTTGCTATATTTATGAAATTCAATTTAGTCACTCAATTTTTGATCTGACTTTTTATAGGATGTGTAAAATTCACATTCCCATCCAGGCTTTTTCTTCCGGCGATAGTTGATTGAGTTGTTGTTGAAACCAAGTTTCAAAATTTTCTTGCAGTAATCGTTGGCGCATAAAATTGTCCAACTGTGCAGTTATAAACTTTTCCACACGTAAAATTATCCATGATTCTCCAAAGGGTAAGGGTCCTTGAACTATACCCACTTGCCTTGTACAAAGTAACTTGGCAAAATTGGGAGTGATAGTACCAAGTTCCACTGGCCCGATGATTCCATTTGTATTAGCTTCTGTCCCTTGAGAATATTCACGCGCGAGTTCAGCAAATGACTGTTCTCCTTCTGTAATTCGGAAAAATAGTTCGTTGGCTATTCCTCTGTTTTCAGTCCGAATCAAAGAATAAATGACTTGATCCAAATATCTTTTACGTTTGAGAAAATAAGATTCTAATTGATGCCCCCAAGTTATTTGCTTGAATTTTTCAAATCTGAGCTTTCTGGTTACGAAAAGTTCTAATTGTTTTTCAGTCAGACAGTAACGTAAACACCAATCTTGGATTTTTTGCTCGGTTGTCAAATCCCAATGCTGATAAAATTGCTTGAGAGCATGAGATATTTCTGCTTGTGTGCAGGTGATTGGTGCGTTGGCGTAGCCCGTCGTAGACATCGCAGATTCGATAATACTCTGAGATAAAAATTGCCCAATCAGGTTATAACTAGCTAAAAAGGGTATAATTTCTGTAGGTAAGTCCGAGATGTAGCTACGCCCGTCGTAGACATCGCCTATTTGTAAAGCTTTAGTCATATTTAAATACTATTTTGTTGAAATATTTAATAAATAATGTAGTGATCCTTTTTTCAACAAAGCGGCAAAGTTCAGATATGATTCTCTGCCGCTTGCAACATTTGCGTACCCTTGAGAGCATTACCCTACAATGCTTTCAATTACCGCTAACCACTTCCAATGCCTCAACTTAAACATAGGTGGTGGTGAAGTGGTCAAAAGTTAAGGTGTAAGCAGTCTGTATACTACTATATTGATTGACCTGCAAGAAGTAAGTACCAGAATCTACAGTGTTAGAAATTACATCTGATAGAGTACCACCACTATTAGAGCGTGCAACTTCCTCACCTACATCAACAATACGATTGTTGTTATAGTCCGCAATCAGTCGGATGTCAGCATCACTTTGGAGTCCGCTCAATGTAATGTCCACACCCTCATAGAAGTCTAGAGAGAATTGGTAAGTATCTGTGGTGTTGGTATCACTTATTGTACCAGAGCGGATAACATCAGCTGACAAGTCGCCAAGTTCAAACTCTCTAGGCAAAAGATCGCTGTAACTAAGTGTCGAATTGGGTGTAGTTGCAGATAACGCTAAATCATAACTTACGTCGCCTGATGAGCCGCTGCTAAAGCGACGAACTTCGGCAAAATAAGTACCTGCGTTTGCTCGAAGATTAAGCAAGTCATCTACGTTACCCCCACGACCAGAAGAAGTAACTAGTTGGTCGCCTGTGTCAAAGAAACCGTTACCGTTATCTTGATAAAGGTACAAGTCAGCATCATCACTAGCACTAATACCTGTCACAGACAGATTTATGTTTTTGGTCTCGTTGATGCTGAACTCAAAGACATCAGTGGGATCAAGTTCATTTAAATTGTAGTAATTGCGGGTAACAGGGGTAGCAGACAGAACACCGATATCATCGTAGACAGTCATTTTTTACTCCTTTTGTTGTTGATAATGATTTGGTCAAGTTAAACTCAGCAGATGCATCAGTGAGAGTTTAAAGCCATAGAGCTTTAGTCATTGCTTATGCGTAATAAGCAATTTTTTATGCTGAATTATTTCTTGATCCCTAAAAAACTTTTATAGATTGATTGTGTCATTTCAACCCATTCAACTCAACCGAAGTTGACGAACTTAAGAACGAATTTACAAACTTCTTAACTTCTTAACTTCGGTCTCTCCAAGCTAGACACAGAAATGATTTCAGTTATTTCCGAACTTAACTTTATGCGCGAACAGTGGGCGCACAGGTGCAGAGAAAAACTCTAAAATTATGACTTTTGCAAGAGACTCCATGAGCTGCGCTCACAAGGAACAATGAAAATGTCTGTGTTGCTGAATTAAGGGATGATTCTTGTGGGGTGGGCATCCTGCCCGCCCGGAAATACAAGGGACGCTCATGTTGCCCATCCCACAAATATGCAACCCCAAAATGTCTTTTCCTCCTGCCTTATTTTCAAGGCAGAAGTCTAATGTAAATTGAGACTAGCTCTGAAAAACCGGAAGTCATCTACAAACCCATCGAATATAGAATTAGACGGTCATGTAGCTTGTCAGGCAAAATATGCTTGATCAGCGCTCCAATTTTGGCATCTTGTCCAACAAGATAGCGCGTCTTAGGTTGCTTTGCAGTCAGCGCATGGACAACAACTTGAGCGACAATATCCGCAGAAATTCCCTTAGATGCGAGAATCTGCATTTTCTTGCGGACAATATTCATCGCTTGACCGTAGAGATTTTGTGCCGATTGTGGTAAGTCGTGCTGTGCTATTTCCGATTGACTAAGAGACTTTTCCCAAATTGGGGTCGCAATAGAACCAGGTTCAATAATTGAAACCGAGATTCCCCAAGGTCGTAACTCCATCCGCATTACATCAGTGAGTGCTTCCAAGGCAAATTTAGAAGCATTATAAGCGCCCAAAAACGGCGTTGGACTCCTACCAGCAATGGAACCCATATTGATAATTCGACCCCGACTTTGGCGTAAAAGACCAAGAAATGCTTGTGTCACAGCTAATTGTCCAGTGACATTAACCTGCATCTGGTGTTGAAATTCTGCGATCGCTAATAATTCTAACGGCCCAGGAACAGCAATTCCGGCATTATTCACTAAACCTAAAATCCCCGCACCACCAACTGCATTTGTTACCATATCAACCGCAGCTGCGATCGATTCAGCATCAGTAACATCTAAAAAAATTGGAATCAGCCTTTGTGACCCTTTCTGTTTAAGTGTCTGAGCATCAACATCTTGACGTACTCCAGCAAAAACCGAGAAGCCCAATTGGTCTAGAAGCAAAGCACACGCCTGACCAATTCCTGTTGAGGCTCCTGTAACCACTACTGTACGTTGATTTTCTACAACCATTAATTTTCTTTGATGATGGGGCTGCCGTAATTACGAATTAGTATCAATCTTTGCAAGTACCAAACCGAAGGCAATCTTCGGTTTGGTCATCTCTAGCCGATATTTGCCACGGCAAGATGCGTAACTGAGAATTTGTACTGTAAGCAATTAGAGCAGCTATTGTGAGATACTGGTTTTTGACAATTGTCACATCACTACTAGAAGTATTGCCTAGCTCAACATTGTAAAAATAAACAGGCAATGCCACGAGGGCAATGCAAATTATCCGGTTCATATCCAACCTCAGCTAACAATTTCCGATTAAGCTATGTATAAATGACACCTTAATGAACCGGATTTTTAAAACTGAGTATTAAATGTTAATGTTGTGTGGATTTATGCAGCGCTACTAGCCGCAGAGACGTAATTTTTAAATTATCGGTTCCGCTTTTTTTAGGTGAGGCATTGCCTAAAAGATGGCTTCCTACTAACTTATGCAGATGCAAACCCAAAAAACAGGACAAAAAACCGACAGCACCTAATAAACATATCTTAGTAGCTGCATTCCCCAGATAAAATAGTTAACAAATGTTGCCTACTAGTTGACTCATGACGCCTTCACAAGACGTAGATACTGTAAACGTTCCTAACCTCGACCCCGAAGGATATGGCAACTCAGACACCGATCCTCTTGATGAGTTGCCTGGTGAAATCGAAATGTCCCTTTTCGACCACCTAGAAGAGTTGCGGCAACGAATTTTCTATTCGTTGATTGCCGTAGCAGTGGGCATTATTGGCTGTTTCTTTGCCGTTAAGCCGATTGTCCAGCTACTTGAGGTTCCAGCACAAGGAGTAAAATTTCTCCAACTTGCACCTGGAGAATATTTCTTTGTCTCCCTGAAAGTTGCAGCCTACACTGGCATCGTACTTACTAGTCCTTTCATTCTTTACCAGATTATCCAGTTTGTGCTTCCAGGACTGACTCGCCGCGAACGCCGTTTACTGGGGCCTGTGGTTTTGGGTTCCAGTGTGCTGTTTGGAGCTGGTTTAGTATTTGCCTATTTACTCCTTATCCCCGCAGCCTTGAAATTTTTCATTAGCTACGGAGCAGATGTAGTCGAACAACTTTGGTCAATTGATAAATATTTTGAATTTGTGTTGCTACTGTTATTCAGCACTGGTTTAGCATTTCAAATTCCCATTATTCAACTGTTGCTCGGTAATTTAAACATTGTCTCGTCAGAACGGATGGTTTCTGGTTGGCGTTACGTGATTATGGGAGCAGTAGTTTTAGGAGCCGTCCTGACGCCTTCTACTGACCCCTTGACTCAAAGTCTTTTAGCTGGAGCAGTTTTAGCGCTTTATTTCGGTGGTGTTGGATTGGTAAAGCTCACGGGAAAATGACATAGGAAAGAAGTAAAAAGATTTTCAATCTTAGTTTGTGAGCAAATCTTTATCTAAGCCCCAATGATTCGTAATTCGTAATACTTCGGCTTACCTCGGCTCCGCTCGGCACAAGTCGCTCAGTACAAGTTCGTAATACTTCTCTACGAGAGGCTGCACTTCTCTACGAGACGCTCCGCGAACGACTACGCTCTGTTACCACGCCAACGACTACGCTCAGTACAAGTTCGTAATTCAACCGATAGTGCAGCATTAGCGACTATTTGAGCGTCGGGTCAAAGTCCCCGAATTTTAAAGATTGTACCGTTATGGGCAATGGAGTCTAAATATTTATCCATAACGTAATTACGAATTACGAATTGTTAATGTATGCCAGAGATGATAATTACAGCAGTTTTCTGTTACATGAGGCACAAAGTCACTGGTTTTGAGGCAGGAGGCAGAAGGCAGGAGGCAGAAGAATAATTTGATTTGTGAATCCTTGGTTCTGTACCTCATTTAGTTGCAAAGCGCTGTAGGTAACTATTTATCAAATAGAGTTAACCATCTTTACTTAACTCAAATAGACTTTTCCCATTAGCAAGAGGCAAAACATAAGCAATCTCACCTAGCTCGGCTTTATCTGTGCCAAAAAATGTACCTCGATGCTCAGGAGTGATTAGCAATTGAGTTGTTTTTGGAGTTGATACGGAACTAATGGATATCTCGACATAACCCCGCAACTCAAAATTTGCCTCTTCTCGAAGTTTTTTATTAGTAGCATCTGGTTGCAGAATAAATAAGCCTGTATCATTAGCATTGATAGGAAATGTAAAGCGTGATTTCTGTATACCTCCTACGCCCTCAAAAACACTGCTTACAGGGCCATCTACACCAGTGGTATCCAAAACGGTGAGGATTTTTTTAGGATCTAGTCCGGGTGTTCTGGTGGTAACTACAAGGGAAAGAAATACGAGTTCATTAGTGACATTGGCAATCGTCAGGAAATAGCCTTGGAGAACTTTTCTTGCTAGTGGGCTAAGTTCAGGTTCTTTATCTGTAAGCTTTTTTGGAAGTTGAGGCTTAAGAAGAATTTCAAATGTTGAGATAAAAGCCATTTGTTTTTTCCTTAAAAACGTGTATTTTTTCTTACCTTACCAATAGGTGAAAGGGTTATACAGGACGTTATAGTATTTTTGAATAAAAAATACTGTAATTACTCAGAAATTAATTAATGTTAATGCAATAATCGGTTACAATATCCATTCCGAAGAACGTTCGCCCAAGTCTAGAGGGATGCTAACAGCTTTGCCGAGCCTAGGGCGATCGCGTGTTTGGGCAATAAAAGTTTGTACCTGTGTTGACCCACCCAAGGCATGAAGATAATTGGCAATGGTATCGAGATGTTCTTGGTACTCCGCCTCGCTCAAGGGAAAAGAAGCTTGCTCCAGATATTTCCACATTACTTGCAAAAATATCTTTCCCTGTGCCCGTCGAAACTGGACATCATAAGAATATCCCCACTTATCAAGCAACATCTGGCGTAATTCCTGTCCTGTCATAGCTTTTCTCAATCAGATTTTACATTTAGTTATGATGTTAAGTTCCGTGACTCCAGTATGATAAGGATATAAAGAAATGTAATGCTAACAGAAAAGATGCTAAATATCTCTTGGAACAAAGAATTATGGCATCGTTGTGAGCGCTAGCATTTCGACTTAGACAAGAGTTGCTCAAGTATTAGTACTTTTGTCAAAATGCTTAACAAAATACACAAAGAGCGCGTAGATTATGGCTCAATTTTCTGAATCAGCAGACGTGCCCGATATGGGGCGTCGTCAGTTCATGAATCTGCTCACTTTTGGGACTGTCACTGGAGTAGCTCTGGGTGCATTGTATCCCGTTGTCAAGTACTTTATTCCACCAGCAGCAGGTGGCGCTGGTGGCGGTACAACAGCAAAAGACGAGCTAGGTAATGATGTTAGCGTCACTAAATTTCTCGAAAACCGGAATGCAGGCGATCGCAACCTAGTCCAAGGACTAAAGGGAGATCCTACCTATATTGTGGTAGACAGCAAAGAGGCGATCAAAGATTATGGCATTAACGCCATCTGTACCCATTTAGGTTGTGTCGTCCCCTGGAACGTTGCTGAGAACAAATTCAAGTGTCCTTGTCATGGTTCTCAGTATGACGAAACTGGTAAAGTTGTTCGGGGCCCAGCACCTCTGTCTCTGGCTTTAGCCCATACCAGCGTCAACGACGACAAGATCGTTTTAACCCCTTGGACTGAAACCGACTTCCGCACAGGTGATGCACCTTGGTGGGGTTAATAATTTTGTCCTTAGTCATTTGTCCTTTGTTCAGGGCTTAATGACTAATGACTAATGACCAATGACTAATGACTAATTCAATTGTCGCCCTTATAGAGATGAGAAATGTTTTCCTAACAGCGAGGTTAACTCGCAGTGCTAGAGCGATCGTCAAAACATTGCTCATAGCGATCGCCACTGTGACATTTTACTTCACCAGCGATCTAGCTCTTCCCCAATCAGCTGCCGCCTATCCCTTTTGGGCACAGCAAACCTATCCCGAAACCCCCCGCGAACCAACAGGGCGAATTGTTTGTGCCAACTGTCACCTAGCCGCCAAGGTTACAGAAGTGGAAGTTCCCCAATCGGTGCTACCTGACACTGTATTCAAAGCAGTGGTGAAAATCCCCTACGATCTGAGCGCCCAGCAGGTTGGTGCCGATGGTTCTAAGGTTGGCTTGAACGTCGGTGCAGTACTGATGCTACCCGAAGGCTTTAAGATTGCTCCTGAAGACCGTCTTTCCGAAGAACTTAAAGAAGAAGTTGGCGACACTTTCTACCAACCCTACAGCGAAGGCAAAGATAACGTCGTCATCGTCGGTCCTTTACCCGGTGAACAGTATCAGGAAATCGTCTTCCCAGTTCTTTCTCCCAACCCCGCAACCGACAAAAACATCCACTTCGGTAAATATTCAGTTCACGTAGGTGGTAATCGGGGACGCGG
This sequence comes from Nostoc sp. EspVER01, assembly GCF_034530635.1. Lineage (NCBI taxonomy): Bacteria > Bacillati > Cyanobacteriota > Cyanophyceae > Nostocales > Nostocaceae > Nostoc > Nostoc sp. EspVER01. Next base: position 16,791 of record NZ_JAVRCS010000037.1, read on the forward strand.
ACAAGTTTATCCCACAGGCGAAAAGAGCAACAACGCCGTTTACAACGCTTCCGCTACTGGCACAATTACCAAGATTGCCAAAGAGGAAGATGGAGACGGTAACGTTAAATATCTAGTTAACATCCAACCTGAATCGGGTGATGTTGTCGTTGATACGATTCCTTTAGGCCCAGACCTACTTGTTTCCGAAGGGCAAGCAGTTAAGACTGGTGATGCTTTGACCAGCAACCCGAACGTCGGTGGATTCGGTCAAATAGATGCAGAAATCGTATTGCAAGACGCTTCCAGAGTCAAATGGATGATTGCGTTCATCGCTCTTGTAATGTTGGCTCAAGTTATGCTGGTGCTGAAGAAGAAGCAGGTTGAAAAAGTTCAAGCTGCTGAGATGAATTTCTAAATTCTTTGCTAAATCATTATTTACAAGACAGGCAACAAGCCTGTCTTTTTTATATGTCAATACAGTTCAGTTAGTGTCAGAAACCTTAAATTGTGTAGGTTGGGTTGAGGAACGAAACCAAACATTTCCTGGGCTTTGTTGGCTTGTCCTTTGCTTAACCCAACCTACAATTTTTATTAACTGAACTGTATACCTAACTTCTAATTATTGAAAAAATCTAACCTAGCGAAATTAGTTTTTAAACACTACAATTGTAGTACTTAAAGTATATTTTTAAAACAATGAGCTATAACTTTTCACTACGAAGTTGTCAGCTAAATAAGCTCAACTCCATGACTAAGTACCCCAGTATCCCTACCTATCATTCTCTAGGAGATAAGGGTACTTTGCTAGAAGAAACGGTTAAGTTTGATGGTGAAGTCATCCTCACTGAAAAGATAGATGGTACTAATTCTCGGATAATTCTCCTGCCCGATGGAAACTTTGTTTTAGGTAGCAGAGAAGAGTTATTGTTTGCTAAAGGCGATCTCATTGGCAATCCTGCACTTGGTATCGTAGATGCTCTTAAAGGTGTTGCAGACTCACTACCTCAAGTGCAAAACAGCATCACTGTTGCATATCTCGAACTCTATGGTGGGAAAATCACCGCTGCAAGTAAACAATACACGGCACAACAAAATGTCAATTGGCGGTTATTTGATGTTGCAGTTCTTACAAATATTGAAATTCTATTCACCAAGGTTGTACAGCAATTGGCAGCGTGGCGTGACAATGGAGGTCAGGTGTTTCTCAACGAAGAGGAACTAAGTAAAGCAGCAATTGATTATGGATTTGAACTAACACCACGAATTACAACAATTCCTGCTTTGCCAATAAGTATCCAGGAAACACACGAATTTCTCAAAAAGATAATTCCTAAAACTAATGTTGCTCTTGATGAAGGCGCAAAGGGTCGAGCAGAGGGAATTGTTGCTAGAACAATTTCCAGAAGTGCGATCGCAAAGCTGAGATTTGAAGATTATGAACGCCATGCCGCCAAGTGCTTTCTCAACACGAAGGTGTAGAAGTTCCGCCTAATGTTCCTCATCAGATGCTCAATGAAAGTGACTCTGATTTAGAATTTTTGGTGATTTCACAGCCTTCAAGTCATGGCGATAGAATTTTGAACGATAGTATTTAATCTAGCCCTAGTTGAGTTGAGGTACTACTCATGACAGCCTCAGCAGAGTATATCCCCGTTACCCCGATTGAGTATCCAGATGAGGATGGTAAGCCGCTGGCTGAAGGAGATATCCAGTTCAGTTACTTGGCTTATGGAATAAATACGCTACAGATTTATTTCCAAAATCACCTAGATGTATACGTCGCTGGTAATGTATTTATTTACTACGAAATAGGTTATCCAGAATCGGTTGTCGCACCAGATGTATTTGTGGTATTTGAAGTGGAAAACCGTGACAGACGCTCTTACAAAACCTGGGAAGAAAATAATCAAACCCCAGATTTTGTCCTAGAAATTACCTCAAAAGCCACCCGTAGCAAAGACCAAGGTGCAAAGAAAGGAATTTACGCCTTTCTGGGAGTGCGTGAATATTTCCAATATGATCCTACAGGCGATTATCTCAATCCCCAACTCCAGGGTTTACACTTGGTCGATGGTAATTATTTCCCAGTGTCAGCCAATACCCTGCCAGATGGTACAGTATCCCTACCCAGTGAAGTTTTGGGGCTAGAGTTACGCCTAGAAGCAGAAAAACTGCGTTTTTACAATCCAACTACCAGTCAAACGCTGCTAACTCATGAAGAAGAAGCATTTGCACGACAAGCCGCAGAAGAGAAAGCGCAAAGATTAGCTGCTAAACTCCGAGAATTAAATATTGATCCAGATAGCCTTTAGCTAATAATATAGGGTGAGCAATGCCCACCCTACTGCTGTTAATTATTTTTTGTGAGACTATAGCGGACGGTAGACGCGATAGTTGATTTCGGGGAAGATATTATCCATTAACTCGACTTTTTCCAGCCAACCACTATCAATTTTGCCAACTTTAACGTCTTCATAGAGCTTATTAAACCGCATTAGGTGCGATCGCGTCCGTCTAACTGCATAGGGTACCATCGTTCCCGTCCGCATAATAAATGCCCAGTCGGAAGATTGTGCTAATAATAATTCCCGCGCTGCTTGGTTTAATGCTCTCCACCCCAACTCATCCTCTGGTTCCAGTTGCGAGATTTCAATCATCCGTTCAGCAGCTTTGTGCAAATGCGGATAAACCCAGGCGTTCGTTTCATTCAACCAATACTCATGGAAACCCTTGAAACCCCAACTCGACTGCGAAGGACGACACACTTGCTGAGTTGGCTGATCTCGCAAATAGTCTGCTAAATGGGTCATTTGATATGTTTTTTGGTCATACCACGATTTGCGGAATAGGTAATCGATGAACCAGGGGCCTTCATACCACCAATGTCCAAATAACTCTGCGTCATAAGGCGAAACGATAATTGGCGGGCGTTGCATTATACCATAGAGATGCTCAGATTGCCTCTCTCGGTTATACATAAAGTTATCAGCATGTTCTGCTGCTTTTTCTCTAGCCCAATAAGGATCGTAGAGCGCCTTATCTGATAGACCTAAGCCACGACCCGTAATTTTGTGATACTTAATGCCCGTATTTTTCCGCTGACCATTGGGCATGATGTAGGGCTTGATGTACTCATATTCTGCTTCCCAACCCAAATCTTTGTAAAATTCTCGGTATTCCGCCGCTCCAGGATAGCCCACCTCAGAAGACCATACCTGTTGGGAGGATTCATGATCTCGACCGAAGACAGCAACACCAGTTTCCGTATAAATTGGGGCATAAGTGCCAAAGCGCGGACGGGGACGGGCGTAAAGAATGCCATGCCCATCAGTAAGGAAGTAGCGTAACCCAGCATCGGCTAGCATCCGCTCTAAACCTTCATAGTAGGCACATTCCGGCAACCAAATGCCTCTGGGTGCTTTTCCAAAAGTTTGTTCGTAATGTTCGCAGGCTACCTGAATTTGCGCCCACACTGCTTGCGGATACATTTTCATCAACGGTAAATAGCCGTGAGTAGCGCCGCAAGTGATGATTTCCAGGTTGTTACTGTCTTGGAACTTCTTAAAAGCTGTCACCAAGTCCCCGCCGTAGCGTTCCCATAGCTGACGCGCTTCGCTAAACTCAGTAATGTAATGCTCGGCTAAATAACGAAGATGCCCGTTGTTGACATTATGTTCTGCTTCTAGTGCTATGAGTTCTTCTAGTTGGGCTAAGTGGGCTTCGTAGCGTTCTTGAAGCAAAGGATCGCGGAGCATCGACACTAAAGGGGGTGTCATACTCATCGTGATTTTAAAGTCGATACCGTCTCGCTTTAAGCCTTCAAATACTTTCAATAAGGGGATGTAGGTTTCTGTGATGGCTTCATAGAGCCATTCTTCCTCCAGCACGTAGTCACTTTCCGGGTGACGAACGAAGGGTAGATGTGCGTGGAGTACAAGCGCGACGTAGCCGATAGCCATAGTGATTTTGGGGTGATACTTGTAAGTTGAAGGTCGAGAGGTTTGGCTGAAATTAACAATATTTTAAGACTTTATGGGGATCGTAAGAATAGTTTTCAATTGAGTTAATTACAGTGCTTGTGAGGGCACAACATTTGTTATGCCTCCATCGCCTTTTGTTGTTAACTAGTTGTAAAATCTGCCTATTTGTTTATTGTATAATCCTGCACTGAAAATATTTATTCCGGTACAAGACCTTTGGCTCGTAGGCGTTCTGTCAATTTTTCACCTAACTCACCTCAACAATTCAAGGTGCATTAGCCTACGGCGTAACACACCCTACTTCAAGTTTATATTTCTTCACATATATTGAATTTTGATCACCGACTTAACTCAATTGCGGGTTTGCTTCTTCTCCCGGCAATATTCTGGCTTAATGTGCGCTTATATAGGAGACTCACGTTGGTTTAAAAAAACGTCATTTATAACTTGAGTCTTCTGAGAAATCTGGCAGTATTTTTTACTTTCTAACTTGGGTTTGTACTGACTCTGACCTTTGCCTAGCTTGTTGGTGCAGCTGAGTTTGATGAGCTATGCCTAGGTTGGGCTACGCCTACGCCAGAATTATCCAAAAAAACGCTGAACTCGAACGCCGAAGCCTGGTAACAATGGTGATGTGATTTCGTCATCAGCCAACAAGGTTGCGATCAGTTTTAATTGGGCAGCTTCTCGGCGATAAACTTCTAGTTGCTGTAATTGCCAATTTGCAATCCAATATTCTTGGACTCCTGTGGATGAGTATAGTTTCAGCTTGGCTTCTCGATCTCGACGTTCGTTAGTTGTCCCAGGAGAAAGCACTTCCACAATGAGTTCTGGCGCTCCTCTCAAATGCCCTTCTTCATCTAGTAATTGTGCTAAACGCTCATGACTAATCCAAACTACATCGGGTATGACATTATCGGCTTCTGTAAAAATTATGCCGGGAGTTTGACGGGTTTCCCCTAGCCCACTAGAGCGAGACCAAAGTTGTAATTCTAAGCATATATTGCCCGCAGTCCCTTGATGTTTCCAGTGAGGCGCTCTAGTCACAAATAGCTCTCCGTCAATAATCTCATAGCGCTTCCATTCGTCAGTTGTGAGTAATTCTAAGTCTGAGGTTGTCCAACGGACTTGATCAGATATTGTTTGGTTCATAGCATTATTTTCCTATACCTGGTTTAGAGATAAAATTCTATTTTTAGAATATTTGCTCAGGATCAATACCTGCGGCTCGTAAGCGTTCTGCCAAGATTGCAGCCCGTTGACGTTCTTGTTCTAGTTGTTGGTTTGCTTGCTCTAACTGTTGATTTGCTTCTTCTTCTGGCAACATCACCAACTGCTTATCTGGTGTAAAAAAGCGTAATTTGCCCAAATATACTGCCAAATACAGCCCTAACTGCTGACTCCACAACCAACCTGACTCAGTGGGTACAAGGTCTTGATATTGCCCATCAACTAAGTGAAATCCCTGTAATTCTAGGTTGTTTGGGTCAAACCAAAAGTAATCTGGAGTGCGAAATGTATTTTGGTAGATTTGTTTTTTCAAACCTTTATCAACCGAGGCAGTGGAATTAGATAATAGCTCAATAATCACATTGGGGTATTTGCCGTCTTCTTGCCATACAACCCAGCTTTTGCGGTCTTTTTTTTCTGCATCTAAAACCACAAAGAAATCAGGGCCTCGAAATTCTTCTGACTTTTTCTGGTTGGGACTGAAGTAGATTGTCAGATTGCCCGTAGCATAAAAATCCTGACGATCGCGCCACCACCATTTAATCAGACGGATAAGTAAATCTATTTGTTCGCGGTGTAAGTCAGATTCCAATGGGGGTTCGTCACTATAGATATCACCTGGTGGGAAAATTATACTCTCAGTGACATCTTCTAAACTAGGGGTGGCAGCAAGGGGCTGAGACATAGAAGATAGTTTTTATGTTTGTATCTATGCTATCGTGACCAACCTTTGCATAGAAATGCGCTCACACTCCTTATTCCTCATCCCGATATAACTCTTGCAAGTCCTGTAACTGAGTCTTTCGGGAAATCCGGCGATATTTTTTACTTTCTAGCTTGGGTTCGTATTGACTCTGCCCTTTGCCTTTGCTTTTGCTTTTTAACTTCATGGTAGATTCTGGATCGGCTTGTTGGTGCAGCTGAGTTTGATGAGCGATCGCAGCATCCAAAAATTCTAAATAATGTTCATATCGTTCCCACTCTCCCCGCACCACACACTCAGGCTCATCTCGATGCAGACAATCACTAAAGCGACAGCTAGCAACTGCTAACCGCTTTCTGGCTTCTGGGAAATAATGGATTAATTCTTCTGGTACACAATCCATGTCCGGCTGATTAAAACCGGGAGTGTCTGCCAGTAAACCACCGCTAGGCAACTCAAATAATTCTATATGGCGAGTGGTATGACGACCACGAGCCAGTTTACCAGAAACTTCTCCGACTCGCAGCTTTGCAGAGTCAATCAGCGTATTAATCAAGCTGGATTTACCAACGCCGGAAGGCCCAGCAATGACGGTAATTTTATTGCTCAGGTATTTGGCTGCTTGGTCAGTATTGATACCATCTTTAACGCTGATAAATATTGGTTCATAACCCCAACCGAGCAGGTGATCGCTAACTTGTTGTTGTTCCTGCGATGAAATTAAATCACTTTTATTCAAACATAAAAGCACATCCAAACCAGTAGACTCAGCCTTAATCAGAAATCGACTTAGTTGATAAGGTTCCAAAGGTGGATCGGCAACGGCAAATACCAAGAGAATTTGGTTCACATTGGCGATCGCGGGACGATCTAATTCGCTTTGACGGGGTAAGACATCAGCGATCGCACCCCGTCCCCCAGCCCAATCTGGTTCTTCTACCACAACGCGATCGCCTACCATCACCTGTTGTCCAATTTTTTTCAGACGTGTTCGCCGAGTACAAAGCAGCAGAGGAGGCGAGGGCAAAGAGGCATTTAAATCCAGTTTCTCCTCTGCTCCCCGCTCACTGAGCTTGTCCTGAGCGTAGCCGAAGGGCGTAGCCGTTGGCGTTCGCGTTAGCGTCTCTGAAAGAGAAGCCTCTCGTAGAGAAGTGCCGCTCCTCTGCTCCCCTGCCTCTTGATCCAGTTGTACTCGGTAAAAATTAGCCTGTACAGCCACCACCGTACCCAATAACTGTCCAGTTGCGTCACAAATTTCCCCTGTCATTGGCTAGCAACTGGACGGCGCACTAACAGAGAAAAATAACCAGTACAGTCTGTAATTTGTTCCACCTGATAACCTGCCATTGTCAAACTATCAGGAACCTGCTCAATCGGCTCACCAGGGTCTAACCAGACTTCTAGCAAACCTCCCAATGGCATTTTCTCCAGACGTAGTTTTGTCCGCACGAAATTAATCGGGCAAGGGGTGCCGCGTAAATCAAGTTGAGCATCGGGAGTTAAAACAGAAGAGGGCATCATCACTTAAATAAATTTCCCAAGAATCCTTCTAGACCGCCTTTACCAGTGCGATCGCCCTTAATTTTAGCTAGCTTCTCCAGCAGTTCCCTCTCCTCTGGGGTGATTTTATTGGGAATATCAATTAATACGTTCAGCATATGATCCCCACGACTTACGGGATTACCCAAGCGGGGTACGCCGCGATTTTCCAACTTCATCACTGTATTCGGCTGAGTTCCAGCTGGAATAATTAGTTCTACTGGGCCATCTACTGTGTCTACCTCTAACCGACAACCTAAAATCGCTTGCAGGTAGCTAACTTTGATTTCCGAGAGAATATTAATCCCATCCCGTTGGAATTCCTCATCCTCATTCACGAACAAGTAAACGTATAAATCCCCAGGAGGGCCACTACGTTGACCAGCATCTCCTTCACTAGAAATCCGCAAACGTGTGCCATTATCCACCCCAGCTGGAATGGTAATTTTGAGTTTCTTTGTAACTTGATTTGCGCCCTTACCATCACACGCGTCACACTTATCTTCAATTACCATCCCTGTTCCATTACAGGTGGGACAAGTTGAGACTTGGGTGAAACTGCCAAAGGGTGTTCTAGTCACACGGCGTACTTGAGCCGAACCGCCACAAGTCGAACAAGTCCGAGGGCGGGTTCCAGGTTTAGCACCAGAACCGCTACAAACTTCACAATTTTCTAGATGGGAAATGCGAATTTCTTTTTCGCCGCCAAATATCGCTTCCCGAAAGTCTAACTTCAGGTCTAGCCGCAGGTCATCACCCCTCGCAGGTCCACTGCGGCGTCTTTGTTGGGTGGGATTACCCATACCGCCAGCAAAGCCACTAAAAATGCTTTCAAAGATATCGGCAAAACCACCCATATCGCCGACATCTTGAAAGCCCGCGCCAGCAGCACCCGATACACCCTCTGGACCAAAGCGATCGTAACGAGCGCGGGTTTCGGGTTCTGAGAGTACCTCATAAGCGCGGTTAATTTCTTTAAAGCGATCCTCCGCCCCCGGTTCTTTGTTCACATCTGGGTGATACTTCCGGGCTAGACGGCGATAGGCTTGTTTGATTTCTTCTTTGTCAGTGTCACGAGAGACACCCAGGATTTCATAATAGTCGCGGGCCATATAGCAAAGGTAAAAGTTAGAAGGAAGAAAGCAGAAGTCAGTAGAACGTCATTCACGGTCACTTGCTACTCTATGGATAAGTATTTTGCTTACAGATATGCAAGAGCAACACATTATCCTGTTAGAGGGTGGCTTGCCGGAAGGCAGGCAGAAGATAAAATTAATTTTTGTTAATAATTGATTTTACCCTTTACCTTTTACAAAAATCACCGACAAATCTTGAGCAACAGATGCTTTCCTCGTGGGAGACGACAAAAGCTATAGAAGTTAGGAACAGGGGAAGCCTCTGCTCAGACTTCTCACTGCCGAGTCGGCTGTCTCTTTTACAATTGTGCTACGTAGGAGAGGAAAACCTCGCCCATCAACCAGAGGGGCTAGCCGCACCATTAGGTGTGGAAAACCACCCTTATGCAATGGAAGTGGCTCTGAACTTGCACATTGCCTAGCCCAAAGTAATTTGCTTCTACAATCTAGCAAACCGCTGGGGTCTTGTGAAACTTCGCTAAATATTTAGATATATTAAAATGTCTTAATAAAAATTTTCAATTTAGGGAGTGGGAGCAGAGGAGAAGTTGCAGTAAGTTTTTCCCCTCTGCCCCTCTGCCTCTTATACCCAATACCCACTTGCCCTGAGCGAAGCCGTACCCCTCCAGGGAAGCAAGCTACGCGTAGCGTCTCGCAGAGAAGGGATGCCCAACCCCTAATCTATCGCCTCATAATCAGCCTGAGCGGTACTTTCTTCGTCAAAATCAAAATTGAATTGTGGTATTAGCGTCCCATTCATTGGTGAGTCTACTTCTGGGGTAAAGTGACCAGATGAACCCCCCTCAATCTCATCAGTTTGGCTGTTAGCTCGATTGTAAACATCAGCACCAATTGCAAACAAGGTTTGTTGGAAGTCGTCTAAGCGCTGCTTAAATTCCACTGTGGAAATGCTGGAGTCAATCATTGCTGCTTGGAGTTGTTCAACTTTTTCACTGGCCAAGGTTTTCATCTGGTCGCCGATAAAGTTGCTATTATCCTTGATGGTGGATTCATAACTGAACAACAAATTATCTGCTTGGTTTTTGAGTTCAACCAGTTCTTTACGTCTTCTATCTTCTTCGGCAAACAGTTCGGCCTCTTGACGCATCCGTTCGACTTCGTTGCTACTCAAACCACCTGTATTGGTAATCCTGATACTCTGTTCTCTACCTGTACCTTTATCTTGAGCAGAAACCTTCAGGATGCCGTTGACATCGATTTCAAAGGATACTTCAATTTGCGGTACGCCACGGGGAGATGGGGGAATTCCTGCTAGCAAAAACTTGCCGAGACTTTTGTTATCTCGTGACATCGCTCGTTCACCTTGGAGGATGTGAATTTCCACTGAGGTTTGTCCATCAACTGCGGTGGAAAAAACTTGTGACCGACTCGTAGGAATTGTGGTGTTGCGTTCAATGATTTTGGTGAACACTTCACCTAAAGTTTCAATTCCCAAGGACAGAGGGGTCACATCCAATAGTAAAAGATTATCGACTTCGCCACCCAATACACCTGCTTGAATAGCAGCTCCCAATGCTACAGCTTCGTCAGGGTTAATGGAGCGATCGGGAGCTTTGCCGTTGAAAAACTTAATTAGGGCGTTTTGGACTGCGGGAATACGGGTAGAACCACCTACCAAAATAATCCGATCTATGGCTTCTGGTTTGAGATCCGCATCTTTGAGCGATTGGATTAGTGGTTCGATGGTCGCTTCAATTAATTTCGCGGCGAGTTCTTCAAATTTCGAGCGGCTGAGTTCCATCTCCAGATGCTTTGGCCCGGTGTCATCCGCTGTGATAAATGGCAAGTTGATGGAGGTACTCACCATACTGGAGAGTTCAATTTTTGCCTTTTCCGCAGCTTCCCGCAAGCGTTGCAGTGCCATTTTGTCTTTGGAAAGGTCGATTTTCTCTTGTTCTTGGAAACGTTCCATCATCCAAAGGACGATCGCATTATCAAAGTCGTCTCCACCCAAGTGGTTGTTACCACAAGTCGCCTTCACTTCAAAAACGCCATCCCCAAGTTGCAGGATCGATACGTCAAAAGTACCGCCTCCCAAGTCAAATACTAAAATTAGCTGCTCTTGGTCTTGCTTTTCCAATCCGAAAGCTAAAGCCGCAGCTGTTGGTTCATTAATGATTCGTAGGACTTCTAAACCTGCAATTGTGCCAGCATCTTTAGTTGCTTGTCTTTGGGCATCTGTGAAATATGCTGGTACGGTGATCACTGCTTGAGTAACCTCCTCACCCAAAAAGTTTTCCGCATCCTGCTTCAGCTTTTGCAGGATCATCGCGGATAATTCTTGTGGCGTGTAATTTTTTGAGCGAATTTGGACATCAACGGTCTCGTCTCGACCTTTGATACAGTTGTAGGGGACGCGATCGCGTTCTATTTCAGTATCTTCCCAACGCCGCCCGATGAATCGTTTAATACTGTAAATTGTGTTTTCAGCATTGGTTACGGCTTGGCGCTTTGCCAATTGACCAACCAAGCGATCGCCACTCTTCCCAAATCCCACAATACTTGGAGTAGTTCGTCCCCCTTCAGAATTGGAGATCACAAGTGGTTGACCACCCTCCAAAACTGCGACGCAACTGTTAGTAGTGCCTAAGTCGATCCCAATAACTTTTCCCATATTTGCCAGTATTTTTACTGAATATTTCTGCTGTAATATGTCGCGGACTAACTTTTTTGCTAAGAACAAAGGCTAGCGGATAACGTCTGTGGAACCCCTGTTGCAGGTAGCAATCAAGAAGTTGAAACACAGAGAGTTATCCAAAGCCTTGTCCAAGTTTGAGGTACGCGATGCTCGTCCTTGCTATAACCCAGGCACTTGAGGTCAGCGAGGCGAGCGACTACAGCTTAACTGCTGGCTGAACTCGACTGATCTTCTGGTGCAAAAGGTGTGTCTTCCTTGGGAGCAGCTACTTTGACCATTGCATGGCGTAGCACGCGATCGCCCAAGTAATATCCGCGCACTAACTCTTCTAACACTGTTCCTTCAGGATGTTCATCCGTAGGTTCCCGCATTACTGCTTCGTGCAGGTTAGGATCGAATTCTTGACCTTCGGGACGCATTGGTGATACACCCAAGCGCTTCAGGCTATCTACTAATTGTTTGTAAACGCCTTGGTAACTTTTGTGCATGGTCATTTCGCCATCAGATTGCGGTTTGAGGTGCGATCGCGCCCGCTCAAAATTATCGACTACTGGTAGCAATTCCAAAATCGTATTCCGCTTCACCTGTAACTCTAGGTCTTCTTTTTCTTTGCTAGTGCGTTTCCGGTAATTCTCAAAATCAGCGGCAATCCGCATATATTGAGTACTACGCTCTTCTAGTTGCGTTTTGACGGACTCGATTTGTTGAGTCAGTTCTGCCAAAGCTGCTGTTTCCACTCCAGTTTTTTCAGTTGCAGCGACGCTATTTTCTGAATTGACAGCAGTATCGCCTGATATATTTGTTTGGGCTGCCACTTGCTCTGTCACCTCGCTGCCAGATTCATTGAAATTAGTTTGGGCTGGGAAGTCACTCTTCATTACTTGCTTTACCTCTGTTGGTTCACCCAATTGCTGGCTTGTATTGTTTATCTGTTTATTTTCATCGATCATTGTCTATTCATTCCAGATGCTATTTATGGCAGTGTATCTCTACAGCTTGCAACCGTCGTCATCCACGACTTGCAACTGAGGCTGATTTTATTGCCGACAAGTTCTTGGAAGTGATATAACCGTCCTCTTATTGTGACAAATGGTGAACACGTTAGCCCAGACACCACTAAGGCGGGAACCCGAACGAGTAATTTGCAATAATAGCGCTGAATGTGACTCGCCCCTCATCTTATTTGAAAATATTTTGAATTTTGAATTTTGAATTCGGAGCAAAGCGACGTGACTCAGGACTTTTTTGGCAAATGAGAATTCTGTCTCACAGTAGGGGAATACTTTAAGCAGAGGTTCCCCCTACTCATTCGCTCATTTATGAACTCGTCACCACAACGGCGCAGTACCGCTCTAACTACCAGAACAGAGTTTTCGCCCTTCGGCAACAAGCTAGTACAATCTGGCTATGTCAATACCGAACAGATGAGGCAGGCATTAATTGAAAGCCGCAAATCTGGCAGACCCTTAACGGAAGTATTAGAGTCAATTACTGGGCAACAACTATCGCCTGAGTTACTCAGGCAATACAAAAAACAGCAACTATTTGAACTGAAAATACTATACGGAGTTGAATTCCTCGATCCAGAAGTCAATTCTGTTGGCAACACGATGATGGGGAACCTAATTGAAACCCTCATCCCAGTGGATATCTGCCGTCGCCATCGTTTAGTACCACTGTCGAAACACGAAGACCAAACCCCGCCCTCAGTTTTAGTGGCGATGGTCGCTCCAGATAATCTAGAAGCTTCCGATGACCTGAACCGCATATTGCGCCCCCAAGGTTTGGCCTTGCAGCGCATGGTGATTACCCAGGAAGATTACCAGCAGCTAATCAACCAATATTTGGATGAAATGGCTGTTAAGCAGAAGCACCTGGAACAAGAAAAGTTTACAGATATTAATCAGGATTTAGAAAACCTCGGAAATCTCGATCTTTCGGATGCTCCTGAAGAAATGGAGGCTGATTTAGGGGCAGCGATGAAGGGTGCGGAGGATGCCCCAGTCATCAACCTAGTCAACAGAATCCTGGCTAAAGCCTTGCATGAGGGCGTTTCTGACATTCATATTGAACCGCAAGAAGAAAACTTACGCATTCGCTTTCGGAAGGATGGGGTACTGCGCGAAGCTTTCGATCCCCTACCGAAAAAAATCATCCCGGCGGTGACAGCCCGATTTAAAATCATCTCCAATCTAGACATTGCTGAACGCCGTCTACCCCAAGATGGACGTATCCGCCGGATGTTTGAGGGACGTAAGGTGGACTTCCGGGTGAATACCTTGCCCAGTCGCTACGGGGAAAAGGTGGTACTGCGGATTTTGGATAACTCCTCTACCCAACTGGGATTAGATAAGTTAATTACCGACCCAGAGACTTTGAATATTGTCAAGGATATGGTTAGCCGTCCCTTTGGGCTAATTTTGGTAACTGGGCCAACTGGTTCGGGAAAAACAACTTCGCTGTATTCTGCACTCTCTGAAAAGAACGATCCCGGAATTAATATCAGTACCGTAGAAGACCCAATTGAGTACAGTCTTCCAGGGATTACTCAAGTACAGGTGATTCGGGAAAAAGGGCTAGATTTTGCTACTGCATTGCGGGCTTTCTTGCGGCAAGATCCAGATGTGCTACTGGTGGGTGAAACGCGGGATAAGGAAACGGCAAAAACAGCGATTGAAGCTGCCTTGACCGGTCACTTAGTATTAACTACCTTACATACCAATGATGCCCCAGGAGCGATCGCTCGTTTGGGAGAAATGGGGATTGAGCCTTTCATGGTTTCTAGTTCCCTGATTGGCGTTTTAGCTCAACGTTTGGTGCGGCGTGTATGTTCTGAATGTCGTATTCCCTACACTCCCACAACCGAGGAATTGGGTCGTTATGGTCTATCAGCTTCCTCTGATGTGGGAGTCACCTTCTATAAAGCTAACACCTTGACATTAGATGCGATCGCAGATGCCAAAGCCAAAAATCACCTTTGTCCAAAATGTAATGGTGTCGGCTACAAAGGGCGTTGTGGTGTTTATGAAGTCATGCGAGTCACCGAAAACCTGCAAACTCTGATCAACGAAGATGCACCTACAGAACGCATCAAGGAAGTGGCAATAGAAGAGGGCATGAAAACCTTGCTGGCTTACAGTTTGGACTTAGTGCGTGAAGGTTCCACCACTTTAGAAGAAGTAGAACGAGTGACGTTTACTGATACTGGCTTGGAAGCAGAGTTAAAAGCCAAACGCAAGACTGGTCTTACCTGTCGGAGTTGCGATGCCACATTGAAACAAGAATGGTTGGATTGTCCTTACTGTATGACAGCTCGGTTTTAAGGCTAATAGTCATTGGTCATTAGTCATTGGTCATTGATGAATGCTTAATAACTTTAAACAACTGACAACTGACAAATAAAAAACATTAAAAGGAAGCAGAACTATGGAAATGATGATTGAAGACTTGATGGAGCAGTTGATTGAATTGGGTGGCTCGGATATGCACTTATCCGCAGGTTTGCCTCCCTACTTCCGTATTAGTGGCAAACTTACCCCTATAGGTGAGCATGTATTGACAGCCGATCAGTGTCAAAGGCTGATTTTTAGTATGCTCAACAACACCCAGCGTAAAACCTTAGAGCAGAACTGGGAGTTAGATTGTTCTTATGGTGTTAAGGGTTTGGCTCGCTTTCGGGTCAATGTTTATAAAGAACGTGGTTCTTATGCTGCTTGTTTACGGGCATTAAGTTCTAAGATTCCTAACTTTGAAAAGTTAGGTTTGCCAGATATCGTGCGGGAAATGACAGATAAGCCCAGAGGGCTAATTCTGGTGACAGGCCCTACAGGTTCTGGTAAGACAACGACCCTAGCGGCAATGATTGACTTGATTAACCGCACCAAGGCAGAGCATATTTTGACGGTGGAAGACCCAATTGAATTTGTCTACGAACCAATTAAAAGCTTGGTTCACCAACGGCAACTGGGTGAAGATACTAAGAGCTTTGCTAATGCTTTGAAAGCAGCTTTGCGGGAAGACCCAGATATTGTTCTGGTAGGGGAAATGCGCGATTTAGAAACAATTTCCTTGGCGATTTCCGCAGCAGAAACAGGACACTTGGTATTTGGGACGCTACACACGAGTTCCGCTGCACAAACGGTTGACCGGATTATTGACGTTTTCCCCCATGAAAGACAAACCCAAGTGCGGGTGCAACTGTCTAACTCGTTAGTGGCGGTATTTAGCCAAACCTTAGTGTCCAAGAAAAACCCTAAACCCAATGAATATGGTCGGGTAATGGCTCAAGAAATTCTGATTGTCACTCCCGCTATTTCCAACTTGATTCGAGAAGGCAAAACATCTCAAATTTACTCAGCGATTCAAACTGGCGGCAAATTGGGAATGCAAACCCTGGAGAAGGTTTTAGCTGATTTTTACAAAGCAGGAACGATTTCTTTTGAAGCGGCGATGTCTAAGACTTCTAAGCCTGATGAAATTCAACGTCTCATCGGTACTTCTGTACCACCACAGGCAGCAGGTGCTAAACCCGGTGCAGCTGCCAAAGCACATTAAAAGAATGGGGGATAGGGGAGATGAAGAATATTTCATCCCCTTGAGTATTTTGAATTTTGAATTTTGAATTTATTTATGCCAAACTTCGTTGCCCGTGTTCGGGATTCGCAAGGAAAATCTCGAACAGAAAAAATTGTTGCTGAATCCTTGGTACAAGCTCGGACTAATCTCAGAGATCAAGGTTTTGTAATCCAAGAACTCAAGCAATCTCAAGGATTTCAGCCAGATGTTGCCTTCAAAAATTTCCAGAATTCCTTGGTTAAGGTTTCTGTGAAAGACAAAGCCGTTTTTTCGCGTCAATTTGCCGTTTTGATGAATGCGGGAGTTGCGATCGTTAGAAGTCTGGGGGTGCTTTCCGAACAGTGTAGTAATACTAAATTGAAACAAGCTCTTGTGGAGATTAGTACTGATGTTCAAAGCGGAATGAATCTTTCCGAGGCAATGCGGAAGCATCCTGACTGTTTTGATGGATTATACGTAAGTATGATTCAAGCTGGTGAAGTTGGTGGTGTTCTAGACGAAGTATTAAATCGTTTAGCTAAGTTGTTAGAAGATGTTGCCCGTTTACAAAACCAAATTAAATCAGCACTGTCTTATCCAACGGTCGTAGGTTTTATCGCAGTTGCTATCTTTCTCGGTATGACTATTTTTCTTATTCCAATTTTCGCCACAATTTTTACACAACTTGGAATCACATTACCACCTCTAACGCAATTCTTGATGGATGCGAGTAAATTTCTGAGAAGTCCGGGTGCTATCGTCCTGCTTGCTGCTCTTATAGGACTGAAATTTGCCTTTACACAATACGGTAAAACTCCTGTTGGTCGCATCACAATCGATCGTTTTTCCCTCAAGATGCCATTGTTTGGTGACTTAATTCAAAAATCTTCAGTTGCCCGCTTTAGCCGGACTTTTGGTTCTTTGACTCGTTCAGGTGTACCAATTTTAACTTGCTTAGAAATTGTCCGAGATACATCAGGAAACCAAGTGATTGCTAATGCCATAGATGCAGCCCGTATGGAGATTCAACAAGGAGGCATGATTAGCATTGCTTTACAAAAAGATGCCGTTTTTCCGGCTATGGCAATTCAGATGATTAGCATCGGAGAAGAAACTGGAGAATTAGATGCAATGTTGATGAAAGTTGCCGATTTCTATGAAGATGAAGTCGAACAAGCAGTAAAAGCAATGACCAGTATTTTGGAACCGGTGATGATTGTAGTTCTAGGGGGAATGGTGGGAACCATTTTGCTAGCGATGTATCTGCCGATGTTTGCGGTATTTGAAAAGCTGGGATAAAGGACTAATAGTTAAGAGTTAGAAGTTATGAGTTAGTAATTAAAAATTTTATTCCTAACTTTTAGCTTCTAACTGATTAATTTTATTCTTAACTCCTAACTCCTAACTCCTCACTATTTAAAAAACTATGACTGTGCAAAAATCTCAGTACGAAGCAAGTTTGGCAGAGTACAGCAATCATCTAGCTGCGATCGCCTTACTAAAGCAATATCGGCCATACTTGGAGATGATTCCCAGTCTGCGCCGTCCTGATGAAAGTGTCATCACTATACCTTTGCCAATTGTCCGGCTTCGCAATCCTGCTACAACAGCCCCACAAACGATTTGCTTACCCTGTGATGTGGCAATTTTGATGTGCGATCCAGAGTGGAAAATCAAAACTGGAGCAGAAATTTTAGTCTTTATTCATCGCGCTCACGAAGACTTTTCTGATTTGTTAGGACGTTGGCGACAAACCCAAGTTTATCTAGACAACGATTATGAGTGGTTGATGCCTCTCCGTCACAGTCATATTTTGAGTGAGGGAGCTAATGCTATATATCCTCTGTTTATCGTTTTTAGTGAGACTTTAGAACGCATCCAAAGAGGTCTTGTGGGAGCCGAACTCCCATTTATTATACAAACACCAGATTTGCTGGTTGAGGAGAATCTCACAGATATTTTCTCTTCACAAACTCCACCAGCTTAGGTACTTACAGCAGAATTCAGAATTCAAAAGTAAAATACGCTTTATACCTGGGTAACAGACGAATCGTTGTGTACCTAACTAGTTTCAAATCTGCTGTATAGTCAAAAAAACATCCCACCCTGCGGGACGCTCCGCGAACGTAAGAATGCAAAGACTTGCATCTCTATAAATGTACTAAGCGTGAAACTACATATTTTTACCCCCGGCTACGCCGTTCCCCTTTTGCTAAACTAGAGGGGTTTTATTATGCGCATCTTCATACAAAATTGTTATAAGTAGCCACGCAACAGACTTTCACCTCTAACAAACTACAAATTAGCTCGTTACACATCCGTGAAAGGGCCAGTTCTACAAAAATTTATTGTTACTTTTTGAAGAGTAATGAGGATTTGGCAAAGATTCAATAATCTTACTGTTGCCAATAAAGAATTGTCATAAAATTAGAGACATTTAAAAGCAGATATTTTATACTAATGAATCGTTTTCCTCAAAAAACAACGAATTCTCAAGAGAGTATTTCACAACAAACTCAGTTGAGTCAGATGTGTGGTTCCAAACAGCTATTTCGCGATCGCTATGAAATACTGCAAATTTTAGGTAGAGGTGGTTTTGGTGTGACCTTTTTAGCCAAAAATGCCGTATTACCTGGGAATCCACTATGTGTCATTAAACAGCTTTGTCCAAAAGTGACTAGTCCCCAAAGTTGGCAAAGGGCGTGTATGCGCTTTGAAAAAGAAGCAAGAACTTTGGGGCAACTCGGTAGTCATTCACAAATTCCCATGTTATTAGACTACTTTCAAGCAAATGGGGAGTTCTTTTTAATTCAAGAATATGTGCCGGGTTTGACTTTGGCGCGAGAAGTGCGGCAAACTGGGCCCAAAAGTGAAGCCTCAGTTAAGCAGTTCTTACAGGAATTATTACCTGTATTACAGTATCTTCATAAACATCATGTGATTCATCGGGATATTAAGCCTCAAAATTTATTGCGGTGTGAATATGATGGGCGCATAGTGCTGATTGATTTTGGTGCGGTGAAAGAGAAATTAGTTGACGCTTGTGAAAACTCAATTAATCAAGCTGCAAATACCAACTTTATCGGTACTAGGGGATTTGCACCACCAGAACAGTTTTCTCTACGTCCAGTTTATGCCAGTGATATTTATGCACTGGGTGTAACTTGTATTTATATGTTGACTGCTAAAAGTCCTTTAGAATTGGACTACGACCCAAATACTGGTGAAATATCTTGGCAAAAACAGGTAAATATCAGCAAAAGTTTCGCCCAGATTTTAGGAAAAATGGTGAAAATCACCTTAGAGGATCGGTTTAAGACTGCCGATGATGTGATGAAAGCTTTAAGTAGTGAAAGTTATTTGCCTACTTTGGCTAACTGTCTAACTACCCAAAAATTAAATAATAAAAGTATTACACAACACGAAATTACACAAAATAAAATTACACAACATGAAATTACACAACACGAAAATTATGATGTATACATGCCACCTGTAGCCAGAACTGCTAGTGCCATTCGGAAATGGAGAGCAAGATTCAAGGAAACAAGATAACATACAGCAGAATTCAGAATTCAGAATGGGCTACGCCCCGCTGCGCTAACAGGAGTAAAACACGCTTTATACCTGGGTAACAGACTTAGCTTGTGTACCTCACTTTCCTTGAAATCTGTTGTAAGTTGCAGCCTTTTTAGCTGAAGTATCAAATGAATAATTAATTATGGGCAATTTAAAATAGCCAAAACAAATTTAGTAAGCATTTTAACTATATTTTATAGTCAGTAATGATTCATTAATCAGGGTTTATCTTCAATACTTAGTCAGTTGTCACTTGCCAAGATACAAGCAAAATTACTAGGTTTAAAGATTCAAAAAAATATTTTTATTCAGATTATTATATAATCGATAGAACAATTAATCTTATGGCTCTCGTAGTTTTCCACAGATGAGGAAGACTTACTACTATTTACAAAAGCTAACTATATAAGTAATTCCCCAATCCCCAGACCAGGGTTTATCTACCACAAGTAAGCGAGAGTCAATTATCTTAAGGGAAAGTTCGGGGCAAACTTAGCCTAAGTTGTCATGCAGTCGCGCCTGTCAGATCATGATCTGCTGCTTAAATCCCGATTGCTCAAATCCCCTGAATCCCAATGGAAAGAAGTTTTGCCAAAGTTGTAGCACCCCGCTGGTGTCACTTTTAAGAAATCGCTTTCGTGTCATCCGAGTCCTTTCAGATGAGGGGGGATTTGGCAGAACCTATCTATCAGAAGACGTAGATAAACTCAATGAACGCTGTGTTATCAAGCAATTAGCCCCAAAATTCCAAGGAACTTGGTCGCAAAAAAAGGCGATGGAGTTGTTTGCAGAAGAAGCGCAGCGATTACAAGACCTGGGGGAACATCCTCAAATTCCGACTTTGATAGCTTATTTTGAGCAAGACGGCTGCCTATATTTGGTGCAGCAGTTTATTAATGGAGATAATTTGTTAAAGGAGTTGCAACAGCGCAAGGCTTATAACTCTAGAGACATTCAATCTATTTTGCTAGATTTACTACCCATCCTAAAATTTATCCACGATCGCAAAGTTATTCATCGAGACATCAAACCAGAAAATATTATCCGCAATAAGAATGATGGGCGATTATGCCTGATTGATTTTGGCTCCTCAAAGCAATTTACCGCCAAAGTTCAGCAGAAATCTGGCACATCCATTGGTTCGCATGGTTATTCTCCCCTAGAACAAATTAGAGATGGCAAAGCTTTCCCCGCCAGCGACTTGTTCGGTGTGGGGGCTACCTGCTTTCATCTGCTAACGGGAAATTCGCCGTTTCAGTTGTGGATGGAATCTGGGTACGCCTGGGTAAGTAATTGGCGAGAATATTTACGGAGTCCGATAAATCCTGAGTTGGATTTTGTCATCGACAAGCTTTTAAAAAAAGATATCCAGGAACGTTACCAGTCAGCCGAAGAAGTTTTGAGAGACTTAACTCCCAAACAACTCCTCGCCCTGCCACCTGCGGGTAAGTCATCTGGGAAATTACCACCAACTAAAGCACCAGTTTTACCAAAAAGTTATCCCTTACTGAGAATTTTAATCTTAGTAAGTGCTTTCATTCTGTTATTTGGATTCAGCGAATCTTGGTATAAAAATTTTCGCCGGATTCAAACCAGTTTGGTCTCTAGGTTGATTCAACACAATAGTCCTGGTAAAAATGACGCGATTTTGAGTCAGATTAGCTTGGGTAAGGTTTCCTTAGCTAACACCCTCCAAGGACACGAAAACTCAGTTTTATCTGTCGCCATCAGTCCCGATGGTAAAACCATTGCCAGCAGTGGCGACGATCGCACAATCAAACTTTGGGATCTCGCAACCGGAAAACTAATCTCTTCACTCAACGGGCATTTTCAGCAGGTGAATGTCGTAGTGATTAGCCCAAATGGCAAACTTCTGGTTAGTGCTAGTGATGACAACACCATTAAAATCTGGAATCTGGCAACGCGCAAACAAATTCGCACTCTTATAGGGCATTCTGACTCAATTCATGCCCTAGCCATCAGTGCTGATAGCGAGACTCTAGTTAGTGCTAGTGATGACAACACGATTAAAATCTGGGATTTGGCAACAGGAGAGCAAATTCGCACACTAGCAGGGCATACATTTTGGGTGCGATCGGTGGCTATCAGTCCTAATGGTGTGATTCTGGCCAGTGGCAGTTTTGACAAGACGATCAAAATCTGGAATTTAGCAAAAGGATACCCAATCCGCACACTAGAAGGAAATTCTCAAACAGTGACAACTGTGGCTATTAGCCCAAATGGTAAAACCTTAGCCACTGCTAGCCGCAATCGCACCATCAAACTTTGGAATTTAGCTACCGGAAGAGAAATTCGCACATTAGCGGGACATAAGAACACTGTCACATCCGTAGCCTTCAGTGCCGATGGTAAAATTATTGCTAGTGGTAGCCGCGATCGCACTATCAAACTGTGGAATACAGCAACAGGAGAAGAAATTCTCACATTGGCGGGGCACACCAACACCGTCACATCTGTTACCTTCACTCCTGATGGCAAAACCCTTGTTAGCGGTAGTGAAGATAACACGATTAAGATTTGGCGGTTGTCTCAGTGATTGGGAACTGTGGAAGAATAACCAATGACAAATGATAAATGACCGAATAATTACTAATTCGTAATTCGTAATACAACTCTTGGAGAGGCTGCGCCCGAAGCGTAGCTATGCCGCAGGCTTTACGGCTACGCGGTAGTTGAGCGAAGTCGAAACTCAGTACAAGTTCGTAATTCGTAATTAAAGAAAGGTACAAGCCCCTTGATTTATCAATGGAGAATTAAAATGCATAGCATCAATATTTCAAGCCCCCGACTGAAGTCGTGGGGTAACAATTACGAATTATGTTGACCAATGACCAATGACAAATCCCCAGTTGCGATAAACTGTCTCTCAAATGGGGAGGGGTAAAAATGAGCAGCATCACCAACCATTGCCGCGATCGCACGTCTGGGATTAAAATAACGAAACTGTTTTTAGGTTGGCAGCAAGTATTTGGAGAAGCACGCACCCGGATTTTGTTTTGGTACTTGTTGATTTTGGGGATAACATTTCTCATCGCCATTCCCGCCTTTCGCTACAAGCTCGACCAGCGCATTGATGAGCGGGTTCGCCAAGATATGGTAGAAGACATGGCGGCTTTCAATGCGTTAATTAAAGGTGAAACCTTGGCTCCAGATGATGCGCTGACTGAGGACGATCCAGAAGACATAGCCATTGGGCCAGAGCAATTGAAATGGTTGCTGGCTGGCAAAAAACAAATCGCTCCTCCAGCTTCCAAAGAAGATTTGATCAGACTTTTCAGAGCTTATCTGTTGTATCGACTACCAGAGGATGACTCTTGCTTCATCACGTTTGTTGATGGTGAATTTTATAAATCTAGCCCTAGAGCGCGTCCCAAGCCACTTGCCAAGGAATCACCCCTCATGGAACGGTGGGCAAAACAAACTAAACCAGAACAGGGAGAAAAAGAATTTTCCGATCCCGATCTTAGTAAGATCCTTTATATGGTGGAACCGATTAAAATTAATGGAAAAACGCAGGGTGTCTTCGTTGTTGCCCATAGTGCAGCTGGGGAGCGGGCAGAAGCTCTAGAAGCTGTTTCCGTAATTATTGAGGTTTCTAGTTTAGTGTTTGTGGTGTCCTTCATCCTGGCGTGGTTGGCGGCGGGACGGGTGCTAGCTCCCCTACGAACAATTACCACCATTGCCCATGCAATTAGTGAGTCAGATTTAACCCAGCGCTTACCTGCGCGAGGTAAGGGAGAACTGGCAGAACTGGCAAGAACATTCAACGAAATGATGGACAGACTAGAGGCAGCTTTTGCTACCCAGCAGGAATTTGTCAACGATGCGGGTCATGAACTCAGGACTCCCATTACCATCATTCGCGGCCATTTGGAACTAATGGGAGATGACCCCCAAGAGCAACAGGAAACCTTGGCGCTGGTCATGGGAGAATTAGACCGGATGAGCCGTCTGGTGGATGACATGATTTTGCTGGCAAAGGCGGAACGTTTAGACTTTTTGCAGTTGGCGACAGTGAATGTAGCAGACTTAACCCAAGAGTTATTTGTCAAAGCTCAGGCACTAGCCGAGCGGGATTGGCAAATAGATGCGGTGGCAAGGGGTCAGATTATAGTTGACCGTCAAAGAATTACCGAGGCTGTGATTAATCTGGCGCAGAATGCGACTCAGCATACAGCAAAGAATGATACTATCTCCATAGGTTGTGCGATCGCTAAAGGAAAGGTGCATTTTTGGGTACGCGATACAGGAGAAGGCATTCCTCTTGTCGATCAAAAACGGATTTTTGAACGTTTTGCTCGAACTTCTAACAGTCGTCGTCGTTCCGAGGGTGCGGGGTTGGGGCTGTCAATTGTCAGAGCGATTGCCGAAGCCCACGCTGGAAAAGTATTGCTTCGGAGTCAGCTAGGAAAAGGTTCGATGTTTACCATCGTTTTACCCCTCGATTCCCCGCAGGAAATGAGTGCTTATGCCCAACATTCTCATCGCTGAAGATGAACCCCGAATTGCCTTATTTATTGAGAAAGGATTGCGATCGCAAGGTTTTACAACAACAACTGTTGCCGATGGTCTGCATATCATAGACATAGCACAGAGTGGAACCTTTGACTTACTAATTTTGGATTTGGGATTGCCTGGAAAAGATGGCTTTCAGGTACTCGAAGAACTGCGCGGACAGGGAGAAGATTTACCTGTAATTATCCTTTCGGCTCGCAGTGACATTCACGATAAAGTCGCTGGACTAGAAGGGGGCGCAGATGATTATGTCACTAAACCCTTCCGATTTGAAGAACTTCTGGCGCGGGTAAGATTGCGTTTGCGAAGTGTTAGACCCGTAAGAGATGCCCAAGAGTTTCTCCTCCAAGCGGGTAACGTGGTGCTTGATTTGCGAACTCGACAGGTAAAAGTAGGCGATCGCTTTGTAGAATTACCTGCTCGTGAATTTACAATGGCAGAAATGTTTTGTCGTCATCCCGGACAAGTTATTAGTCGAGAACAACTCCTAGATTTCGTTTGGGGTTACGACTATAATCCAGGTTCTAATATTGTTGATGTCTATGTTGGTTATCTCCGCAAGAAACTAGGCAGCAACATCATTGAAACCGTTAGAGGGATGGGTTATCGCTTGCGAACCTAATACCAATCATGTCAATTAGTCCTGGCTAATAAAGAGAAATTCCTAGACAGGGAGAGACACTAACGATTATCATCATCACAGTTCGTAAAGACGATCGCAAACGAGCGATCGCACTCAAAAATGGAGCAAATGACTATATATACCAAGCCATTTCGCTTCAGTGACCGAAAACGAAAAGGATACAAGCCCCTAAATTTATTTATCGGGATCATTAATTTTGAATTTTGAATTTTGAATTCGGAGCGTTCGCCCTTGGCGTCTCGTAGAGAAGCGACGTGACTTACTGGAACGAATTGAAATCCATCTAAGTCGTGGTTGAGTATGAAACAGCACAGTAAGTTCGATACACTAACTTCTAAGCAATCAAATCACAGTATTTCTAGACATTGGTTTAGCTATTTGAAGGTTGGTCAAAAAATCGGTATCGGATATGCACTGCTTGTCAGTATCGCCGTACTGGGAACTACTATGGGTTTTTTGATTGCAGATCATTACAAGGATAAGGCACAAAAACGGGAAGACGCTGCATTTGAAGAGTTATATCAAGTATCCCAGCTAAAAACGAGTGTGTTTTATGTCCGCACCACTCAACACCAACTGATTCTCTATATGGATAGACCAAAGCTATGGAAAAAAAATTACACTGAATTACTAGAGTATGTTGCCGAAGCCCGACAAGTTTGGTTTGAATTAACAGCGAATTACACTATTAATAAGCCAAATTATAGTTTTGTCAGTGGGCAAAAAAGAGTTTATCCTTTATTGCAGAATTATAAAGGTTTTAGCGCTTATTTACAACGCACAGAAGCTTTTTTTAAAGAGAATAATCCCAATAATTTATCACCAATTAAGATTAAGACAGCACAAACTCAATTGTTTAATTTTATGCATGGCTCATCGGTTTTTTTGATGGATGACTTTCTCAATGACATCACCAACCTTGTGAAAGTTACAGCCGAGGAGTATCAGCAAGCAAAACAGGAACTACAAACGGCAGAAAAATTGCACTTATACATTATCGTCGGTAGCCTGTCACTATCAATTGCGATCGCCACATTACTAGCAATTTACACCAGCCGCGCCATTGCTCGTCCCATTCAAGCTGTTACCCATATTGCCCAACAGGTTACAGAAGAATCTAACTTCGATTTACAAGCACCCGTCACGACTAATGATGAAGTTGGCATCTTAGCTACTTCCCTCAATCGTCTTATCCAGGAAGTTCAGCAACTCATAAAAGCTCAAAAGGATAGTAATGAACAGCTAGAAGTATATAGCCAGGTTCTAGAAAAGAAAGTACGCGAACGGACGCAGGAGTTAGATGAAAAAAATCAACGCTTAGAATTGGCGTTAGCGGAACTGCGTCACACCCAAGCACAAATCGTGGAAAATCAGCAAGGTAAGTAGGGATTACCCACATTTTTGTAACATAGGACTAGCCCTAGTCCTGAATGGCACTAAGTTAAGCCGTATAGTAGGCAGCGTAAGGGTTGTAGAGGGGCAGAGGGGCAGAGGGGCAAAGGAGCAGAGGGGAAAGAGTTTGCAACAAAGCACTTTGCTCAAGAGTTCTCCATCATCTTGTTTTTTGTTAGTGCCATTCGGACTAGTCCTCTAAAACTAACGAGGCTGTCAGGAATTGCTAATCAAACTATACTGCTTAGTTGATTTCTGCAACGAGTTAGCCCTGATTGCGCGGAACATCCCGAATCGGCACAGACCCGCGCTGAATGCTAGCCGCATCAGTAGGAGGGTAGGTACTTCTCGCAGAGATTTAATGAAACCAGATAGACCAAAACGCACCAATCCCTCTGGTCGAGTCACACCTTGCCAGATGGAATCTAGCCAAGAAGGAAGTGTTTGTTTCGTCCAGTCTGTCGTTATCACTTCCCCCTCAACTAATCCCGTTGCTGCCAAAAGCTCGGAAAAGCCTTCAATACTGGAAAAAGCCGGATGCGACCACTGATCTAATAGTTGCCGCATTACCCGTTTCTCCCAAAAATTGAGCGGTTTTTGGCGATCGTCTCTCTGATTCCAGTCGGCTAAAACCATCACTCCACCGGGTTTTAGCACCCGGATCAACTCTCTGGCAAAAATGGCTTTATCTGGCATGTGTGGCCCGGCTTCAATCGACCAAACTACATCAAAACTAGCATCTGGGAAAGAAAGTGCCATAGCATCATCCACAAGAAACTGCACATCAAGTTCCTCTTGGGTTAACTGCTGGGCGCGTTGGACTTGTTGGGGACTAATGGTAATACCTGTGACTGCGAAACCGTAATCTCGTGCCAAGATGCGACTGCTACCTCCAATTCCACAGCCAACATCTAAGACAGTAGTGCCAGGGGGTAATTTATCTAAACCACCCCAACGTACCATTTCATGCACAAAGTCAGATTTAGCGGTGAGAAAATCCTTTCGTTGTGGTGGCGAACCATAATGACCTAAGTGGATATGTTCACCCCAGTAGAATTCCAAAATACCGTCTTCAGTCCATTCGTCATAGGAATTGGCTACGGAGTTAGATGATTGATAAGGCCTCGCAGTAATCAGATACAACGCTAGCAAGAGCGTCATTAGTGCCAAGAAAACTCCCAGCGTCGAAAAAAACCAACTCATGGAAATAAAACCTTAACGTTTTCTAACAAGTTTATCCAATTGTTAGACTGCAAGCTGTCCAATTTTCTCACCGAAGCAGTGTTGAGTTACCGCTGTTAAAACCATTCATACAAATGGAGGGTTTTGAAACTTAAACTTTCAGTTACCCTGAAGTTAGTTGCCTAATTAATATTGATTGTTCCATAACATAGAATAGATGACTGAACAAACTTCTAGAATTTGTATCCTTGGTGGAGGCTTTGGTGGTCTCTACACAGCCCTGCGGTTAAGCCAATTACCTTGGGAATCTACGCAAAAACCCGAAATTGTTCTAGTAGATCAAAGCGATCGCTTCCTATTCTCTCCTTTACTTTACGAATTACTCACTGGCGAACTGCAAACCTGGGAAATTGCCCCACCCTTTGAAGAACTTTTACAAGGCACAGGGGTGCGTTTTTATCAAGGGGTTGTGTCTGGAATTGACATTGACCAGCAACGGGTAAATATCCAAGAAGGCCCGGAAATCCCTTACGACCGATTAGTGCTGGCGCTAGGAGGTGAAACACCGCTAGATTTAGTCCCTGGTGCGGCAGCCTACGCCTACACATTCCGTACAATCTCTGATGCCTATCGTTTAGAAGAACGCCTGCGATTTTTAGAAGAATCGGATGCTGATAAAATTCGGGTAGCGATCGTTGGGGCTGGCTACAGTGGTGTAGAGTTAGCCTGTAAGTTAGCCGACAGACTAGGCGAAAGAGGACGATTTCGGATAATTGAAATCGCCGACCAAATTTTGCGAACTTCCCCAGAGTTTAATCGGGAAGCAGCAAAGAAAGCCTTAGATGCCCGTGGTGTGTTTCTTGACTTAGAAACCAAAATCGAATCAATCGAGCAAAATAGCATTTCCCTAGAGTACAAAAACCAGTTAGATACGATTCCCGTGGATTTGGTAATTTGGACTGTGGGAACTAGGGTTGCGCCTGTAGTAAATTCTCTTGCTCTCAAGCAAAATCAGCGTGGTCAAATCACCACTACATCCAATCTGCAAGTCCTCGATCATCCAGAGATCTTTGCCTTGGGAGATTTAGCAGACTGTCATGACGCTGAAGGACAGCAAGTTCCCGCCACCGCACAAGCCGCTTTTCAACAAGCTGATTATACTGCTTGGAATATCTGGGCAACTTCGACTAATCGCCCCCTCCTTCCCTTCCACTACCAACAGTTAGGAGAAATGATGGCACTAGGAATAGACAACGCCACTCTCACTGGTTTGGGAATTAAACTAGATGGTCCCTTGGCATACGTCGCTCGTCGTGCTGCTTATTTATATAGATTGCCAACTTTAGACCATCAGCTGAAAGTTGGTTTTAATTGGCTATTCCGTCCGATTATAGAAACACTTTCTCGTTAATTTTCAAGGTTGGGAATTGGGCACTTGTACTGAGTTTCGACTGCGCTCAACTACCGCGTTCGCGTAGCGTCTCGAAGAGAAGTCGAAGTATGGGGCATTGGTAAAAAAACCAATACATTTACGATGATTTGTTTAATTTCCGCCAATCTACTTAGCAGATGCTAGACTCTACCCACAGAAGCTCTTAACAAGCCAAAATCTAAAATTCAACATTCAAAATTTTCAAACTTTAATGGAACAACCGAAAGTTATTTTTTTAGATGCTGTGGGTACACTCTTCGATGTCAAAGGTAGTGTGGGCAAAGTTTATAGTCAGATAGCCCAGGAATTTGACGTTACAGTTTCAGCCGAAACATTGAATACAGCTTTCATCCAAAGCTTTAAAGCAGCGCCGCCACCGATATTTCCAGATGCAGAACTACAAGATATTCCCCAGCGCGAGTTTGATTGGTGGCGGATAATTGCCCTGAACACTTTTGAAAGTGCAGGTGTTCTTAAGGAATTTGCTGACTTTTCGGCTTTTTTTAGCGAACTTTACATTCACTTTGGCACTGGCGAACCGTGGTTTGTCTATCCCGATGTTTTACCAGCTTTAATCAACTGGCGGCGGTTGGGAGTTAGCCTGGGGGTGCTGTCTAATTTTGATTCTCGGATTTACTCAGTATTGCAAAGTTTGGGATTGAGAGAGTTTTTTACCTCCGTCACCATTTCTACGCAGGTACGTGCAGCTAAACCCGACCCGCAAATTTTTGCCATTGCCTTAGATAAACATAAATGTTCCCCAGAGGCGGCATGGCATATCGGCGATAGCATTGTAGAAGACTATCATGCAGCTAAAGCAGCTGGACTCAGAGGCGTTTGGATTAACCGTCATTAGATCACAAACTTTGATAAACCTTCGGAAAAATAGTGGTTTCAGCCCACATCAATCATAAGACTAACAGGGTTTGTTAAGAGCGATCGCCTGATGAATTCCCCAGTCATCGCCAAGCCTATTACTCCAAAAACTTCCTATGTTCTGCTCAAACAATGAGAAATAAGGGAGATGGTGAAGAGTTAAAATTTAAAACATCCACTTCAGAAACCCCTTATCCCCACTCCCCACTCCCAACTCCGTTATTCCCCTGCTGCCCCAACACTCGTATGATCAACATATCAGGAAAACATAACAGCCAGATTTTTACCGCAAAACATGGGCAGTATTTGGGAAATCGATTTTTACTCTCGTCCGATTTTGGACGCTAATCAAAAAAAAGTTTGGGAAGTCTTAGTCTGCGAAAGCCCCTTGGATATCGGCACAAAAGTAGACTCTTTGTTTCGCTATACTCAATATTGTCCCAGTACCCAGGTAAATTCGGGCTGGTTGCGGACAGCATTGCAGGAGGCTATTGACCAAGCTGGAAAAGCACCAATTAAAATCCGCTTTTTCCGCCGCCAAATGAACAATATGATTACTAAAGCTTGCCAAGATATAGGCATTCCCGCCCAGCCTAGCCGCCGTACTTTGGTTCTCAATCAATGGTTAGAACAGCGGATGGAAGAAGTGTATCCTCAAGAGGCGGGGTATCAAGGGGGGACTAATCCCTCAGTCCGCTTAGAGAAACCTTTGCCGCAACGTTTACCGGATGCCTTGGAAGGACAGCAGTGGGTATTTGTTACTTTAGATGCGGCGGATTTTGCTGATATGCCAGAGTGGGAAATTGGTTTTGGTGAAGCTTTCCCTTTAGAGTTGGCGAAAGTTTCACCCGAAGCCCGTATTCCTGGTATTTTGATTTTCTCATCGAGAGCGCTACCCTTGGCTGGGTGGATGTCTGGTTTGGAGTTGGCTTTTTTAAGATTTGACACCAGCGAAGAGGCGAGATTGGTTTTAGAAACTGGTGTAACTGAAAGTTGGATTGTGGCAAATATCAAAAAACCTCAAATTTTAGCGGAAGCTAAAGGTTTTGAAGCAGCCAAGCAAAAAGCGAATGGAGTACATTTTATCGGCGTACAGTCCGATCCCAAAGCAGAATCTTTTGCTGGTTTTTGGCTGTTGCAAGAGGTTAATCTTTGAAAATGGGCAGGGGGCACTTCGGCTCATTTCGGCTACGCTCAATGACCAACGCTCAGTGACCGAGGAGAAGTTGCAGTAAGTTTTTTCCCTCTGTATCTTGTGCCCAATGACGAATGACGAATGACAAATGACTAGATCCGTTGAGACATGACAATGATTTGGGATAATTAACTGCGTCCATCAGTGTGGATCTGCGGTTTTAAATCGTAACTGTAAAGAAACACTGATGATTTTTGGATAGTTATCTGCGTTCATCACTGGAAAGTGCGTAGGCGTAGCCCGTCGTAGACATCGCACTTCTGTTGAGACAGCGTTGATATGCGGTTCAAAATCCACAATTCACTAAGGGTCATGGGTTCTGAAAATTTGTCACAAGATACACTCGCCGAACAGTTGCTGGAACTAGCTATAAAATCTGGAGCAGAAGCTGCTGAAGTGTATCAATCGCGATCGCTTTCTCGCCCAGTGTTTTTTGAGGCAAACCGACTCAAACAGCTAGAAACTAACCAATCTGAAGGCACAGCACTACGGCTTTGGCGAAATGGGCGTCCGGGACTAACGGTGGCTTACGGTTCTGTCTTAGCCGAAGTAATGGTGGAAAAAGCTCTGGCTCTAAGTCAACTAAATCAACCGGAAACTGTAGAATTAGGCTCTAACTTTCAGCCTGACTACCCCGATTTAGGAGAAAGTTTACCGATAGAGGTTTTGGTGGACTGGGGCAAAGAAGCGATCGCACTCATCCGTGATGCTTATCCCGATGTTGTATGCAATGGTGACTGGGAATGTGATATTGAAACCACTAGACTAGTCAACACCAAAGGTTTAGATTGTCACTATACAGACACTACCCTCAGCTGCTATATATCAGCAGAATGGGTGCGTGGTGATGATTTTTTAAGTGTTGCTGATGGTCAAACTAAGCGGGGGGAACTCGATCCAGAGAGATTAGCTAACCAAATTTTACAACGGTTAATTTGGTCTAAAGAAAATATCTCACCTCCTACTGGTCGTGTGCCGATTTTGTTCACTTCTAAAGCCGCCGATATGCTTTGGGGTACTGTACAAGCCGCTTTGAATGGCAAGCGAGTTTTAGAAGCAGCTTCACCTTGGGCAGAACGTTTGGGTAAAGAAGTAGTTGCACCCAGTCTCACCATGTACCAAGATCCAGAAGCTGGCCCTTACAGTTGCCCTTTTGATGATGAAGGGACTCCGACTCAATCTCTGGTATTTATCCAAAACGGGACTTTACAGCATTTCTATAGCGATCGCACTACCGGCTCTCAACTGGGTACTAACACCACTGGAAATGGTTTTCGCCCTGGTTTAGGTAGCTATCCCACCCCTGGTTTATTTAATTTTCTCATCCAGCCAGGTTCGGCATCGCTACCAGATTTGATTCAACAATTAGATGATGGCTTGATTGTCGATCAAATGTTGGGTGGTGGCGGCAGTATTTCTGGAGATTTTTCGATCAATGTCGATTTAGGCTATCGCGTCCAAAATGGTCAAGTAATTGGGCGTGTTAAGGATACTATGGTTGCAGGTAATGTTTACACAGCCCTGAAGCAATTGGTTACACTAGGCAACGATGTTGATTGGAATGGTTCTTGTTATACTCCATCTCTGATAGTAGAAGGGCTATCCACTACGGGGAGAAGTAATTAATTCGTAATGGGCTACGCCCCGCTACGCTAACGTAATTCGTAATTGGGGAGAGTGCTTTTGTATAGCGATCCTAAATTATTTGTGAATAATAATATCCCCGACTTCTTTAAGAAGTCGGGGATATGAGCCTTGATATAGACTTTTAAACCATCCTCTAAGATTCCACTAAACAGCTTTTTAGGAAAGATTTGTAATCCAAAATTTAAAATCCAAAACTGGTATGAATCAGCGTTTTCGCACCTGGTGGCAGCCTAGAAGAGGTTTAGCGATCGCCGAAGCCTGTATTATCGGTCTGGTTGCTGCTCTATCTGCGGTATTCCTGAAAGTAGGATCGGGATGGTTGGGGACATGGCGAGTGCATACTACCCACCTTTTGCCGGCATGGCTGGTACTACCTGCAATTGGTCTTGTCCTGGGATTTCTAGCTGGATGGTTGGTGGATAGATTAGCACCAGAGGCTTCTGGTAGCGGTATTCCACAAGTCAAAGCATCTCTTGCCAATGTGCCTGTGACATTATCTTGGCGGGTAGCAGGTGTGAAGTTACTCAGTGCCATCATCGCCATTGGTTCTGGCATGACTCTGGGACGGCAAGGCCCTACTGTCCAAGTGGGGGCAGGTTTGGCAGCAGGAATGAGTCGTTGGGTTCCCACTTCCCCAGATCATCGACGGCAAATGATTGCAGCTGGTGCGGGTGCGGGTTTGGCTGCTGCTTTCAATGCCCCGATCGCAGGTGTATTATTTATCGTTGAAGAGTTACTCCAAGATTTATCAGGATTGACTCTCGGGACTGCCATTATCGCCTCTTTTATTGGTGGCGTGATATCCCGACTTTTGGGTGGTGGCTCTCTTGACCTTAACTTGCAATTAGTAAAATCTTCCAGCCAATTCTCCATTCCAGAAATTCCCTTTTTCATCCTGTTAGGTATTTTGGCAGGCTTGTTTGGTGCATTGTTTAATCGCGGCATCATATTTAGTATTAAATTTTATCGAAGATTACACATCAGCTTACCGTTGCAGGTAGCTTTAGCTGGATTTATCTCTGGTGTTGTCGTGGCCATGCTCCCCCCATCCTTCCGTGATAATACGGGACTACGGGAGTCATTAATTACTGGAAGTTCCCATCCTAGCGTCGCCGCGATCGCCTTTGCGGCTCAGTTCATCCTCACACTGATTGCATTTGGTTCGGGAGCGCCGGGGGGATTATTCGCTCCCAGTCTGATTTTGGGTTCTTGCTTAGGACACATCATCGGTGTATCTGAGTTATATATTACTGGATCTGGTTCTCCTACTACTTATGCCTTAGCGGGTATGGGTGGATTTTTTAGTGCTGTCTCGAAAGTGCCAATCACAGCAATTGTGATTGTCTTTGAGATGACTACAGATTTCAACCTAGTGTTACCTTTGATGATTGTTTCTGTCGCAGCTTACCTGGTTGCGGATAAGGTAGTGCCTGGTTCGCTTTATGAGAAACTTTTGGAGTTAAAAGGTATTACTCTCACCAAAGAAGTTGCGATGGAAGGAGCATTAAGCAAGTTAACTGCCAAAGATGTAATGCAAGAACGGGTAGAAACTCTAGATGCAGAGATGAGCTTGGAAGAAGCAATGCAAGCTTTTGCTCATTCTCATCATCGCGGTTTCCCTGTGGTAGAAGATAGCAAGTTAGTGGGGATTGTAACGCAATCAGATTTGTTAAAAATCCGCGAGAGTACAAATCACACACTGCGCGATCGCAATTTAGCCGATATTTTCTTAAAAGAAATTATGACATCTGTCCCGATGACAGTATCACCAATTCACACCCTGAGTAATGTACTATATTTACTCGATCGCTATCAAATCAGTCGCTTACCGGTGGTAGATAGACGAAAACTGATTGGGATTATTACTCGTGCAGATATTATTCGGGCGGAGGCAGATCATCTCAATTGTGAAAATGCGACACCGAAACTGCGACCAGAACCTTCATACATAGTTTACCAGACGCGATCGCCCAGCACTGGTAGAGGTAGATTATTAGTACCCGTAGCAAATCCCGAAACAGCAGGTGTTTTATTACTAATGGCAGCAGCTATTGCCCGCGATCGCCATTATGAAATAGATTGCGTGCAAGTGATGCTGATACCCCGCCACAGTTCCCCATCAGAAACACAGGTAAGAACAGCAAAAAGTCGCCGCTTGTTACGACAGGCAGAAGTCTTAGCAAAAAAGTGGAAAATTCCCTTGCACACGCAGATTCGAGTTACCCACGATGTGGCGCAGGCAATTTTGGAAACAATCAACGAACAACACATCGACCTAATTTTAATGGGATGGAAAGGTAACACATCTACCCCTGGTCGTATTTTTGGTAACGTTGTTGACACCATAATTCGCCAAGCCACCTGCGAAGTCGTGTTAGTAAAATTAGGCACTACTTCCCACTCCCCACTCCCCACTCAGCACTCCTTTAACCGTTGGCTAGTTCCAGTGGCTGGTGGCCCCAATTCACCACTGGCAATTAAATTGCTACCGGCTTTAATTACATTGGGAAACGATCCGAAAATTCGCCTGACACAGGTGTTTAAGCCATCTGAACTCAAGCCAGATATGTCAATTTCAGAACAAGCCATCCGTCATTTAATGCGTCGCCGCAAATTGTCGAGTACTGTAGTTGCTCTCCCCGTGCAAGCTAATTCAGTCGCCGAAGGTGTGATTAAGCTAGTGCAAACCGAAGGTTACGACGTTGTAGTTTTGGGAGCTTCCCGCGAGGGATTGCTACAGCAAGCGATTCAAGGTAATATTCCCGAAGCGATCGCTTCTGGTGTCGAAAGTACAGTGATTTTGGTCAGGGGTGCGATTCAAAAATAAACTATAGCAATCCTAAATCATTCGTGAAAAATTAGATCCCCGACTTCTTCGAGAAGTCGGGGATCTGGACATCGCGCATTTTCACAACTCAATTAGGATTGCTATAGCTCAATTGATACCTTCTTGCGATCGCTGTTACAAAACTAGTAGTTTCATAACATTGGTGTTAAGAATAAACATCATACTCCTAAGTTATTAATTCCTATTGGCTTATTCAACAGCTTGGATAAAAGACTTTTCAAAATATGCGGAAAAAGGGCAGGCCCTGGTAAAAAGATAATACCCAACTGTTGCATTAATCCAAGTGCATCGCCTTGCCCCCAATGCTCTACAATTTTACCGTTTTCAACGCGATCAATATGCATGATTGATAACTTAATTTCTTTACCTGTTGCAGGAAGACCTTGAAATTCACCTAGATGCCTAGCTGTAAATGTTCCACAAGTAACAACTTTATCTCCTTCAACAAGTACTTGATCAAATGTATGTTGACCGTTGGTAAAGGCTAAGTAAAAAGCCATGCCAAACTGTTTAAAACCTTCACCATCAAGAGGAGCAGGTGTACCAGCCATATGAGCAACAAAATTGGGTGACAGAAGCGCCAGGGCTTGGCTAATATTTCGCCTGTCGAAAGCTCCATAGAACTGAAGAACGATATCTTTATTTTGTTCAGTTGGACTTATTTCTCTACACATACAATCTGACAAATAGCTTATCTAAGTAATTTATTGTCCCATTCATTGTCCGTCTATTATGCTGTTTTGCCCAGCGATCGCCCATTTTATTAATGATAAAATACACCAATAATCAGAGTAAAAATTATTGGTATTAAGATTGGAATAGCAACTATAAGCCCCCACTTACCAAACTTAATTTCCTCACCCTCAGATTTGAGAAACGCAATCCAACCTACAACTCCCATCAAAACCCAAAGAAATCCAAAGGCAAGAAATATAACAAATACTGAGTCGTCCATTATTTTTACCAAATTTTCTTAAATTGTAACTATTTATCACTAATTAACTTTGCTAAACTTGCGCGAAACTGACTAAAATCAAAAGCTTCAATAGTTTTTTGTTGTAAATATTCTGGTTGGTAAATTATTGGATTAGCACAATCACCTTGCAGGATTTGAATTAGATTATCGGCAATTTCTTCAACGTTATCAGGATCGACCAAACATCCCAACTTCCCGTCAGCTAAGGGATCTATAGAACCATCTTGATTACCCGCCAATACAGGTTTACCACAAGCTAAAGCTTCTAGAAAAACGATTCCAAATCCTTCTCCTTTACTAGGCAGAGCAAAAACATCACAGAGATTGTAATGATCGCACAATTCTTGATCTGGAACAAAGCCGGCAATTGTCACACAATTTTGTAGATTTAAGTTGGTAACTAAAGCTTTAATTCGAGGTATATCATCTCCTTTACCTGCAAGAATGAAGTGAACATTAGGGAGATGCGATCGCACTTTAATTAAAGCATGAAGGATTTGGTCATAACCCTTGTATTTTGCCATGCTTCCTAGCCGCGTTACTGTTAAAATTACAGGCTGTTCATCTGTTAAGTTATATCGCTTAAGTAAGTAGGTAGGTTTAGAATTTATTAAAAATTTACTAGCATCAAATGTATTAGGTAAAATAACTATTTTTTCTGAATCAATATTTGTATCTTGAAGCAAGCGCTGGCGAGTGTAATTACTAACACTAATGATTTTATCTGCTTTTTCTAAAGCGAATTTTGTTGCCTTATTTTCGATATCCCAAACTTCTAAGCCATGAGCAACGACCCAGTAAGGAGTTCCAGTGAAAAATTTGAGAATATAACAAACAATCGCATAGTTAACATGAGTAGAAATAACTATAATGGGATGTTGAAGAATAGCTAAAATAGTTATTTTTGCGGCAAATAAAATTGGTTGTAATAATTTTGGTAAATCTCCAAAATAATGAAATCTTGTTGAATTTAAAAACTGCAATTTATCTAGTTGTTTTAAACTATACTTATCATATTTGAGAAACACATCATAATCAGCTTCAGGATATATATCTTGTAAAGCTTTCAGCAAAAATTTTGAGTAAACTTGAATACCTCCCTTGAAATCAAATATATTCGGAAATATTAGGTAAAGACGAGGTTTAGCACTCATAGTTTCTTGGTATTTTCAATAATTTCAGGTTGTAATTGCGTGACAACATCTTTTCTAAAATTGATAGCTGCTGCTATAAAATAAAACTCAATAGTTGTAAAAGTATAGTCTTCAGCAAAAAAATCTAGAATTTGAGACACTAAAAACATAATAATCGGAACAGTAATTAAAGGATTAGCATATTTAACTTTAAATGCTATTTTCGCTAAAAAATTAGTAAATAGTAATAATCCAGGAATTCCTTGTTCTGCCGACACATTTAAAAATATATTGTGTGCGTGATAACCTTTCTTTCCCCAAACATTGACTCCTATCTGGTCTGGAAAAACCCCTATACCTATACCAGTAAGTGGTCTTTTAATAGTTTCATTAATAGCTGCCTGCCAGATTTGAAACCTTGAAAAACCTGTTAATACAAGAGTATGAGGCTTTTTTTCGTTTGGATTTACTGAATTTGAATTTTCTAAAAATAAATTAATTAATGGAAATATTTTACTGTCTGCTAAACCAAGTCTCCATGTAGAAACTGGTGCAGTTACAATGAATAAAAACAACAGGCTTATTAGATAAATCATTTTTCTAAAACTAATAATTTTATATATCAGCAAAAGAAATATCCCAATTAAAAAAATTACCCACCCATTCCCACTGGCAGACAAAGCTAAGGGAATTATAAAAATGAATTCGCTTATATTTAATTCAATTTTAGAAATTTTATTCTGTTTTTCTAAAATCAGGCTTAAACATAATCCAATGGCGACTATGACCCCAAACTGATTAGGGTTTTGCATAATGGAACCAATCTCAGGATAAAAGCTAGGGAACTTTAAGAATTTAAAAATCCAGTTGTTGGGAAGGAAAACCTCTAAAAAACCCAAACCTGCAATTATCTGTAGTAAGTGCAATATGCAACGGTAATAAAATGTTAGAGATGGTAGTGTTATCTTCTTAAACGTTAATATTAAAAAAGCAAAAAACAATATATAATAACTTGAGTATTTTAGACTATAAGTAATAGCAATATTTGGAAACTCGCTCATTAATGAGGACAGCCACATCCACAAATACATGAGACTTATAGATATCAAAATTATTTTATGCTTCTTAACAACTTCTGGTAGAGATTTGAAAGATAAACTAATGATTCCAAAACTAAATGCAGGAAGTAATAAATAATGAATACCAATATTTATTCCTGGAAATTTAATTCGGCCTAAAAGTGAAGAAAATAGTATGAGTAGAAAAAATATATTAATCATAAACTTTTATTTCAAGATATTTTGTAAGAATTCAGAATCCAGAAGTTAGAAGACGTTAATACCCAAACTTAATAATTTTAATAAAATCAAGAAGTTATTATACGCTTGATTTTACAATTATTTTGGCTCCTGGCTCCTGAATTATTACGATATTTTTTTGACAGAATAAAACCTATATAAACCCACTTTTGCAGGTTTATGGATAGATTTTGATATTTTTTTCAAGCTATAATCCTGAACACGTAGAGAATATTACCATAATACAGTCTTCGCCAATATCATCTTTTGAAGCTATGATTAATTTGATATTTTTGCACAGCTAAATATTCTTTCTGAGGTAGAACCCAACAAAGTCGCAATCTATTCCGAATGTACACTATCAGATATTTTTAATTAATCATCTGCCAAATTTTGAGAATGTTCTCACCACTTCCACCACCGGCAATGGTTTGTCCATCTGGGCTAATGGCAACGGCATAAATATATCCAGAACCTGTCTCTAAAGTGCGGATTTCCTTTCCGGTGACTGGGTTCCAAAGTTTGATTGTCTTGTCACTACTGCCACTTACAAGGGTGATAGCATTTGAACCTATCCTTGGCAAAAAGGCGACAGAATTAACCTTATCATTATGTCCTTTTAAAGTGTGGATTAACTTTCCTGTTTTCAGATTCCACAATTTAATTGTCTTGTCTTTACTACCACTGGCAAGGATGACGCCATTGGGAGCAAAAGCGACTGAAAGAATCGACTCTGGACTTTCCTCTAAGCTGCGGATTAACTTTCCTGTTCCCAGATTCCACAATTTAATTGTTCTATCCCAGCTACCACTGGCAAGGGTTTTACCATCAGGACTGAAAACTACAGATGCAATACCATTGGTATGTCCCTCTAAGGTGCGGATTAACTTTCCTGTCTCCAGATTCCATATTTTAATTTTCATATCCTTACTAGCATTGCCACTGGCAAGGGTTTTGCTATCAGGACTGAAAGCTACGGAAGTAACTCCGTCGCCATTTCCTTCCAAAGTGCGGATTAACTTTCCTGTTTCCAGATTCCACAGTTTAATTGTCTTGTCCGCACTGCCACTAGCGAGGATTTTGCTATCAGGACTGAAAGCTATAGTCCAAATCCAATTGGAATGTCCTTCTAAAGTGCGGATTTCCTGCCCACCTGTCAGATTCCATAGCTTGATTGTCTTATCATCACTGGCACTGCCAAGGGTTGTACCATCAGGACTGAAAGCTACGGAATTCACGTCACTAGAATGCCCCTTGAAGGGTTTGGGTAGATAAGAATTTTCTGAGACGTTTTTTTGGGGCTGAATAGGCTGAGAAATAGGTTGAGGAGCCTCGCTGACTGTCTGGGGACGAGACTGAAAATACCAAACTCCCCCTAATCCCAACACTAAAATGCTAGAAACTAACAGCAGTTGACTTTTCAGATTGTTATTTGATTTTGGTGAAACTGGCACCTTGTTTGTTGGGGTAGCTGCAAATGTTGGTGTAAGTATAGTTGGGGGCACTGATGACAATGGTGGTATTTGAGGTGTCAAGTCATTGATGACTTCATCAGCCGATTGATAACGCTTTTGGATGTCTAGTTGCAACAGCTTATCCAAAACTTCACCCAACTCTACAGATATAGAAATCCCCTCTCTACCTGAACTGGTTAAATGTTGCCGCCAAGATGCAACCCAACCATAACCCTGCTGTATCCACAGTTGAGATGGGCGAACCCCAGTCAGGAGATGAAAACAAGTAGCCCCCAAACTGAATAAATCACTGGCTGGGTAAGCTTTTCCATCTTGCATCTGTTCAAGTGCAGTGTAACCGTGTGAGCCAATCACAGTGCCCATTTTAGTTTGTACTGTTGCTGTCAGCAGCTTAGAAGCTCCAAAATCAATGAGGATTAATCGCCCATCACTTTGACGACGAATAATATTCTGTGGCTTGATATCCCGGTGAATCACTCCCCGCAGATGGATAAACTTCAGTACCGGCAGTAAATCTAGCAAAAGTTGGCGAATCTCCGTTTCGTTATAGTTTGCCCGCGTTTCCGATTCTTTGAGTAAGTTTTGCCCATCGATAAACTGCTGCACCAAAAAGAGATAGCTATTCTGCTCAAAATAAGCCAATAAAGTTGGAATTTGTGGATGTTCTGCCAGTTCTTGCAGTCGGCTCGCTTCTTGTTTAAATAATTCAACGGCCTTAGTTAGTGGTCCAGTTCCCTGAAGTTTTGGCGCGAATTGCTTAACAACACAGCATTCATTCAGTTTGTGTACATCTTTGGCTAGATAGGTTCTACCAAATCCGCCTTCGTCTGATAAAACCTGAGTGGGACGATAGCGACCTCCTAGCAGGGGTATCAATTCCGCTCTACAACTATGGCAATAGTTGTTTTTATCAGGATTTAAGGGTTTTTGGCAATCGGGATTCACACAACAGAGCATACTGGGAATCCATTTCAGTTGGGGTATATATTCATCTTAAGTCATGCAGTATAATCTCTCTTGTTAGTAAATATCACTGAGACACCATCCAAATCCCCAATTTCCTTACCTCATCGGGTATTGAACAATTTAGATAACTTGCAAAAAATTGTGTTTGAGCCAGAAATGTTGAATCCTAATACAAAACTTTACATATCTAGTTACACTAACTCTA